>CAZQPM010000234.1:0-6614 GCA_964595195.1 uncultured Burkholderiales bacterium | reverse complement strand
ACGAGTATGGGGGTACCGAGGGCCTGCTGACCATGGAGGACATCCTCGAGGAGATCGTCGGGGAGATCGTCGACGAGTACGACCCGGAGGGAGCCCCGGTGGTGGTGCGGGAACCGGATGGTGCAGCCCTGGTCGACGCCAAGATGATCCTGGAGGACGTCAACTCCAGTCTGGAATTGGACCTGCCGGTTGACGAACACGAGACCCTGGGCGGCTACGTGTACGGCCTGCTGGGTCGGGTTCCCGTCCAGGGTGAAGTCCTCGAGGTGGACCGACTGATCCTGGAGGTGGCAGGCGTCGACCGTCAGCGGATCACCAGCATCCGCATCCGGCGCGTGCCTGCCCCCGCACCCGACCCGACCGACCCCTGAGGCCGCCAGGCCGGACCCGTCCCCCCTCGACACGGCTCTCGCATGGCCCCCTCACGGCATTGCTGCTAGCCCCAGGACCCGACCTCACCACCGTCCGCGCCCGGGAGAGGGAATTTCCGAAGGCCGTGCGACCGCTTCAGTTCCGGCGCGTCCTCGGCCTTCAGCTCCAGTTGCAGGTCCTCGCGGAACCCCTTCTGGAGCAGGTCCTCGGCGAAGGGCCAGACGGCCCGGGCCACGCTGTCGAAGTCCGAGCCCAGGCGAGGGATCAGCGTGCTGGGCACCAGGACCAGGAAGGTGAACCGGGGAGAGTCGTCCTCGGGGCGGAACATGTAGAGCAGGGACTCGCCCAGGAAGCCCGGCACGAACTTCCTCTCCACCCTCCACAGGAAGGCCTCGCCAGCGTGGTTGGTCACCAGGTTGTTGCGTTCCATGGAATTCCTATTCCACGCACGGAGGACGCAGGACCTGCCAGCAGAAGTGGGTCCGGTGCAACGCGAAGTGGCCATCCATATCGCCGGGGTCTCCCGGGGGAGTCCCGGGCCCTCCGGGATCGGCGTGGTCCTGCGTCCCTCGGACGATGCGGTGCGGGAGATCTCGGAAGCGATCGGATCGGCCACGCGCAGCCAGGCGGAGTATCGGGCCCTGGTCCGAGGGCTGGAACTGGCCGGCGAGCTGGACGGTGGCCGCGTCCGCGTGCACTCCGAGAACCTCCTGCTGATCCGCCAGATGCGCCAGGAACTTCGGGTCCGTGACCCGCAACTGCGCCCTCTGTACCGGCAGGCCCTGGCCCTGGCTGGTCGGCTGCAGGTGACCTTCGCCCAGATCCCCGGCCCGGCCAACCGCCTGGCCGACCAACTGGCCCGCCAGGCCGCTTGGGGCGGCCAGGCCCCGGGGCGCCCGCCGGCGGACGCCCCGCTTCCCGACGACGACATTGAGACCAGGGAAGCCGTCCAGAGGTCGGCAGGCGGAGTGGTCTACAAGCGGGAGGGTGGCACCCTGATGGTGTGCCTGATCGCCAAGCGCGGTGGCGTCATCTGGGCGCTACCCAAGGGCCGTGTGAACCCGGGAGAGACGCCCGGAGAGGCAGCCATCCGCGAAGTCCTGGAAGAGACAGGCCACCTGGCGGCCCTGGGAGAGCCGATCGACGAGATCGACTACGACTTCTACTGGAAGGAGAACCGCACCCTGTACCACAAGATCGTTTCGTTCTTCCTGATGCCCCTGGTGCAGGAGGAGGCCGGGATTCGGGACGACGAGGCGGACGCCGTCGGCTGGTTCTCGATGGGTGAAGCCTGGCGCAAGCTGTCCTACCTCAACGAGAAGGAGATCCTGCGTCAGGCCAGGGGCATCCTGCGCCTGACGGGGGCCTGAATGCCCGTCAACCCCCGCCCGGCAGATGCCTGGCGATCTCGCGGCACAACTCGGGTAGCCTGAAGGGCTTGCGCAGGACGGTGACCCGACCATTCCAACCCTCCGGAGGCTGGTCCACGCAGCCGGTCATGAGCAGGAGTGGCAGACCCGGAAAGTCGGACTCCAGGCGCTTGCAGAGTTGGAGGCCATCCAGGCGGGGCATCACGACATCGCTGAGGACCAGTTGGACCTGCAGGCCGCCCTGCAGGAGATCCAGGGCCTCGCGGCCATCGCAGGCCAGATGCACCTGATAGCCGGATCGCTGCAGGCCGGCCCTCAGGATCTGCCTGAGCGTCTCCTCATCGTCCACCACCAGGACCCCGACCGAGGGCGGATGCCCGACCGGCGTGCCCATCCGTAAACACCCCTTCCCCAGGGCGCAAGAGCCCCCGAACGATCTTGGAATTCACGGCAAGGCCTCCCGTATCCTGCACGAAGACAGGTCGAAACAGCGCGGATCCTGCCGCAAGACTCGAGGCGCCCGACCGGTCGCGCTGTTCACCTGCGTTCAACAATCGCCCGCTTTCGATGCCCTAGACTCAAGGGTGTATCCGACCCATGAGGGTGTATCCGACCTATCCTGGCAGGTGCCATCGCGGAGCAAGGGATGACTGGACCGAGAGATATCCGCAGAACCGAAATCGCCATGCCCCCCACCGTTCCCGACAAGCGGGTCTCGGAACCACTGCCCCCGAGCACCTCGGAACCGGTCGACGCCTGGGCCCGGATGGACGAACTGCAACCCACGCCGGTGGGCGCCTTCGTCCGCACCCGCCTGGGCATGCCGGATCTCGCAGAGGCTCCCGGCGCCACACCTGCTGCGGCTCCCGAAGAGGCCGGGCTCGTCGCCGTCGAGGCTGAGGCCCCGGTCGCCTGCCCGGCCGGGCCCTCCAGGCAGCCCCACACCGACGACATGGTGCAGATGGTCGATGACCTGCGCCGTGCCGGTCTGATCCCTGAAGAAGACGAAGCCACCGGGGGCCCCGACGGGTCTGAGGCCGCGGAGGGCCGGCAGGACAGCGCTCCCTCTGCCACCAAGACGCCGGCGGCTCTGCCCGCCAACGAACCCGGTCTGGCCGACGCCGAGGAGTTCCTGTCCGAAGAGGCCGCCGACTTCCGCGAGCAGGCCGAGGTTCCCCTCGCGGAGGCGCCCTCCTCCCAGGCCGTGGACCCCTGGTCGCGCCTGATCCACCTGCGCCCCGAGCCGGTGGGTCCGCACGTCCGCCAGCAACTGGGCATGCCGCCGGTGGAAGAGGCCTACGCCCTGCTGGACGCGACGCCCTCCGAGGCCCCCTCTCCACCGCCGCCGCAGGGCTCGGTGGCCGGCCCGGAATCGCCGGCGCCGCCCCAAGACTGGCCGACTGTTGCCGAGGTGACCTCCGATCCGGCTGAACCACTGGGTTCCACGCCCACCGGGGACCGGTCAACGCCGCAACCGGCGGAGTCCTGGGCAGAACCGGCTGCCGGGCCCGTCTTCGCCCCGCCGCCACCCTATGGGATGCCGAACCCCGGCGTTCCGCCCTTCCCGCCCCCACCCCAGGCCGGGGCCGGCCCCCAGGGCGCAGGCTTCGATGGCTTCGGACCGCAGGGCTTCGGGCCCCAGGGCTTCGGGCCCCAGGGCTTCGGGCCGCAGGGCTACGGGCCCCAGGGCTACGGGCCGCAGGGCTACGGGCCCCAGGGCTACGGGCCCCAGGGCTACGGGCCGCAGGGCTACGGGCCCCAGGGCTTCGGCTTCGATCCCTGGTTCAGCGCCGGGCCCTCGAACCTGCCCTGGACAGCGACCTTCATGACTCCCTGGTTGATGCCGCCGCTGCCCCTGGTCAGTCCGGCCTGGTTCCTCTTCCCGATGATGCCGCTCTTCTGCATGCCCATGATGCCGGTCTGCGGAATCCCGCTCATGTGTTGCGGGTGGGGCTGGTAGGACCCTCCAGGCCCGGGCAGAAGGCCTCCCCAACGCTTGTCGGGAGGTTGACCATGTCCCGGGCCTGGCCCCTGATCGTGCTTCTGGCGGTCGTGCTGGCCCTGGCTCCCACCGGCGTGCGGGCCACCCAGGCCAGCGTCTCGGGTGTCTGGCTGTCGCCGGACTGGATCCTGCCCGGCTCCCGCTCCTACGGCGAACCCCAGGTGCGCGCGGCAGCGCGACGCTGCCTGGAGGAGCTGGCCGCGAACGGGGTGGATACGGTCTTCCTGGAAACCTGGCTGCGCGGTTACTCGCTGGCCCCAGCCATCCGAAGGGAGGGCCACCGGGCGGTGATCCTGCCCTTCCAGCCGGGCCAGCAGGGCCTGCCGCTGTATCGGCACCTGAAATGGGACTACCGCGTCCTGGCCGACGAGGTCCAGGACCCCCTGCAGATCTTCATCGACGAGGCCCGGCCCCTGGGGATCCGGATCCACGCCTGGTGTCACGCCTTCTACTGGAAGATGGACAACACGTCGGCGATGCTGCCCTGGCATTCCGGCCCCAGCATGTGGAACGACCTGATGGCTGCCTGGCTTCGCGACGAGGCCCGTCGCCTGCAGGGGTCCAAGGCTGCCGCCCCGGGGACCCTGGCCCTGATGCACGAGGCTGCGGACCTCTACGACCGGACCTCGGAAGACCGGGAGTTGGAGAAGATCCTGAACCGCCACCGGGTGCCCCACGGCGGGCACCCCCTGGGGGCACTGCTGCGCCAGGCCCTGAGGGCGGGAGCCCGGACTCCTGGCTTCCTGCTGGTCTCCTCGGTCGAGGACCCCTTTCCCGCCCCCCGGGGCCGGGGCCTGCGCCCGATCTTCCTCAATCCCCAGGACCCCGAGGTGGCCCGACGCCTGGAGTATGCCCTGTTGAACCTGGCCGAAGGGCATCCGGGTCTGGCTGGAGTGCACCTGGACCACATCCGCTACCCCGTGGACGGCCAGGGCCTGCCCGAAAGCCTGGGGATCCAGAGCGGTTCGTACCACTATTACAGCCCGGCCGACCGGCGCCTGATGGAACGCTACCGGACCTGCCAGGAGATCCTGGCCCGCCGCGAGGCGGCCCTGACCGAACTGGTGAACCGGATCCGGGCCGGCCTGGACCGCCGCCAGGCCCTTTCGGCTGCGGTCCTTCCCCTGTCCTACCGCGAGCGCGACAATGGACGCCATCGCCTCTCGGGTTACGACTTCGCCTGCCAGGACTGGTACCGCTGGAAGGTGGACTTCGTCGTGCCCATGCTCTACGAGTTCCCACCGCAGGTCATCCGCGAGGTGCTCAGGGGCTTCGCCGCCGACCTGGAGCGCCTGCACGGCCGCCAGACGATCGAGGTCTATCCGGGCGTCAGCCACCTGCAGATGGCCCGCTCGGGAATCCTGGACGTCGACACCTGGGTCTTCTTCGACCTCACGCTGGCGCGGGACGTCAAACAGGACGTGAAACGGGACAGGGACACGTCCATGAAGTATGAGAAGGCTCCCGTCGAGGACCTGAACTTCCGGGCCGACCAGCCTACGGGGAACCCAGGCGCCAGGCGGTGACGGCCTGGTCGCGGAAGTCCCAGGGGCCCAGGGCCTGCTCCAGGCGGCCGGCCAGGTCCCGGCTCCCCGGCCGGTCCGTGTGCACCACGACCCACCGATAGCCGGAGCGCACCAGGAAGTCGCAAGGTGGAGGTGGACCGGCCGGCCCCTCGCGAACCTGCTCCAGCCAGGCTAGGAAGGGCTCTTCGCGGAAGCGCCGCGGGTCTGCCAGGAGACTGTCGGGAGGATGTCCGTAGTGGGGCCAGGCCTGAGCCAGGGTGCCCAGGGTGGGACGTCCGTGGAAGGCCTGCTGGTAGCCCGCCATCGCCGAATTCCAGGGATACGACAGTTCCACCACGCCGTCCCGGGGGCCCAGGTTCTGGTAGAAAGGGTCGGCCACCACCGGCGCCGCCGTCAGGAAGAGCGTCCCGCGCCAGGCCAGTTCGCCCAACAGGAACAACGTGAACACGAGCGCCGGCCTGCGGAACCTGCGGGTCCCCTCCAGGACCAGGGGGGCCAGAGACAGGACGGCGAACGGCGCCATCCTCCAGGGCCAGAACAGACGGCTCCAGGCGGGGACCCACTGGTACAGCCAGGCATAGGGCAGGCGCAGATCCGCAAAGTCGGTCCCCCAGCGCGGATAGGGCCCCAGGGTCAACAGCCAGAAGGTGACGGCCGGCACCCACCAGCGCCAGGAGGCCCGGCGTGCACCCAGGACCGCCAGGGCCAGCCAGATCAGGCTGAAACCGTGGGTCTGACGGGGATCCAGGGGCCATTCGGGCGGCAGCGACTGGGACAGCACCAGGGAAGGGCCCAGGGGACCCAACTGCCCGGCCGGAAGGCGCTCCAAGTCCTGCAGGGCCGGGTAGGGTCGGCCGAAGGGCACCGGGCTCCGCGAGCCCTCGCCCACGAGGTAGGGAGCCAGGAAGGGCAGGCTGATGGCAGCAGTCACCAGGGCGCTCACGGCCAGGGCCGGCAGGATCCTCCGCGAGGGGACCAGGGTCAGAAGGCACCACATCGCCAGCCACAGACCGTAGAACCAGTAGAAGACCAGGGCCAGACCGAGGGCCGAACCGAAGAGGGCTCCGCCCGGAAGGGTGGGGTCCCTCTGCAGCCTCACCCAGGCGGCCGCTCCCAGGAAGACGAAGACCAGGATGGCCTCGGCCATCCGGCACTCCTGGACCTCGGTCCAGACATATGAGCTCAGGGCCAGGCCGGCCGCCGTGACCCAGAGAGCCTGGCCCTGAGCCACCGGAGTCCGGGCCAGGCCGGCCGCCGTGACCCAGAGAGCCTGGCCCTGAGCCCCGAGCGTCCGGGCCAGGCCGGCCGCCGTGACCCAGAGAGCCTGGCCCTGAGCCCCGAGCG
>CAZQPM010000233.1:0-6666 GCA_964595195.1 uncultured Burkholderiales bacterium | reverse complement strand
GGGAGGGCTCAGGAGTCCGGGAATTGAGCCAGCAGAACCTCCGCGTCGTCCAGGAAGCCTGAGTTTTTCGGCATTTCATCGGGTATCAGGTCGCAGGGGGAGGCCAGGTATAGGAGCGCAGCCAGGGCCTTCACCTCGCGGTCATCGGCTTGCGCCTCTGGCGACGGTCCAAGACGATTGGCGTGGGCCTGGCAGGCATCAAAGGCCGCCTTGATTTTCGCCGAGTTGGTTTCGTCTGCCTCCAGCACCCGGGGGAGGAGTCCGCGACAGGTCTGCAGCAACCTGGTGATTTTTTCCTGGCGGTCTGTTGCTGCGGCCAGTTCTCGGGCTTTGGCCAGGGTCTGCTGCCAGAATCGCTGATCTTCCGTTCTCAGTTCGGGCTCTGGGTGAGTTGGGAGCGACCTGGGGTCCACCGCGAGCCGAGAACTGACCGAGATGACCGGCGGTGGTTTCTTGAGATCGACCAGGTCCTTCTGATGATGGGGAAGGATCTCGGCCTCCAAGATCCTCTTGAGAATGTCAGAAATTGTAGAGGGGAATTCCTCGGGGCCATTGTGCAGGTCTGGAATCAGGCGGGTCTTGAGATACTGCGGCGAAAGCCTGAAGGTGCATAGCAGGCCGCTCTCGTCTGGCGTGTGGGCGTCCACCTTCAATTGGACTTCCAGGTGTTGACGCTTCAGGTTCAACACGCGCCGGGTGTAGACCCGGGCCTTGAAGATTGGGGTGCCCGTGACGGGGACGGGCAGCACGAGCCCTTGGTCGTGCTCGATACCTGCATTGGATAGCAGATACCGGTTCAGGATCCAGCGGATGGCGTCGCCCAGACCCCGGCCTTTCAGTTCCGGGGTCCGGGCGGAGTGGGCCTCCACGGCGGCGACAAGGGCGGAGGACAACTTGACGGTGACCTGGATGCTCGCGATTGCGACCTACCTCCTGGCTCTCAGTTCTTCGCCCCCTGTGCACTTCCGTCTGCAGGTGGTCCGGTCTCAGGGCGCCGAGAGGACCAGTTCAGCAGAACCATCTGGACCCCGTTCTTGTCTGGCCGACAGTACCATCACTCCGACGCAGCCGATCACCATCCCTGCCGCACCTCCGACCGCTGCTCCGACCTTGGCGCCTGCAGGACCAGCGCAGATTCCTCCGATCGTGAGACCTACCACGGCGCCGGCAGCGGTCGAGTAGAAGATCGCCTCGATGATTCGGCGTAGTTCGGGATCGGAGATTCTTTCCAGGCAGTCGGCGGCGAGCCTGAACGATGGCTCGATCGCCATGAGGAATGCTGCAGCATAGGCACTAGGCACCCGGATGGTGGGGTGTTGCCCGGCCTGGGCCCGTCGGACAAAATCGTCTGCAAAATCGCCCACGTTCATTGTGCTCTAGCCTCCCTAATCCTCAAATCTGAAACGGCTGTCGGTCACAGGCTTCTTGCGCGCCACTTTGCGACCAGAGACTCTCTTCTGGCCATGCCTGCTGGCCTGGATACTGGCCGCCGTTGTCACCCCGGTTCCAGTCGCACCGGCTACACTGGCCACCACCGCGGTTCCGCCCGCCATGCCCAGGCCTCCCGAGGCGAGGGAACCTCCTCCCAGGTAGGCCAGGCCAGCCGACGACGCTGCGGCGCCGCTGAGGGTGCCTCCCGCAACGCCAATGCCGGCTGCAGATGCCATTGCTCCGATCGCAGGTGCGGCCGCGATCCCACCCACCACAGCCAAGGCGCCGCCGCCAACGGCCGCCACCGCCTTCACGACGACATTCTGCTCAGAGTACCACTCACAGACGGAATCAAAGAAGCTCATCATGCACCTCGCTGATTACCTGCAGGGCGTCAGGCCCTAATGTCGGCAAGCATAGATCGTCTGCTTCGAGATTGCAAGACATGTGCAAGTCGACTTGTTTTTGCCCAGGAGATCTGTTGGCCTCGACGGGACGGGCAGAGGGTGGGCTTGGCAGGGGTGGCCGAAGGACCGTCCGCTTTGGCGGTTGCGTCTGGCGCGAGGCGTTCGGCTGCGGAACAGGCGCGGTGGTTTGCGGCCGGTCCGGCGCCGGCGCTTGTCCACCATCCTTCCCGGGCGGTGCCTGGGCAAGACGGCGGACAACGCGGCCGGTGAGCACGGGCGCCGGGACAGGCCACGCCAGCGGGTTCCAGACGCAGGCACCGGCCGCACGGTCGCCTGACCGCCTCGCCGGCCCGGTCTACGTCATGTTTCGCAGGAGATTCCAGGGAACCATGCGGGATCAGGGGCAGGGGCATCTGGCACGTGCCCATTGGAGGTGCCCTCCCGGCCCGGCACGAACGGCCCGCTTCGACGACATCAAACATCACGGCGTTCCGTGGCATGATGAGGGGAAGTCTCGCCGCATGTCCCAACGGGTTTCGGCAATGCCCGGCACTTTGTTCGGGTCCGCAGCTTGTTCGCCTCGGCGCTCTGCCAGGCGTGGTCGTTCTTCGCCCCCTGACATTGTGTCGCACTGGACCCTGCTAGTGTGTCGTCTACGAGCTTGTGCTGCCGGGGCGTTTCTGGCTCTCCGTTGAGACTGGTTCTCAGTGGGGCGTCCCTCACCCGGCTGCACGTCGATGGATCAGGTCCAAGGAGAAGCGCATGCCTTGCACGAGGATCTCTCAGGGAGAGTTCGTCACGGAGGGGGAGCGTCAAGCCGCTGACGCGGTCCAGGAATACCTTAGCGCTCGGCCCGAGCACTGGGTCCAGATCGTGAACGCTCTGGCCCATCTGGGGCGCACCCCTCGGGAAATCGACCAACTCGTGCTTGGCCCCTCGGGCGTCTTCGTGATCGACGTCAAGAGTTTCGGTGGAGCTGTGCGTTCGGACGGCGGTTACTGGATCCTGGACGACGGGTCGCGCCGCAAGGACCCGGTCAGTTCGGTCCACCACCTGGCCGGTTCGGTCAAGGGGCGTTTGAGCGCGACCAGCGCACTTCTCTCGCGGATCTGGGTGTCGGGAATCATCCTGTTGACGGCTGAGAACATCGACCTTCGCAAGGTGGAGGGCGCTGAGCAGGCCTGCTACACGCTCCGCGATCTCAACAGGCTTTTCAGCGTTCCGATGGGGGGCATCAGCCTTTCCGATCAGCAGGTGTCGCTGGCCCTCAAGACCTTCGATTCTGCCGGGTTCATCCGGCGCCGCAGCGCCTTGACCCAGGTGGGCGACTATCGACTGGAGTCCCGGCTGGATGTGCCCGAGACCCCCAACCGCCAGAGCTACCGGGCCACCGACCGCCATCGGAACCCCTGCATCGTCCGCCTCTACGATCTGTCGGCTGCTCCGCCAGGCCAGAGGAGGAGGGCCTTGCAGCAGGCCCGCTCCGAGTTCGAGGCTCTGGACGCAGCCTACCGGGCCCGAATCCCGGGGTTGGTGCGGATCCTGACGCCCTTCACGGAGGTCCCCGAGTTCGGCGGCGAGCTATACTACTTCTCCATCGAGGCGCCTCAGGGGCCGACGCTGGCGGACCGGATGGCCGACCCCGCCTGGTCGCGGGAGGAGCGCTTTGAGTTCGCCAGGGACCTCTGCGGCACCGTGGCCAGGATTCACTCGACTCCCATCCCAGAGCGTCCGGACCAGACCCTGGTGCACCGGCGCCTCAACCCGGACTCGATCTTCCTGCTCTCGGGCAGCGGACCGGACCGCTTCCTGCTTAGCGGTTTCGACGCGGCCCGGGCGACGGGTATGACCGCCTACCCGGACCAGCCGCCCTTTGAGCTCACGGTGTACGACGCTCCGGAACTGCGCGAGGGACTGGTGCGCGCCTCGCACCGCTCGGACATCTACTCGCTGGGAATCCTGTTCTACGAGCTGTTCACCGGCCGCCGCCCTGATGGAGTGCCCCTGCCTCCGCTTCCAGACGAGGACGCCCCGTTTGAAGGTCGGGCGGCCGAATGGGCTGCCCTGGTCTCCATGATGACGGACCCGGACCCCGAGCGGCGGCCAGAGAGGCTCGACCTGGTGCTGGAACTCTTCGAGAGCCTTCCCCCCAGGCCGCAGGTCGTCCCACCGCCGGTCCTGCACCCGATGCCCGGGGGGAGTCCCCTGGGGGAGGGTCTGCTCGTCGAACGACTGCTCGGCCGCGGGGGTTCGGCATGGACCTACTTGGTGCGGGACCCCCACCAGATGAAGAGGTACGTGGCCAAGGTGCTCCGGAAGCCCGCCGAAGGGCTCTTGGAGGGAATCCGCCGCGAGTTCGGGCTGCTGCAACTGTGCCACCACGAAGCGCTGGTCCGGGTGTTCGAGGTCTCCACCCGGGAGGGCAGCCCCTACCACCTGCTGCTGGAATACTGCGAGGGCGACCCGATGGAGGAGGTCGCCGAACTCCTCCCGATCCTGGCTGAGGACCGGGGCACGGACCCGGTCAGCCTGGTGTCCGGTTGGACCCGCTCGCTGCTGAGCGCTCTGGCCCAGGTTCACGGGATGGGGGTTTTCCATGGCGATGTCTCGCCTCGAAACCTTCTGTTGTCGGCTTCGGGGCCCCGCCTGATCGACTTCGGCCTCGGCGGTCTGCAGGGGGAGGAGGAAGCCGCCGTGCCGCGAGGGGGGACCTTCCCCTACGCGCCGCCGGCAAGCTGGCCGGGGGCTCGGGACCCCGCCCTCCGCGACCTGTATGGGGTGGCGGCCTCGATGGCCTACCTGCTGTTGGGTCGGATTCCCTTCGAAGACCACGAGGGGGTGCGCCAGGACCGGTTGCGCGAAGAGCTGCGCACGGGGGAGACGCCCCTCCATCGCGTCCTGACCGCCACCCTGACTGCTGGGCAGTTCAGGTCGGCCGCCGAGATGGCCAGCGCCTTGGATGAGCTCCCCGTCCCAGCCGTGGAACCCGAACCGTCGCCAGTCGAGACGGTGCCGGAGGCCTGGAACGAGGTCCCCAACCTGGAGGACCTGCTGAGACTCTACCCTGCCAGCACCCTCGGCGCCTCGGAAACTCGGGGGCTGGAGACGGAGCTGGCCCGGAATACCTACGTCGACACCCTCCTGGACCGGGAGCTGGGCGGGGCCGTCCGGCGCGGCGAGATCCACCTGGTCCTGCTGAGCGGCAACCCCGGGGATGGCAAGACCGCCTTCCTGCAGCGGCTGGCCCTGGGCTTCGGCCTTTCGCCCCAGGACATCGAGGGCCAGCGGGAGTGGACGGTGCGCCTGGAGTCGGGGAGGACCGTCCGGGCCAACCTGGACGCCTCGGCCTCGATCGGCGAGCGCAGCAGCGACGAGGTGGTGGACGCCTTCCTCGCCAACTTCCTGGATGGCCCACCACAGAACGAGACCGCCCTGGTGGCGATCAACGACGGTCGGCTCCTGGAGTGGCTCGAGAATCACGAGGACGAGGACCGCTGGCTGTTCCGCACCCTGCGCCACCTGGTCGACGAGCGCCACTCGGCAGACCCGGGCATCCTGCTCATCGACCTGAACGACCGGTCCCTGGTCGGGCACCTGGACGAGGATGAGCACGGTTCGGTGTTCCGCCGCCTGCTGCATCGCCTGGTCGAGGGGTCGGAGGGAAGTCGCGACCCCTGGGTTCCCTGCGCCACGTGCCTGGCCAAGTCGAAGTGCCCGGTCCGCTTCAACGTCGAGACCCTGCGGTCCGAGGAGGGGCAGGCAGTCATCGAGCGCGCCGAGCTTCTTCTGCAGACCGTCCACTTCCGCAACCGGGTGCACATCACCATGCGCCAGTTGCGGGGAGCCCTTTCCTACTGGTTCTTCGGGACCCGCCCCTGCCGCGAGATCCACTCGGCGATCCAGCAAGGGAATTCGATGGACGAGGTGGATCCGGAGGCTCCGGGAGGCACGGTTCCCCTGGAGGGGCAGCTCTACTTCAATGCCCTCTTCGAGGGGCCGAAGACGGTGGTTCCCCTCCTGGTCCAACTGCGGGACCTGGACCCCGGCGAGATCGACCACCCTGCCCTCGACCGGAAGCTGTACCTGCACGGGGCTTCCCAGGCCCGGAGTGAGCTGACGCCTTTTGCGGCGCGCTCCTACGCCTGGTCCGAGCTGTCTGCCCCGGGAACCTCGGCCTCTGGGGCCGACCTGCGCCGATTGCGCCGGCAGGTCTTCTTCGAGGCCCCGGGAATCGAGCTGCGGCGCCTGGAACTGGGCACCCCAGCCGACCTCCTGCCGTTCCCGACCCTGGCCACCTTCAAGCGGGCCTTGGGCTCGGAGGAGAACACGGATGACCTGGCCCCTTGGGTGTGCAAGGCCTTGTCTCGGGCGGCGGGGGTCCCCGACCGCCTGATCGACGGGAAGCGGCTCTTCGTCCGGATGTATGAGGACGCGGTCACCGCCAGCCAGTTCTTCCGGACCTTCGACGTCAGCCGGTTCCAGGCCGAGGTGGACCGGCGCTTCGCCTCGTCGCGGTTCGTCGAGATCCTCCCCACCTGGTTCCGGGTCCACGCGGGCCAGGAATCGGGCGTCGAGTTGCAGGTCGACCTGGAGCTGTACGAGGTGCTGGACCGTCTGGCCCGGGGATACCGGCCCGGCAACCCCGAGACGGAGGCCTTCCTGGGCAACCTGGAGCTTTTCCGCCAGCGCCTTCTCAGGCTGCCGGCGCCCGAGGACCCCATCCTTGTCTACCACCCCAACCACGGGTTGAAGCAGGTCCGGGCCTGGTATGACCCGGACTCGCGGCGCCGGATCCTGTCCCTGGAGGCCCCACTGTAGTGAGCGAGAA
>CAZQPM010000232.1:1492-6690 GCA_964595195.1 uncultured Burkholderiales bacterium | reverse complement strand
CCCGGTCGGGCCGGGGTCGATTGGGCTGCTGTCGACCGGTCTCCCGGGAAACAGCAACGCCTCCCACGGGGGAGGCGCAGAGGGCGAAACCGCCGGCGCAGAAGGCGCTGGGGGTGGAAGGTCTCTTCCTGTTTCGCCTCGGCAGGCAGCCCGGGGGGGCTTTACGCGGATGCACCTGCTGTCTCTGGCCGAAGCCGATTATAGGCGGGGATTCCAGGCCCCGTCAAGGCCCGGAATCTTCGAGTCCCGTCCGCTCCGTCCCCGAGCCCTGGCCCGGGCTGGCCTTCGGCCTACCGACCTCCGGGGATTTCTGATAGACTCCAGGGCGATGTCGTGGAAGTTGATCGCCAGGGCGGAACGTCGTCTGGCGGGCGAGACGGTCCTGGTGCGGCCTCCTTCGGGCGGTGATGTTCGGGTAGCCCTGGGCTACCCGAACACCTACCACGTGGGCATGTCGAATCTGGGCATGCAGGCCGTGTATGGTTTCCTGAACCGGATCCCCGGCGTCGTGTGCGAACGCTTCTTCCTGCCGGACCCGGACGAACTCCGGGAATACCGGGCATGCGGGCGCCGCCTGTTCACCCTGGAGAGCCAGAGGCCCGTCGGTGACTTCGACCTGGTGGCCTTCAGCGTCTCCTACGAGAACGATTACGCCAACCTGGCAATGCTGCTGGACCTGGCGGGGTTGCCGCTCTTCTCATCGGAACGGTCCCAGGACCACCCCCTGGTCCTGGTGGGGGGGGCCATCACCCTTCTGAATCCGGAGCCCCTGGCCGACCTCGTCGATCTCTTCGCCCTGGGCGAGGGTGAAGGGATGGTCGAGCCCCTGATCGAGACCATGCGCCGCCTGCGGGGCTGCCCCCGGCGCGATCTGGTGGCGGGCATCGCCCAGAATCCGGGCTATTACGCCCCCGCCCTCTACACCCCGCGCTACCGGGCCGGCCGCCTGGAAGGCCTGGATCCCGGTCCCGATGCACCCCGACGCCTGCACGCCAACCGGTTGGAGGCCCAGGCCTTCCAGAACAGCCTGCTGGCCTCACACCTGCTGACCGAGGACACCGAGTTCGGCCGTTCGGGTCTGGTCGAGGTCTCCAGGGGCTGCCCCTACCTCTGCCGGTTCTGCACCGTCGGGTTCTCCTACCCCAGGGTCCGTTGGAGACCCGTGGATCGGATCTGGGCTGGCGTCGAAGGCCTGTTGGAGCATACCGACAAGGTCGGACTGATCTCGGCATCGGTGGGGAACCACCCCCAGATCGAGGACCTGTGTCAACGCCTGCTCGACCGGGGAGGAGGCGTCTCCTTCTCCTCCCTGCGGGCCGATCGCCTCCCGGAGGCCCTGCTGGAGGCCCTGGTGCGGGGTGGAGCCCACACGCTGACCCTGGCCCCCGAGGTCGGTTCGGACCAACTGCGCCGGGCCATCAACAAGCGCTTCAGCGACGAGCAGTACCTGCAGGCGGCCCGCCGGCTCTTCCGCCGGGGCATCAAGAACCTGCGCATGTACTCCATGCTCGGTCTGCCCGGCGAGCGCGATGAGCATGTCGAGGCCCTGGTCCGGCTGGTGCGGGACACGCGCCGGGTCCAGGTGGAGGAGGGCCGCGCAGGCGGGCGCATCACCCTGTCCATGGGACAGTTCGTGCCCAAGCCGGCCACCCCGTTCCAGTGGGACGGCCTGGCTCCTCGCCAGGTGGTTTCCGCCCGGATGAAACAGGTTGAGCGCGCACTCGGGGGGCTGGGCGGGGTCCAGGTCCACTCCGAGTCGCCCAAGTGGGCCCTGCTGCAGGGCCTGCTGGCCCGTGGTGACCGCCGCTGCGCACGGGTGATCGCCACCGTCTATCGGGATCCTTCCTTCCGGGCTTGGATGGACGCCTTCAGGCAGGTCGGGATCGACGTGGAGGCCGAGGCCTTCGCACCGCGGGACCCCTCGCAGTTCCTGCCTTGGGACCTCTTGGATGCACCCTGGAACCGGGAACTGTTGGGGAAGGACCGGGCCCGGGCGGCCCGAAGCGCTGCAGACTGATGGTCACCGATGTCGCTCCCGCCCTTCTCCAAGGGCAAGAAGTCCGGTATCTGCGCTTTCCCAATGTGGCAGTCCCGCACGGATTCTCCACCCGGCTGGGGGGAGTCAGCCAGGGGCCATACCGAGCCCTGAATATCGGCCAGACCAGCGCCGACATCCCCCGGCGGGTGCACGAGAATCGGGTGCGTCTGGCCCGGGAATTGGGTATTCCCCTGGTCCGCATCCTGAACATGGTCCACGGCACCCAGGTGGTCCGGGTCGCTGTGCCCCAACCACCGGTGAGGACGGGAGATGCCTGTATCACCGACTGTCCCGGCGTGGCGCTGATGATCACGACGGCGGATTGCGTTCCCATCTTCTTCCATGATCCCGTGCGCCGTGCCGTCGGCCTGGCCCACGCGGGGTGGCGCGGGACGGTGGAGGGCGTGGCGCGAACCACCGTCGCGGCCATGGTCTCGGAGTTCGGCACTCGCCCGGAGGATCTGAGGGTGGCCATCGCCCCCGCGATCGGTCCGTGCTGCTTCGAAGTGGATGCGGACGTCTCCGAACCCTTCTGCCAGAGATTTCCTGGGAAGGATCTGGTGCAGGCCCGGGTGAATAAGTTTACAATCGACCTCTGGCGAGCCAATGAAATCGTGCTTCGGGACGCTGGGGTCCGCGAGGAGAACATCCTGGTCAGCAGGCTGTGTACCTCGTGCAGGGAGGACCTGTTCTTTTCCTTTCGGCGCGACCGGAAGGTTACCGGGCGGATGGCGGCAGTGATCAGCCTGCCCTGATCAGGGCACAAGGCGCCTTGCGCACAGGAGGGCCGGATGGCCAAAGAGCGGATTCTGGTGGTCGACGACGAGCGGAACATCGTCGAGTTGATCAAGTACAACCTCGAGAAGGAGGGGTACGAGGTCATCTGCGCCTATGACGGCATCGAGGCCGTCAACGTCGCCCGCCAGGATCGCCCGGACCTGATCATCCTGGATATCATGTTGCCCGGGCAGGGGGGGCTGGAGGTCACGCGGATCCTCCGACGCGAGATGAAGACCCCGATCATCATGGCCACCGCCAAGGGGGAGGAGATCGACAAGATCCTGGGCCTGGAGTTGGGAGCCGACGACTACGTGCCCAAGCCCTTCTCGCCGCGCGAACTGGTGGCCCGCGTCAAGGCCGTGCTGCGACGGACCAGCGCCCGGTCGGAGGAGAAGGACGAGATCACCTTCGATAATCTCAGCATCAACCTGGTCAAGCATGAGGTTCGCAAGAACGGCCTGGTCGTCGAACTCAAGCCCAAGGAGTTCGATCTCCTGAAGTTGATGGCGACCAATCCGGGAAAGGTCTTCACCCGGGACTTCCTCCTGGAGCAACTCTGGGGATATGACTACCTGGGCGATACCCGGACGGTGGATGTCCACATGCGACGCCTGCGCCAGAAGATCGAGGATGAACCCTCGGCACCCAGGCAGTTGAAGACGGTTCACGGCATCGGCTACAAGTTCCAGTTCGAAGAGCAGACCGACTGATTCCGTTGACAGGGGGGCTTCGCAGAACGACCAGGGGGGCCTGGTCCCATCCTGCCCCTGAAGAGGTCCCAAGAATCGTGCCTCCACGCATCGAAGGGCAACTCTCGGATGCCCTGATCGAGACCCTGGCGGATCCCTGTCTGGGGATCGACCGCAGCGGCGAGATCCGGGTATTCAACCGTCAGGCCGGCGAGCTCTTCGGCCTGCACCCCCGGGACGCGCTGGGCCGGGGCCTCCTGGAGACCCTGCCGCTGACGGACTTCACCCGGGCCTTCATCTCGCTGATCAAGGTCAGTGAACCGGTCGCCAGCGAGCAGGTGATGGTCTTCCCCGGAGACCGGCTCTACGCCGTGCAGATGGCGCCCGTGCGCACCGATCGCGGTCGCAACCTGGGAGCCATCGCCATCCTCAGGGACATGGCCGGGGTGCAGAAGATCGAGCGCGGTCTGGACCAGATCATCGAGGACATGACCCGCCGGATCTCGGTCCCGTTGACCTCCATCAAGGGCTTCGTCGAGACCCTGCTGGAGGGGAACTTCCTGGACCGCGACATCACCCATCGCTTCCTGCAGATCATCAACGAGGAGACGAATCGCCTGGTGCGCCTGGTGATGTCGCTGGAACAGTCGGCTCACGCCGGCGAGGCCGCAACCCTGTCGCGCCGGAGGGGGCGACTGGAACCCGTGGTGGAGGCCGCCGTCGAGATGTTCCGGCCCGTGGCGGCGGGCAAGAAGGTGGAGTTGCAGGTTGTTGCGGCGGACGACCTGCCCTGGCTGGACCTGGACCCCGACCTGCTCAAGCGCGCGGTGGTCAACCTGGTGGACAACGCCATCCGGTTCACCGGGGTGCGCGGTAAGGGCCGGGTCCGGGTCAGCACGGCCATCCAGGGAGACGAGGTGCGCCTGGAGGTCAAGGACACCGGGGTGGGCATCACCCCGGGCGACCTGCCTCACATCTTCGAACGCTTCTATCGCGCGATGGAAGGCCCCGGAGCCGAGCTGGGCGGGACCGGTCTGGGCCTGTCGGTGGCCCGGGAAATCGTCGTGGCCCACGGGGGCCGCATCGAGGTCGACAGTACCCCGGGCCGCGGCTCGACCTTCACGGTGTTCCTGCCTGCCGCTGCCTCCTGAAAGACGCAGGACCCCGGCGGGCTGCCCACCGAGGTCCTGCTCGGGCGGCCGGGGCCGCCAGGCTCAGTCGCGACCGCGCAACCTGGCCAGCAGCTTGAGGATCTCCAGATACAGCCAGATCAGGGTGACCATCAGGCTGAAGGCCGAGTACCACTCCATGTACTTGGGGGCGCCCATCTCGACGCCCTGCTCGATGAAGTCGAAGTCCAGCACCAGGTTCAGGGCCGCCACGGCCACTACGAAGAGGCTGAAGGCGATGCCCCAGATCCCGCCCTCGTGGATGAAGGGGATCTCGATGCTGGTGAACATCCGCAGCCCCAGGTTGACCAGGTATAGCAGGGCGATCCCGCCCGTGGCCGAGACAACCATCAGCTTGAAGTTCTCGGTGGCTCGGATCAGCCCCGAGCGGTAGGCGGCCAGGAGGCAGAACATGGTGCCGAAGGTACAACCCACTGCCTGCATCACGATCCCCGGATAGAGCGACTCGAAGAACAGCGAGATGCCTCCCAGGGCCAGGCCCTCCAGCAGGGCGTAGACCGG
>CAZQPM010000232.1:0-1392 GCA_964595195.1 uncultured Burkholderiales bacterium | reverse complement strand
CGAAGAACAGCGAGATGCCTCCCAGGGCCAGGCCCTCCAGCAGGGCGTAGACCGGCGCGGTGAAGGGCGACCACTGGGGTTTGAAACTGGTGACCATGGCCACGATGAAGCCCACCAGGAGGCCGCCGCCCATCAGGGGCAGGACCAGTTGGGGAGCGGATGTCGCCTGGGTCCAGGTCACCGTGGCGGCAGCCACCAGCAGCAGGAACAGGAAGGCCGTCCGGTTCACCACGCCGGGAAGGGTCATGGTGGTCGGGGCGGGACCGGTTTCCGCAAAGCGAACGAAGGTGTTTTCGCCAAGGACCGGATTCGAGCTTCTCACGAGATCGGGTCTCCTCCTGACACGGAATCCCCCCTCCACCCATTAGACTTCGCCGCGCCTGTTCCTGGTTCCGCCCGGCACGGCCCGGCAGGAAAGGGTCGGGCGGTTGTTTCGAGAAGGGTGGCGGCCAACCACCTCCCGGCACCGCCCTGGCCGGGAAGAGCGCACGTGGAGGAAGAGTCGCCCCATGTCCCAAGCCGCCGCTCTGGAACCCCGGGAAGGGTTCCGTTATCGCTGGTTCGTCCCCGGAGACCTGAACGGGTTCTTCGGCCTGATGTTCGACAACGTGACCGTCCTGTCGTTCATGGCCATGATCCTGACCCTGATCTTCGGCATGCCCGCCGACATCGTCTTCACCCGGATGTTCCCGGGGACGGCCTTCGGGGTTCTCTTCGGCGATCTCGTCTACACCTGGATGGCGTTCCGGTTGGCCAGGCGCACGGGTCGCCAGGTCACGGCCATGCCGTTGGGCCTGGACACTCCCTCGACCATCGGCGTCGCCTTCACGGTCCTGGGCCCGGCCTTCAAGATGTATCAGGGGCAGGGGATGGATGATCAGGCCGCCGCGATGCAGACCTGGTACGTCGGGATGGCGGTCATGGTCTACATCGGCATCTTCAAGACGGTCTTCTCCTTCGCCGGCGGATGGCTGCAGCGCATCATCCCGCAGGCGGGCCTGCTGGGCTCCCTGGCCGGGGTCGGCCTGGGGCTGATCGGCTTCCTGCCCCTGTTGGAGGTCATGGGGGCTCCCCTGGTGGGCCTGGTCTCGCTGGGCCTGATCCTCTACACCCTGGTCGCCCAGATCCGTCTGCCCTTCAACATCCCCGGCGTCCTGGCCGCGGTCGCCTTCGGGACGGCCCTGTACTACCCCCTGGCCGCCTACGGTCTGGTGGGCGGCGAGATCGTCTGGCCCAAGATGGAACTGACCATGGGCCTGCCGGTCCCCAACCTGGGCTTCATGCACGGCCTGCGCGACGGCCTGCTCTTCCTGCCCATCGCCATCCCCTTCGCCATCCTGACGGTGGTGGGAGGCATCAACGTCACCGAGAGCGCCCGCGTGGCCGGCGACG
>CAZQPM010000231.1:0-6708 GCA_964595195.1 uncultured Burkholderiales bacterium | reverse complement strand
CGACGGCCCAGTCGTGCCAGCCATGGTAGCCGCAGCGCAGGATCACGTCGCGGTCGGTGGCCCCGCGGGCGATGCGCACGGCCACGCTGGTGGCGTCCGAGCCCGTCTTGACCAGGATGACCATCTCGGCCGAGGGGATCATGTCGATCAGCCGTTGCTGCAACTGGTTCTGGATCGGCTGCACCAGCGAGAAGCAGAAGCCCTTGTCCATCTGGTCCTTGACGGCCTGGTTGATCTCGGGTTCGTCGTAACCCAGGATGATCGGGCCGTAGGCGCAGAGCATGTCGATGTAGTCGTTGCCGTCCACGTCGACGATGTGGCCCCCGTGACCGCGCTCGATGAAGATCGGGTACTCCCCGACCACGAAGTTGTAGGGGCGGCGGATGCCCATCATCCCGCCGGGCGTCAGCCGCTTGGCCTCCTCGTACATGGCCATGGACCGGGTCAGGTCCAGTTTCGGCATCCGGGTGCTGGAGGGTTTCTCAGACATAGCGCTCCTCGAAGAACTTCCTGAGCCGCGCGTTCTCGCGCAACTCCCAAAGGGTGATCTCGGCGTGGTCCTTGGCGTAGCCGTTGCCCACGATCATGTTGACGTCCTTGCCGACGCCCTCGGCCCCCAGGGCCGCCTTGGTGAAGCTGGTGGCCATCGAGAAGAAGTAGACCACGCCCCCGTCGCGGGCCGGCAGGATGCTGGCCATCTCGGTGTTGGGCACGTTCACGCAGTTGATCACCACGTCGTACTCCCGGCCGTCGTTGGCCTCCAGCACCTGGTGCAGGAAGTTCAGCACGTCCGTGGCGTCCGAGCGCGTGGCCTTGTGCACCAGGCCCAGGTCCAGCAGCAGTTGGGCGTCGACCTCCCGGCGCACGTTGCCGACCACCCGGCCCGTGGGACCGACGCGCTTCATCGCTTCGTAGGCCACCAGCATGCCGGACTTGCCGTTGGCGCCCAGGACCAGCACCGAGTCGCCGGGCTTGACCAGGCGGGCCGTCTGGGCCGGGGCTCCGGCCACGTCCAGGGCGGCCAGGGCCAGCTTTTCGTCCATGTCCTCGGGCAGGCGGGCGTAGACGCCCGACTCGAAGAGGACCGCCTGCCCCTCGATCTCGACCCGGTCCAGCAGCGGATGGACGGCGACGATCCGGTCGATGCGCAGCGGCGTCAAGGAGAGCGAGACCAGCGAGGCGATCTTGTCGCCCGGCTTCAGGCCCCGGTCCTGCAGGGCACTGCCCACCTTGGCGACCTTGCCGATGAACATGCCGCCCGATCCGGTGACCGGGTTCTGCATCTTGCCGCGCTGGCCCACGATCTCCAGGATCTTCGACTTGATCTGCTCGACGTCGTGGCCGGCTTCGGTCTCGATCTGGGTGAAGCTGGCCGAGTCGATGTTCAAGGCGATGACATCGACCAGGATCTCGTTGTCGTGCAACACCGAGAAGTCGTTGTTGAGCTTGGTGGCGGGCTGGGGCAGCACGCCGGCGGGTTCCAGCACGCGGTGCGACCCGTACTTGCAGGCCGTGGCCATGGTGACTCTACCTCCTGAACGCCGGAGAAATCCGGCGAATTCGGGCGCTCGTTCTTGTCGGTCGGGGAAGATCCTGCCGTCTGCCGGGGCCCGCCAGGGCCCTCCCGGGTGCCGGCCACCAGCCTTGGGGCGGGGCTGCGACCCGAGTACGCCGGGGGCCGAGGCACCCCGAGGTCGGAGGTCGGAGGCTGGGAGTAGGCAGGGTTGCCTGGTCGCGATATAATCATCTTCTCAACAGTCTTTGGGTTTCGAGCCAGCGAGGCACAGTGTTTCACGAGGAAGGGACAAAGCCGGGCGATCCAGGCGGAACTCCTCCGGTCGAGGAGCAGGACACCCTGCACCTGGAATCCCCTCAACCGGCCGAGGCTGCGCACCTCCCGGATTCCCCAGCGCCGGTGCCTCCGGAGTCGGTACCCGAGCCCCAGACCGGCCCTCCGGTCCCTCCGCCGATGCCCGACCTGGACGAGTTGGTGGCACAGGCCTCCCTGCACCTGGATCCCGACGACCGGGCCATGGTGCGGCGGGCCTTCGAGATGGCCAAGGAGCGCCACACCGGGCAGTTCCGGACTTCTGGCGAGCCCTACATCCTGCATCCCGTCCAGGTGGCCAGCATCCTGTCTGCCTACAAGCTGGACGCCCCCACCCTGGCGGCCGCCCTGCTGCACGACGTCGTCGAGGACACCGGCACCGGGCGCGAGGAACTGCGGCTGGCCTTCGGCGACGAGGTGGAGATGCTGGTCGACGGGGTCACCAAGCTGACCTCGATATCTTCCCGCCAGACCCGCGATGCTCCCCAGCCGCTCTCCAAGAAGGCCGCCCAGGCCGAAAACCTGCGCAAGATCTTCCTGGCCATGGCGCGTGACCTGCGGGTCATCCTGATCAAGCTGGCCGACCGTCTGCACAACATGCGGACCCTGGGTGCCTTGAGACCCGAGAAGAAGGCCCGGATCGCCCAGGAGACGCTGGAGATCTTCGCCCCTATCGCCTCCCGGTTGGGGGTGTGGGAGTTCAAGTCCGAGCTGGAGGACCTGTCCTTCAAGTACACCCTGCCCGAGGAGCACGCCGAGCTGGAGGCAGACGTCCAGGCCAACCAGGAACTGCGCCGGCAGACCACGCTCGAAGCCGTGGACGCCATCCGCCAGAAGCTGCTGACCCTGGGGATCGATGGCCGCATCGAGTGGCGCCCCAAACATCTCTACAGCATCTACCGCAAGATGGTCCGGACCGGCCGGACCATCGACGAGATCTACGACCTGATGGCCATCCGGGTCATCGTGCACAGCGTCGAGGAGTGCTACAGCGCCCTGGGCGCCGTGCATTCCCTGTGGATCCCCCTGAACGACCGCATCAAGGACTACATCGCCCATCCCAAGTCCAACAACTATCGTTCGCTGCACACGACGGTCTTCGTGACCGTCGACCAGCCCATCGAGATCCAGATCCGCACCTGGGAGATGCATCGCGTCAACGAGACGGGCATCGCGGCCCACTGGGCCTACAAGGAGGGGCGTCGGACCACCGCCGGGGGTGGCCGCGAATCGGATCTGTTCCGCGAGATCTATCCCTGGATTCGCGCCATCCTGGACTTCCACGCGGACTCCCGGGATGCCCAGGAGTACATCGAGCACCTCAAGGTCGACCTCCTGGCCAACGAGGTCTTCGTGTTCACGCCGCGGGGCGACGTGATCGACCTGCCGCGCGATTCCACGCCCATCGACTTCGCCTACCGCATCCACACCGAGGTCGGCCACCGCTGCGTCGGGGCCCGGGTCAACGGCCGCATGGTGGCCTTGGACTACCCCCTGAAGAACGCCGACATCGTCGAGGTCCAGACCTCCAAGAGCGGTACGCCCTCGCTGGACTGGCTGCGCATCTGCCAGAGCAACCAGGCCAGGTCCAAGATCCGGGCCTGGTTCAAGAAGGAACGTCGCGACGACAACATCGCCCGGGGGCGGGACCTGATCCGTCGGGAGCTGGCCCGTCATCGCGGCGACCCGCTGATGTCGGACGAGGGCCTGATGCAGCAGGTCGCCGAGAAGCTGAACTTCGTCTCGGTGGACGACCTGCTGGCCTCCATCGGTTACGGCGAGACCACCCTGGCCCAGGTCCTGGGGCGCCTGCAGAGCCTCCTGCCCGAGCCCGTCTCCCAGGAGATCCTGCCGGCCCCCCGCAAGACCACCCGGCGCAGCGGGCCGGGCCGTGAGGTCCTGGTGCGCGGGATGGACAGCATCCTGACCCGGTTGTCCCGCTGCTGCGCGCCGGTTCCCGGAGACCAGATCAAAGGCTACATCACCTTGGGGCGCGGGGTCTCGGTCCACCGTCACGATTGCCCCAGCATGGCCTCCCTGGCCAGCGGCAACCCCGAGAGGGTAACCGAGGTCGACTGGTCCGACGCGGCCCAGGTCCAACCCGCCCACTACCTGGTCGAGTTGGAGGTCGACGCCTGGGACCGTCACGGCCTGCTCTCCGACGTGATGTCGGTGGTCAACGATGCCCGCGTGCCCGCCCGCTCCTGTCAGGCCTACACCCGCAAGGATCGGGCCACCATCCGGCTGGGGGTGGAGATCCTGCATCGCAAGCAACTGGAAGACCTGATGAAGAAGATCCGGAAGGTCAAGAACATCCTCGACGTCTCGCGCAGGGGCCCCCACGTCTCTGGGGCCTGAGGGTCGGACAGGAGATCCCGGGCCCTTCCGGAAAGCCCCTGGATGCGAGCCGTCGTGCAGAGGGTGGGTTCGGCCCGGGTGGAGGTGGACGGGCGGGTCACGGGCCGGATCGGACCGGGACTCGTGGTCCTGGTGGCCGTTCGGCAGGGGGACACCGCCCGAGAAGTCCGGTGGCTGGCCGACAAGGTCGTGAATCTCCGCCTCTTCAGTGACCCCGACGGCAAGATGAACCTGTCGGCCCGCGATCTCCACCGGGAGATCCTGGTCGTGTCGCAGTTCACCCTGTACGGCGATTGCCGGAGAGGACGTCGACCCAGTTACAGCGAAGCCGCCTCCCCCGAGGTGGCGGTGGCCCTCTACGAGGATTTCGTCCGGAAGCTGGAGGCTTCAGGGCTGAGGATCCAGCAGGGGGTCTTCCAGGCTCACATGGATGTGCACCTGGTGAACGACGGGCCCGTGACCGTCCTGGTGGACAGTCCGGACCCCATGGGAGAGGCGGACTCCGTCGCGTGACCTATCGCGTACTCATCGTCGACGACTCCAAGTTCATGCGGATGCTGCTGGCGGATCTGCTGACCCGCAGCGGTTTTGAGGTGATCGAGGCCGAGAGCGGCGAGCAGGCGGTCGACGTCTACCTGGAGGAGCGCCCCGACCTGGTCACCCTGGACATCCTGATGCCCGGGCGCGACGGGATCGAGACGCTGCAGGATCTGCGGGCTCAGGCGCCGGAGGTGCGGGTAGTCATGGTGACCGCCCTGGGCATGGAGGACTACATCAAGCGGGCCCTGGATGCCGGCGCGGACGGTTTCATCCTCAAGCCCTTCTCACCCGAGAAGGTCCTGGAGACCCTGCAGGAGGTGCTGGAGCGCCCGCCGCATTCGGCTCAGGCCTGAGTCAGGACCACCAGGACCCGACCCTCGTGGACCTCCAGGAAGGCCCGAGAAGTCTGGACCCGGTTGGACAGCCCCCGAGTCGAGGCCCGAGACAGCACCTCAGCATGCAACGGGTATTCCAGGCCGTTCAGGGTGAGGCAGGCCTGGCGGTCCAGCGGCAGGGTCGAGCAGTTCCAGCCCGTCCGCTCCTGAATTTCGTGGATTCCCGGGCCTGCCAGGAAGACCTCGGTGGTCGGGTCGGCCAGGCGCGTCGGAAGTTCCAGTTCCAGGGCCTTCTCCAACAGGGCGACCACGTTGAACAGGGTGTGGTCCAGGCGGCCTCCCAGGGCCCCCAGGACCAGGACCTGCGTCGCCCCGCGGCGGGCCGCCTCGTCCAGGGCCAGCTCCAGATCGCTGCTGTCCTTGTGGACGGGGTGGCGCTGGAGCTCCAGGCCCGTCTCCAGGCCTGCATCCGGACCCGATACCACCGAGTCCAGGTCGCCCACCAGGAGATCGGCCTTCAGGCCGGCCTGCCGGGCCAGGTCCAGCCCACCGTCCGCGGCGATCACCAGGTCGCCCGGGCGGTGGCAGGCGCGCACGAAGGCCAGGGGTGGGGCCGGGCCTGCGGCCAGCAGCAGGGCCCGTCGGGGACTCATCGCCGCCAGGCCCGGGCCAGCAGGGGCACCAGGAGGGAGGCCAGCAGGGCCGCGGGGAGGAGGAACGTGGCGTTATAGCCCAGGGCGTAGGCCAGGGGATTGCCGGGCAGCCTGTCCAGAGGCAGGAACAGGTGCAGGAAGAGGATTCCGGACAGCACGTGGGCGGTCAGACGCCCAGCCACTCCCAGCAGGACGCCGGGGATGTCCCAGCGCGGGCCCGGCGGCAGCCCTCCCGCCAGGCCCAGCAAGCCGAAGGCCACAGGATAGTCCAGCAGGGCCTGGATGGGATGCACCAGGATGGGCTCCTGCAGGGCGTGCAGCACCCCGTAGGTGGCCCCGGCCAGCATCCCCGGGGCCAGACCCCGCAGGCGGGCCAGCAGGAGCAGGGGAACCAAGTCCAGGGAGACCTGGCCTCCCTGGGGGACCGGGGAGAAGCTCCAGAAACCCAGAACGACCGAAAGGGCGACCGTGACGCCGATCTCGGCTACACGTCGCCCATGGCGCACCGTCTGGCGGTGCCACCCGGTCGATCTGGGACGGTCGTTCCCTGCCACCGTTTCCGCTCCGCTGCGGGAGCGCCAGGGACTCAGGCCTGCTCGGCCATCTTCCCCTTGTAGGAGCGCAGGCAGCGGGTGCACATCTTCAGGGCCCTGGGGGCACCGTTCACCAGCAGGTTGACCTTCTGCAGGTTGGGCAACCAGCGGCGCCGGGTCCGGCGGTTCGAGTGGCTCACCATGTTGCCGGTGGTGGGGCCCTTGCCGCATATCTCGCAAACTCTGGCCATGACTTCTGATTCCTCCTGTGTGTCCGCGGGGCGCCGGTTCGGCGCGAGGGACGGGACGCAGGGCCGAGGGCCTCATCCCGAGCCGCAAAAGCCTGAGCATCTTAGCACGGTCCACGGAACCTGTCCAGCAGGCTGGAGCTTGAAGATTCTTCGCTACCAGCCGTGCGCCTGGGGTTCGCCCCGATGTTTCGGTCCGGTCCCGGACGGGCA
>CAZQPM010000230.1:0-6750 GCA_964595195.1 uncultured Burkholderiales bacterium | reverse complement strand
GATATGGGCCGCCCTTCTCGGGGCGGCCCCGACGTTTGTATGGGCCGCTGCGCAGTCCGCAGGCTGCGAGGGCCTGCACCCAAGGTTCATCCCCCGGATTCCAACCCTCGGTAGATTCCCGCGACGGGGCAGGTTGCTATCCTGGGATCCGTAGAGCAGGCACTCGAGGGACCAGGAGGACGACGTGAAGCCCCAGTCTGGACCAGGTGGCCGGTTGAGGTCAGCCCGAGAGGCTTGGCACATCCCTGTCCGATGGCCGCCGGGAGCGGCTTCCCGCCTGCTGCAGGTGCGCCTGCGAGGGGCCCTGCGGGCAGCTTCGGGGACGCGCCTCGGGCCCGGCAGCGGCTTCACCACGCTGGAGCTGCTGGTCGTCATGGCCATCCTCGGCCTCCTCCTGGGGCTGACGGTGGCCTTTGGCCGCCAGGCGCTCGCGGCCCGCACCCTGGATGCCACCAGCAGGGAATTGGAGGAAGCCCTGCGCTATGCGCGCCAGGGGGCCGTCACCTCGCAGGGTGGCAGCCTCCGGGTGGACCCGGCGGCTGGAGGGTTCCCCGGCTCCTGGAAGGTCGTCCTGGGCACGCAGGTGGCGCTGGAGGGTGTCCTGGACCGCGACCTGGACCTGAGCCTGGTCCCCGCCACACCGGCCGCCCTGGTGTTCACCTCGGCCGGGACCCTGGTTGAAGACAGGACGCTGGTCCTGACCAGCGCGATCACGGGAGGGGTCATCCGCTGGCGTCTGCACGCCTTGACGGGGGCCGCGGAGAGGTTGCCATGATGTTCCGAATCCGAACCCGTTGGCCTGGGGGGTTCACGCTGGTCGAACTGACCGTGGCGATCTCGGTGTTCGGCCTGTTCGCCTTGACAGCCCTGGCTTCGCTCCAGATGACCCTGGAGCACTGGCGGTCGGTGTCGGTGAGGGTCGACGCCACCTCGGCCTGCCGACGGGTGGTGTCGGCCCTGGGCGACGAGTTGCGCCAGGCGGTTCCCAACTCCGCTCCAGGCCCGTCCGGATACCTCGGCCTGGTGCCCGCCGTGGACCCCACGGCGGTCCTGACGCCCAACGCGAACCTGCGACTGGCGACGAACGAGGTCGTCTTCACCCAGCCCGACCCCGCGAGCTACAACCCCCTGTCGGCGTCCTTCGATCCGGTCGACCCCGGCAACTATCGGAAGGTCCGCTACTATGTCCGGGACGGAGAGGTCCGCCGCCAGGTCTGGACTCTCTCCGGTTCGGGGGCCGCCTCGCTCCAGGCCGATGCCCTCCTGGTCGGGGTCGATGCGGCCCGGATCGACGTGGCCTTCCTGGAACCGGACCTGTTCTCGCTGGCCGTGTCCTGCACTCGCGGCCGGAACGTCGCCCAGTTGGAGACCCGGGTCTTCGTGCTGGGCAGATAGGGGCGCAGCCTCCGGCGCATCAGGGGAGGGCCAGGGAACGGTCGCCATCCAGGCACGGGTCGCCTCCACCCAGTCCCTCAGGAGGGAACCGGCCGACCCGGCCGCTCCAGACCAGGTCCTGGGCAGGCACCCCGTGGATCTCCACCAGGTCCGCCATCGCCACGCCAGCCAGGCGGAATCCGCCGCCGACCCGGATCAGTCGATTCTGGGCCAGGACCAACCCGCCGGTCGCCTCGGGGTGCCGGACGTCTCCCACCTCCAGGCCTGCGCTTCCCGTGGCCAGGACCAGGTCTCCAGGGCGCAGGGTCCGGTCCTGGTTCCAAGCCTGCGGTTCCACGGCGGCATTCTCCCCGCGCAGGACCGCGATGGCCAGGCTGCTGGTCCCCTCGGGGTGCACCGCCAGCGTTCCCCGATTGAACTCCAGAGCCCCGCCCCAGACCACCACGGCGCCGTCCACCCGGACGTCCTGGGCGACCCTGAGGTTCGCTCCCTGGATCAGCAACGGCCCCGCCAGACGACCGCCCTTGCGGATTTCCCAGGTCCCCTCGCTGTATCGCAGGCTCTCTCCCGTGGTGCAGGTCCAGGCACTGTTCTCGAGGGTCCAGCGGTGCAGGCCTGGAGTCCAGCCCCAGTCCTCGCCGCGGCCGCCCCCGAGGTAGAGGAACGAGGGCTTCCCCTCCTGGGGAACGGCCATCCACTGGCCCCCACCGGGCTGGAATCGGCAGTCTTCGAGCTGGGGAAGCAGCAGGATGCCTTCCTGGAGAGCCTTCTGTCGCCACGCATCCAGGAAGCCGGCCTGGGGTCCGGGAGGCCTGCCCCGGGCAGGCGCCTTGGGATCCTCGACGGAGAATGCTCCCGCCTCACCGCGCAGGTCCAGGAGGGTCCCGAAGAGCACGTGTCCGTAGGCCCGGCTGCTCAGTCGGACCACCAGGGCGCCGTCGCTCCCGGAGTCCACCAGGAAGCGGTCTCCAGCGCTCAGGATCGCCTGGCCCGGTCGGGCCACGGCCGCAGCCGCCTGCTCCGGAGTGTCCCCCTCCTGGAGCCGGGCCCGCAGCTCGGACAGACGGCTCAGGGCTTCGTAGCGCTTCTGGCTGGCCTGGACGCCGTGGTCGGCCGCTCGGCGGCCGGCGGCCTGCCGCAGCAGCAGGACCTCGGCCAGCAGGGTCAGCAGCACGGCGGCCACCAACACGACCGCCAGGACGAAGCCGCGCCGGCCCGCCCTCACGAGGAGGACCTCCCCGATGGTGGGGGCAGCATGTCGTGGCTGGCGGCATAGAGCAGGACCTGGACCCGATCCCTCAGATCCAGTTTGCGCAGCAGGCGGTTGACGTGTGACTTCACGGTCCCCTCCGAGATCACCAGGGCTTCCCCGATCTCGCGATTGCTCAGCCCCCGGATGATCATGCCGAAGATCTCCTGTTCGCGGGCGGTCAGTTCCTCGAAGCCCGGAGGTCGGGCCCGCATCGGGGGCCCGGCGTCCGGGTCCGGGCGGGGGCCGGCGGGACACCGGAGCAGGGCCACCCGGCCGGTGGCCTCCAGGGGGACCCTGCACCAGCCCTCCCCCGTCCCCCGCGCGATGACCTCGAGCGGTTCGCCGACCAGGTGGGAGCCGGCCAGTCGCGAGCCGGCCAGACTCTGTGCTGCGGGGTTCGCCATGACGATGCGCCCCGAGGGGTCGGCGACCACCGCGGCCACCGGCAGCGCACCCACCAGGCCCGGCAGGTCGTCCCCCAGCCCGGGCTCGCCCTGAGGGGCGATGGGTTCCGGGGTCCGCCCTTCCACTCCCAGAGGGCTCCGCCGGGCGCCGGCCAGGCCCAGGACGCGTGTGCCCAGTCCCACGCCCAGGGCCAGCGTGCCCAGACCCAGCAGGACCAGGGTCCGGTGGCCCTCGGCCTGGCGGCCGGTGTGGGCCTCCACGAGGCTGCGCAGGGCTTCCACCTCGACCCGATTCAGGGCCAGGTCCAATCCGGGACCGCGACCCCGGAGGGCCTCGATCTCCACCTCGCGGGCCCCTGGCAGATCCGGCAGGTCCAAGGCCGCCCCTCCCCGCCTCACCTTCTGGACGGCCAGAAGAGCCCGCGTGCCGTGCTCGACCTCGTCGATCGGACGGCCCACGGTCGAACAGGCCAAGCCGAAGCCCGCCAGCAGAAGCATGAAGGCCAGTCCCGTCAGGACCCCGGAGATGGCTCCGGGGATCGGAGGGGTGGCGTGGTCGACTCTCACCCCCCGAGACTAGCGCACCGGGAGGCTGGCCCCCACTACCTCGGGGTGGATTTCCTGGCTGGAGGTGCTGGTGGGGTCTCCAACTTTGGTTGGGGGAGCTGCCCCAGCGGCACTCCCAGCATTGAGAACCTGGGTGGGTCCCCGGACACAACCCAGGGGCGTTTCGCAGCGGTCGTCGGAGTCCTACCCTGGAGTTCGGGGGACATCGAACCGGGGAGGTCCAGACACCGTGCGCCGAGCTGGAGGCTTTGCCCTGGCCCTGACCCTCTTCCTGGTCACGATCCTGGCGGTCCTGGCCTTCGGGGCCGTGGGCGTGTCGACCATGGAAGCCCGAACAGCCCGCCAGGATGAGTTGGCCACCCAGGCCATGTATGCCGCCCGGGCCGGAGTCTCGTTGGCTCGAGCCCGGCTGGCCCGGGACTTCCATTGGACGACCGGCAGCGGCCGCTTCGGTGAGGCCGGCTTCGAGGTCGAGGCGGTTCCCCGGGCCGACAACGATGCCATCCAGGACAAGGTCTGGCGGGTGACGTCCACCGGGTTCTGCCAGCAGGCGACCCGGCAACTGGTGGCCTACATCGGTCTGGAGTCCTTCGCCCGGTTCTGCTACTTCACCGACGTCGAGCTGTCCACGTCGAACACGCCCATCTACTTCATGAGTCGGGACGAACTGGACGGGGCGGTCCACACCAACGGCTACTTCCATATCGCGGGGACCCCGCGCTTCGCCTCCCGGGTCACCTCGGCCAACACGGGAGACTCCTGCTACGATTCCGGGGACTTCACCTACAGGTTGGGCGGGACCCAGCGCGATCCCGCCCGCTTCTATCGCCCGCAGACCAGCTACGCCGCCGACCGCCTGACGGCCCTGGACGGAAGCTCGAACTTCTCGTTCGCTGGGGGCCAGAGGAGGATCCCCCTGCCGGACAGTACCGCCGTGGTCCGACAGGGGGCCCATAGGGTCTTCGAGGGAGTCTACGAGTTCCGGTTCCAGGATTCCGGCACCGTGACGGTCCTGAAGAAGTCCAGGAATCGCTGGACCGTGGTGGACACCCTCCGCTCTGACACGGCTCCCGGCGTCACCCTCTACGTGGACGGGGAGGTCTACCTGAACGGTACCGTCAAGGGACACGTGACCGTGGGAGCCAGCGAGGACATCCACCTCAATGGGAACCTGGTCTACGCGGACCGCAGCCGGGACGTGATGGGACTGGTCGGGGACAGTGACATCATCGTGGAATCGTCCACCAACGTTCGAGAGGACCGGCACATCCATGCATCCATGATGGCCCTGACCGGGTCCTTCCGCGTCGCCAGCTACGACCAGGGCGTCAACCGCGGCACGCTGCACGTCTTCGGCGGGATCATCCAGCGCCGACGGGGGGCCGTGGGCACGCTCAGCGGTTCCAACATCTCCACGGGGTATGCCAAGGACTACAAGTACGACCAGAAGCTGGTCCGCTTTCCTCCCCCCAGTTTTCCGACCACGGGCAAGTTCGTGCTGCGCAGTCTGATCGATCGGGGGTCACTGGGAGGCGTATGAAACCGGATCGGAACCTGTGCCGCTGGAACTCCGGGCCTGGGAGGCTGCCGAGGGTCGGGAGACCGGTGCCCGGCAGGGCGTTCGGGGCCTCCGGGGTCTCACTCTTCGAGGTGCTGGTGGCCTACGGGGTCCTGGCCGTGGCGATCCTGGCCCTGCTGGGCATGGTGCCCGCGGCGGCCAGCCAGCACTCGGATACCCACGATTCCACGCAGGCCCTGTACCTGGCGGAGGAGAGGATGGAGCAACTGCTGCAGTTGGACCAGAGGATCTCGACTCTTCCCCAGAGCGACTACCCCTTGGGGGATCTCACCCTGAATCGTCAGTGGTGGGGCAGCCCCGTGCCGCAGGAGACCGACGTCCAGATGGTCCACGTCCAGGTGACCTGGGTCGACCAAGGACGGGCGCGCAGGGTCCTGCTCCAGAGCTACCTGCTGCCCTGAACCCGGTCTCGGCCCGGGACGAAGCCACTCGCCATACCCGGATTCAGGGAAGGATCCACAGGTCGGTCGGAGGAGCGGAGAGGGGGAGGGTCCTGGTGACGCTTCGGGCCTGCGGGTCCACCGCCACCAGGCGGTCGGGGTCGCGCATCGCCACCCAGAACTCCGTCCCCGTGGCCGTTGAGCGCCATCTGGCGGCGACGGGCCGGCCCCCGGGTTGCATGATGCCGCGCAGGCGACGGCTGCCCAGGTCGACGACACCCAGGCTTCCCGAATCGTTGAGGGTCCACAGATCCTTCCCGTCCGGGGAGACCACCAGGCCTCGGGTTCGGGCCCCTCCAACCAGGAGGATCCTGGGGCCGGGGTTCAGGGTGGCGGTCTCAAAGGTCAGCACGTGTCCGGTGCTGGCCTGGACCGCCAGGAGGGTCCGCCCGTCCGGGGTCAGGGCCAGGGCTCCCGGCGAATCCACCTGGACCATGGCCCGCACGGCCAGACGCACGGGATCCAGGGAGGTGATCCGATGACCTCGCAGACTGCTGCAGCAGACTGCGGTCGCGGGCCGGGTCGAGGCGGGCCCGGCGCCCGGGATCCCGGCGCCGGCCAGGGCGCAGGAGGCGAGGTCCGGCCCGACCGCTTCGGAGAGTCGCGCCTGGACGGGGATGGGCTGGGCGGCGGGGCCTTGGTTCCAGGAATCGGGCGAGACCTCGAACCTTCCGATTCGGGCGGACTGGGAAAGCAGGAGATAGAACCCTCGTCCGCCGGGAGCCGCCAGGATCTCCCGGGGTGCCCGGCTCACCAGGAAGGACCCCGAAATCCGGTGGGATCGGGTATCCAGGACTCCCAGCCTGGGCGACGCAGGGCCTCCGAAGACCAGGTGCGTCCCGTCGGGGGTGGCCGCCATGGTGGTCGCGGAATGGCCCACCGGGATCCTGGCCAGCACTCTGCCGCTGAGCAGGTCGATCGCCTCGATCCGGTCCCCGCTGCAGACGTAGACTGTCGGGCCCTGCCGGGGAAGGACCGGGGGATGGAGGAGCGGCCATGCCAGGAGGCCCGCGATCAGCAGGGGGCAGACCTCCAGAACCCTCAGCCAGAGGGGCTGACGCAGGTAGACCGACTGCAGGTTGCCGAGGAGACGTCTGAGGATGGGCGGGTCTG
>CAZQPM010000229.1:0-6770 GCA_964595195.1 uncultured Burkholderiales bacterium | reverse complement strand
CCCAGGAAGTCCTCCGGCGTCAGCACCCGCACGGGACCCAGGCCCAGGGCCTCCAGTTGCGGGCGGACGAGGGCGGCGTCCCCCACGACCACGATGGCCAAGGCCTGCGGATCCAGCACGCCGCCGACGGCCCGGGCGGCGGCCTGCGCATCGACGGCCAGCAGGCGACCGACGTACTCGGAATAGTAGGAGTCTGGCAGGCGGTGCAACTGCATGTCCAGGACCATGCCGGCCAGGTCCGCACAAGTCTCGAACCCGCCTGGGAAGCTATAGGCGCAGTAGTTGCGGGCCTTGGTCAGTTCCTCCTGGGAAACCGGCTGGGCCAGGGCACGCAACTCGGAGAGGATCTCCCCGACCGCGGCCCCCGTCCTGTCGGCCTGGACCGAGGTGCTGACCGTGAAGGGCCCGGGAGCCAGGCGCATGGCGAATCCCGAGCTGGCCCCATAGGTGTAGCCGTTGCGCTCGCGCAGGTTCTGGTTGAGCCTGGAGGTGAAGGAACCGCCCAGCACCGTGTTGGCGATCTGCAGGGGGAAGTAGTCCGGGGTGCTGCGGGCGACCCCCACCATCCCGACGCGCAGCAGCGATTGCGGCGAACCTGCCCGATCCACCAGGAAGACCCCCCGCTCCCGCGCCGGCACGGCCCGGGTCGGAGCCATCTCCAGGCCCGGGCCGGAAACCGGCCAGCGTCCGAAGCGGGACTGCAGCATCCGCAGCGTGGCCCCGGGTTCAGCATCTCCCGTCACCACCAGCGAGGCCAGTTCGGGCCGGTAGGCCTGACGGTGGAACTCCACCAGGTCCCGACGGTCCAGTCCCGCGAACTGGACGGCCTGCCCGGCGACCGGCGTCCCATAACGATGATGGGGGCCGTACAGGACCGAAAGGTAGGCGGCGCTGACCAGGCTGGTGGGGTCCTGCCGCATCTGCAGGAAGCCGGTCAGGGCCTGGCCCCTCAGGCGGTCGAGTTCCGCCTGGGGGAACCGGGGCCGCAGGACCATGTCCGCCATCAGGTCCAAGGCGGGTTCCAGACGGCGTGTGGGCACCTCCAGGGTGACCAGGGTAGCGTCATACCCCGCCGAGGCCGACAGGTCGGCCCCCAGCATGTCGACGGCGTCGGCGAAGGCCAGGGAGTCCCGCGAACCGGCCCCTTCATCCAGGCAACTGGCGGTGTAGGAGGCCAGCCCATAGCGCCCCACCGGGTCGTGCATCGCTCCAGCCCGCACCAACAGGCCCACCGAGACCAGGGGGACCTTGGTGCGCCGGACGAACCAGACCGGGATCCCGTTGGTCAGTTGCCGTTTCACGATGGTCGGCATCCGCAGGGAAGGCGGAGCCCCTGGCCGGGGGGGGGTCGTGCGGTCGGGGGACTCGGCGTGAACCGCCGTGGCCAGCAGGATCAGGGTCAGGATGGTTGCCAGACAGCGCTTCACTTGGATTCCTCCGGGGCGGGCATCACGGAGAGTTCGACCCTCTCGCCGGCAGTCAGGAAGCGCTGGACCGCCGCCGAGAGGTCGCGAGGGGAAAGGGCCCGGTAGCGGGCCAGATCCTCCTGGAAGTAGTCGGGGTTTCCCGTGGACGCGTAGTAGGCGTTCAACTGGTCGGCCTTCTGGGAGGTCTTCTCCAGGGACCGGTACCAGGCAGCCTCCAGCCCGTTGAGGGCCCGGTCCAGCTCCTGCTGCTGGGGCGGTTCGCGGCGCAGGCGGTCCAGCTCCTCATCGACCGCACGCTGGATCTCGTCCAGGGTATGCCCGGGCCGGGGCATGAACTGGACCGTGAAGATCGATCCCAGCCTCTGGCTCATCTGGGAGGCCGAGACCTGCGCGGCGATCTGCTCATCGTAGACCAGTCGCTTGTAGAGCCGGGAGTTCTTGCTGCCCGCCAGCACCGAGGCCACGAGGTCCATCTCGGCATCCCCGGGGGCCAGCAGGGCCGGACTGGGCCAGGCCAGGAGGCGCAGGGGCAGCTCGACCTGGTCGGTCAGCGTGCGGCGCTGCACCCCCGTCAGTCGGACCGCCGGGGCCATCGCGGGGGGGACGGGTCCCGCCGCCGGGATCTCGGCGAACCACTTCTCGACCAGGGCCCGGGTCTTCACCGGATCGATGTCTCCCGCCACCACCAGGCTGGCGTTGTCGGGCACGTAGTAGCGGCGGAAGAAGTCCACCACGTCCTGGAAGCCCGCCGCGCTGAGGTCCTCCATGGAGCCGATGACCGGCCAGTTGTAGGGATGGCCTTTCGGGTAGAGCATCCGGGGCAGTTCCAGCCAGACGGCTCCGTAGGGCCGGTTCAGGTAGCTCTGCCGCATCTCGTTCTTGACGACGTCCCTCTGGCGGTCGACGATGTCGGGGGACATCGACTGCAACAGGTAGCCCATGCGGTCCGACTCCAGATAGAGCGGCAACTCCAGGGCGTTGGAGGGCACCGAGGTGTAGTAGTTGGTGCGGTCCTGGGACGTCGAGGCGTTGTTGTCGCCGCCCACTCCCTCCAGGAGGGTGTCGAACTCCCCTTCGCCGACGTGCCCGGAACCCTCGAACATCAGATGCTCGAAAAGGTGGGCGAAACCCGTGCGGCCGGGTTGCTCGTTGGCCGAGCCCACCAGGTACCAGAGGTTCGTGTGCACCACGGGCACCGTATGGTCCTCGTGGAGGATCACGTGCAGCCCGTTGGGCAGGGTGAACTGGGTGTACTCGACGTCCAGGCGGCCCTCGGGCTGGCCGAGCGCAGGCCCGGCCCACGTGGCGACCAGGGCCAGGCCGCACAGGATCCTACGGAGCATGGGGAGGTCCTCCGGTCTGGGGAATGACCGGGCGGCCTTCGCTGCCTCCGCCCGATCCTCCCCCATTCCCAGCGCAAGCCGGCGCCGCTCCGGGACTGGCAGCCCCCGAGCGGATGTGGTAGCCTGCGGCCAGGGTCTCCGCCCACGCGCCTGGAGCTCGAGTCCCAGACTGGGAGGTCATCTCTTGAACAGGGTCCTGTCGCTTGCCGAGTTGCAGGAGTTCTTCGGAACCCGCCCCCCCCAGGTCTCCTTCGAGTTCTTCCCGCCCAGGACGGAGGAAGCCGAGGCCCGCCTGTGGGAGGCGATCGTCCGGCTGGAACCCCTGGAACCCACCTTCGTCTCGGTGACCTACGGGGCAGGCGGTTCCACACGCGAGCGGACCCACGGCACGGTCAAGCGGATTCTGCGCCAGACGAGGCTGACCCCCGCCGCGCACCTGACCTGCGTGGGCGCCTCCCGGGCCGAGGTCGACGACGTCGCCCGCGGCTACTGGGAAGCCGGCGTCCGTCACCTGGTGGCCCTGCGGGGTGACCCGGCCCCGGGCACGGGCCGCTACCAGCCTCATCCCCAGGGCTACGCCCACGCCAGCGACCTGGTCGCCGGGCTCCGTCGCTTGGCTGACTTCGAGATCACCGTGGCGGCCTTCCCCGAGGGGCACCCCGAGTCGGGCTCGATCGACCGGGACCTGGACAACCTCAAGCGCAAGATCGACGCCGGAGCCTCCCGGGCCATCACCCAGTATTTCTTCGATGTGGACCTGTACTTCCGCTACCTGGACCGGGCCCGGGCAGCGGGGATCCAGATCCCCATCGTGCCGGGCCTGCTTCCGGTCACCAGCGTGGCCAACCTGATCCGCTTCAGCCAGACCTGCGGGGCCACCGTGCCGCCGTGGCTGCATCGCCTCTTCGAAGGGTTGGACGACATCCCCGAGATCCGCAACCTGCTGGCCATGCAGGTGGCCGCCAGCCAGTGTCTGCTGCTGCGCAACGCGGGCGTCGAACACTTCCACTTCTTCACGATGAACCGCTCGGAGTTGACCTGGGCCCTATGCCGGGTGCTGGGCCTGATGACCTCTCCGCAAGCCGGGGTCCCCGTCGCCTGACCCCCCAGTAGACTCCCGGGGGAAGCCGGTCGGCCACCGCGGCAGGAAGTGGGGAAGTACCGCAGAACATACGCGGGTTCCGCCTGTGGACAGGCGGAACCTTCGTTTCCGTGCCGCTCCAAGCGGCAGAACCTGGCGAGGTGAGAGAACCCATGGCCCAGACCCAGACCCAGATCGATCTCGAGCGGTTGGCCGACGAGGTGAACGTCATCCTGACCGACATCTTCGGACGCTACGTCGCCCAGGGAAGCCCCACCAAACTGGGGGGTCTTCGCTTCCTGGACGTGCAGAGCTCAAAAACCTTCGCCTTCGAAAAGACCGAGGTCGCCGAGGACGGCACGGGTAACCTCCTGGTCCTGTCGGCCCCCTACCGGGGCAGCGAACAGGAAATCCGGGACACCCTGCAGCAGGGCCCCCACGGTTCGCAGATCCGGCGTCTTTCCGTGCGCGGCTCGGCGGACGTGGGCAAGGCCGACAAGCGATTCGTCGAGGTGGCCTACTACCTGCCGACCATGTCGTGGATTCCGGACGAGGACATCGTGGCCTTCGCCAGGAGGCACAAGCTGGTCAACTCCCGCGAGGCCCTCACCGGCATCCTCAAGGAGAAGATCCTGCCGATCGCCTCGGAGATCATGGAGTTCCTGATCACCGAGATCCGGGCCAACCTGGAGAACTGAACGGTCTGTCGACGGGTGGCCGGCGCCTGAACTGGATAGGCTGAATCGACCTGTCATCAGGTCCCCGTGCCGGCCTCTGCTTCAATCTGTCCCTGGACCTCGATCCAGAGGGGAGCGACGAGCGGTCGCCCGTGGGGGCCGTTCATCCGGGCCGACTCAACTGGCCCGCTCCAGGGAGTGCTCCTGCAGCAGGCCACGATAGTCCTGGAGCAGCCGCTGCAGGCGCTTGCGAGCTCGATTCAGGCGCGAGCGGACGGTCCCCACGGGCGTCCCCATGCGTTCGGCGATCTCCTGGTAGGAGTAGCCCTGCAGTTCGAACATCACCAGCGGTGTCCGGAACTCGGGGGCCAGCGAGGCCAGGGCGCGTTGAATCTCGGGGGCCGGATTGGCGGCGAAGTAGGCCTGCTCGGGGTTTCCCTCCTCCCCCGCCAGGCCGTGGCGCCCCTGGCTCCGAAAGAGGTGGTGGTCCCCAGCCTCCTCCAGGGGCATCCAGACCGGCCCGCGCCGGCGCACCTGCCAGCGGTTGATGTGCAGGTTCTGCATGATCCGGAAGAGCCACGCCCGGCAATTCGAGCCCCGCCGGTACTGGTGGAAGAAGCGCAGGGCCCGGGCGAAGCACTCCTGAACGAGGTCCTCGGCGTCCCCCTCCGGTCCCACCAGGCGCAGGGCGTAGCGCATCAGCGCCGCCCGATGGACCAGGGCTTCCCGCTCAAACTCCTGGCGGTCTCCAGCCGACATCTGCGCAGGGATCGCAGCGCCCTTCAAGAAGGAGGAGTCGGGAAGCGATGGGGCCCGGTGGCCTCCGCGGTCTTCAAAATCGTTGGGGCGCTTCAACGCCCGGAGGGTTCGACTCCCTCCTCTTCCCGCCAGACCCTGCACGCCTGCCGACGCGGATTGCACCAGATGCATCGTCACCGCTCCCTGTCCGGAGAATCCTCCTCAATGGAGCGTGCCCGGTTCGGTCTGAACTGAAACGTCCCGGCCACCCGCCCACCGGTCCTCGGCCGGCCGTCTACAGGCTCAGGACTGCCTGGATCTGACCGGCATGGAAGCGGATCACCAGGAACCCGACGATCCCCCCCACGACCAGCATCAGGAGCACCGGCAGCAGCGTCATCACCTTCTGGGAGGCGAACCCGACCTCCTGATGCAGCCAGGCGGCGGTCTTCTCCATCAGGTCGGGCAGACGACCGGCCTCCTCACCCGTCTGGAGCATCTGCAGGGCCAGGGTCGGCAGGATGCCCGTCTCGGCCAGGGCTCGGGTCAGGGTGGCGCCCCGGTCGACCAGGCCGGAAGCGGGTGCCAGTCGGGCCGAGACCAGCGCGTTCCCCGTTGAACGGGCGGCCAGATCCAAGGCCCGGGTGACGGGCAGACCCGCCTGGTACAACTGCCCCAGGCAGTCCAGGAAGCGGGCCACCGCCAGCAGGCGCAGGGCCTTCCCCAGGAAGGGAACCCGGTCCAGGAAGAGGTCCACCCCCATGCGCACGGCTCCACTGTGCGAACCCAGTCGATAGACCACGAAGGCCAGCAGGGTCAGGGCGTAGAGGGGAACCAACAGGCCCAGGGTGGTGGCCAGCCAGGCCCCGAGGCCCTTGACGACGAGAAGCGGCAGGCTCGGGACGAACACGGCCATGTGCGCGACGATCAGGGGATACCAGATCTTCGACAACAGGTCCTGGACCATGGCATACTGCGCCTCGAGGGTCGCGGCCAGGTCCACCAGGCGCCGGTCCAGGCTGCCGCCGGACTCGCCGGCCACCACCAGGGCCCTCTCGAACTCGCCGAAGTAGTAGGGGTGGCGGCCCAGGGCGCTGGAGAGGAGGTGCCCCTGGTCCAGGACCTGAGCCAGGGCGCCGGCAATCCGGGGGACCGCGTGTCCGGCGGCCAGGCGGACCCCCTGGGCAAGGGGCAGACCGGCTTCCACCACGGTGGCCAGTTCGCGGTAGAACAAAGCCTTGCGCTTCAGGCTGAGGCCCAGCACGAGGTCGGCAGGCGTTCCCGGGACGACCGGCAGGGGCGGCGATGCGGAAGCCATGGGGGGATCTTTGCCCCGGGCAGGCCGCTCCCCTGCGCCGGGATCTGGCGCATCCCGCGCCAATTGCCCCAGCTTGCGTCGCCTGGCCCCACTTGCGCCGCCAGGCTCCCACCAAGAACGCAAGGCGCGCCCCGGTCACCCGGGGCGCCATAAGAAAAGGCGCGCCCCGGTCACCCGGGGCGCCAT
>CAZQPM010000228.1:0-6774 GCA_964595195.1 uncultured Burkholderiales bacterium | reverse complement strand
CTCGGCGACGGCCGAGTCCACCTGGGAAGTCCGGGTCTGTTCGTGCCCAAGATGCAGATCCGACCACTGGACCAGCAACAGGGCCCGCAGCGGAGCGGCCCAGGAGGGGGCCAGCAGCACCAGGACCAGGAACGTGGCTGACAGGACTCGCACAGGAACCTCCGGCGCTGGCGGCGGACCGCACCATCCCCTCCGGGCCCCTTCGGCGAGTCGGCCCGCCCCCCCTACCCCCGGAGGCCTGCGGCTCCGGAACCGCAGGCCTCCAGGCGCCTCGGGCACTTCACCCGATTCCCGAGATGTTCACACGGGCGTTACCTTCCGGACCGCCCCGCGAAGACTCGAAAAAGCCCTGGAGTTCAGGCATCTTCCCTCACGAGAACAGACCCCGATCAAGAATGTATGTTCGATTGTCGAATCCAGCCCTGACCTGCTAGGATGAGGGCGATATACTTGCAGGGAGGGCGAACACCATGTTCATGCCCGGGATCGGTTTCGGCTTCGGAATGAACCCCATGTGGGGAATGGGTCCCATGTCCTGTATGGGCGGGATGTGCGCCCCGGGAATGGGGATGATGGGCGCCCCGATGTGGAACTACAACCCGGCAGGGGCCTTCATGGGTGGCTATGCCGGCAGCACCATCGGCTCGGGGCTGGGCATGCTGTTGGGTGTCGGCCTGGGCTCGACGATGGGCCCGATGGGCATGATGGGCGGTGCCGCCCTGGGAAGCCTCCTGGGTGGCGGCATCGGTTGGGGCGTCGGCAGCCACATCGGTGGCCACCACACCAGCCCCTTCGGCCCGGGCATGATGTTCTGAGCCGCGCCCCCGGTCGCCGGCTTTCCTGAAGGCCATCCCCCGGGTGGTCTTCTGCTTTTGCGGGCCTGCGGCAGGGCCGCCCCGAAGGGCATCGAAACGCCGCAGCATGGACCCCTTCGAACTCTCCCGCTCTCCCTACCTCAACGACCTGATCCGGGCGGCCCGAATGGCGGCGGAGGACCCTGCTCATCCGGAACTCCACGCCCGGGATCTGGCCGAGAGGCTGAGGATCATGGCCGAATTCAGCGAAGTCCTGGCCCAACGCTTCGCTGCCACCATGAAGGTGCGACCGCGCACCCCCCTGACGCGCTCGGCTCCGCCCCGGGTCGAGAAGGCCCTGGTCGAACTCAAGGAGGCCCTGCGCGACCTGCAGCAGTGGCTGAAGGATGGGGATGCGTCCCGCCTGCCCCGGGGTTGCGCCCGAGGCCGACAGGCCGTCGAAGTCCTCTTCGGAGTCTTCGAGGAGATGCGCCTGGAGGAGGAATCCTTCCCCACCCTCTCCAGGTCGCCCTACGTCCAGGAACTGGTCCGGGTGGCGGTAGGGGTGGCCAAGGGCGAGTACCCTTCCGAAACCCTCAAGGAGAGGTTGGACTGGATGCGGGCCCATTACACCGAGTTCCGCAAGGATTTCGCGACGACGTCGGGGGCCCCACGCGAGAACGAGGAGGTCGAACGCCTGCTCCCCATGGCGGCCCAGGCCCTGGACCGGATGGGCGCAGCTCTGGACGAGATGGCCCGCTACTTCAAGGACCGCAACCGGGACCACCTGAAGGTGGGATGCGAAGCCCTGCTGCAGGCCGCCGAGGTCCTGGTCTCGGTGCAGCATGATCTGCTGCAGGCCGCGCTTCCCCAGGGAGCCGCCTGCCCCCGCTGTGGGAAGGCCAATTCTCCGGGTTCGCGCACCTGTTCGCAGTGCGGAGCCACCCTGCCGGAGATTGCGGGATTGCCCAACCAGACCATGGAGGTCCGCGAAACGGATCCGGGTCGCCCGGCCTTCACGAACATGGTCCGCCTGGAGTCCACCGTGGAGGCCTACCTGCAGGGAGCCCTGGACCGCAACGAGTTGCGCACCCAGGTGGAGTGGTTCGCCCAGAAGGCCCGCACCGGACGCAAGGCCTTCGAGGCCGTGCCGACGCCCGAGAACCTCCCCGGTGAGGCCATGCGCGAATTGGTGGCCGCGACCCGGGACCTGATGGATCGAGGCACCCGCTCGGTGGTCCAGGGAGTGGAACTGCTGGAGAAGCACCTGACCAGCCAGGAGCGCGAACACCTGGACCGCGGGATGGACAGGATCCGGGCTGGAGCCGACCTCATCCTGAAGGCCCAGGAGAAGGCCTCGCAGGCGGGCCCGGCGCCCTCCTGAGCGCACGAAGCGGCAGGGGGGCCGGCCTCGAAGGAGAAGTCGCCCCCCCCAAGGTCTTGACACCGGGCCACCGGGTCGGCCAGTATGCCCCCGACCCTCCCCGAAGGCCACCCGGTCCATCCCCCCACGAGGAGTTCCCGATGCCCACCTGTCCGAACTGCCAGGCCAAGGTCCTGCAGGACGCCATCTTCTGTGAGGCCTGTGGCTGGAAGCTGGATTCTCCCCTGCCTGCCGGAGGCTGCGAGGGTCAACCCGACCCGGCGCCCGCGCGCGGCTCCCTGCGAGCCGAAATCCCCCTTCTTTCGGGCGCCGTCCGCCAGGTCCAGGCACGCCTGGACGGTATGCGCGAGAAGTTCCAGCGCGACCGGGGCAACCAGGAACGAGGCCGGGAGGTCCAGCGCCAGGAGGCCGAGGAGAAGCGCCACGGCAAGGCCCGGACCTTCCTGGGCCTGCTGGCCGGGGTGGCCCTGCTGGCGTTGTGGATCTGGTTGTTGGTCCGCGGAGTCCGGGGCCCCGCTGGGTGCCTGGACATGCAGTTGATGGAATACCTGCAGATACCACTTTCCGGGCGGTAGCTCGCCCTTTCAGGGAACCCCGATCGTCGCCCTGCGGGCGACGAAGTCATTCCAGGAGGTCGACTCACTTGCATCTGTTGGGCACCGTCGTCGTGCGCCCCGTCCTTCCCGACCGGATCGCCGGTCTCCAGGAACTCTCCCGCAACCTGTGGTGGAGCTGGACCCCGAAGGCCCTGGCGCTCTTCTCTTCGCTGAATCCCGAACTGTGGGAGGAGGTCGGACACAACCCGGTCGAGGTCCTGGCCAGGCTGGACCAGCAGCAGATGGAGGCAGCGGCCTCCAGTTCCACCTGGCTCGAGCAGTATGACCAGGTCATGGCCGAGTTCCGGGACTACATGGACCCCGAGGCCACCCGCTTCTCCCAGGCCTGGCCGAACCACATGGACCACCCGATCGCCTACTTCTCGGCCGAATTCGGCATGCACGAGAGCCTGCCGATCTACTCGGGCGGCCTGGGCATCCTTTCGGGTGACCACCTCAAGACGGCCTCGGACCTGGGCATCCCCATGGTCGGGGTCGGCCTGCTGTACAACCACGGCTACTTCATCCAACAGATCAACGGAGAGGGATGGCAGGAAGCCGGCTACCGGCGCCTCAACTTCGCCAACGTCCCCGCGGAGAAGGCTTTGGACCCCCAGGGCCACGAGGTGGTCGTCGAGGTCGAGATGCCCGACCGGACCGTGCACGCCCGCGTCTGGCTGATCCGGGTCGGGAGGGTCCGCCTGTACGTCCTGGACACCGACGTCGAGCACAACGCCCTGGAGGACCGCAACCTGTCGGCCAAGCTGTACGGCGGCGACAGCCACATGCGGATCGCCCAGGAGAAGATCCTGGGCCTGGGCGGCGTGCGGGCCCTGCGCAGGTTGGGCCTGCAGCCCAAGGTCTGGCACATGAACGAGGGCCACTCGGCCTTCCTGACCCTGGAGCTGATGCGCGAACTGGTGGAGGGTGGCCTGAACTGGCGCGAAGCGATCGAGGCCCTGGCTCCCAGCGTCTGCTTCACGACCCATACGCCTGTGCCCGCCGGCCACGACTCCTTCGGCCCCGAGATGATGGAGCCGCACTTCTGGAACCTGCGCGGACGGCTGGGGATGAGCCGTCAGGAGTTCATGCGCCTGGGCCAGAGCCCCGACCAGCCCGACGGGCCCTTCAGCCTGACGGTCCTGGCCCTGAAGATGTCCCGCTACCAGAACGGGGTCAGCCAGTTGCATGGAGCCGTCTCCCGCGGGCTGTGGAAGTCGGTCTTCCCGGGCCTTCCCGAAGTGGAGGTCCCGATCCGGGCCATCACCAACGGGGTGCACACGGGCACCTGGGTGGCCCCCGAGATGGCGGACCTCTTCGACCGCCACGTCGGCCGCAACTGGCGCAGCCATCCCGATGACCGCAAGTCCTGGCAGGCCGCGAGCCTTCCCGACCAGGAGGTGTGGGAGACGCACCAGCACCTGAAGGTGCGGATGGTCCAGCGGGCCCGCAAGTCGATGCACAACCGCCTGCGCCGACTGGGCGAATCCGCCGCCCGACACCGCGAGGTGGAGGGCCTGATGGACCCCGGCGTCCTGACCCTGGGCTTCGCCCGACGCTTTGCCACCTACAAGAGGGCCGTCCTGCTCTTCAGCGATCTGGAGCGGCTCAAGCGGATCCTGTTGAACCCCGGCCGGGAGGTCTGCCTGGTCTTCGCCGGCAAGGCTCACCCCGCCGACCGTCCCGGCCAGGAGTTCATCAAGCGCATCCACGATTTCAGCCGGATGCCCGAACTTGCGGGCCACGTGATCCTGCTGGAGGACTACGACATGGACCTCGCCCGGCACCTGGTGCAGGGCGTCGACGTCTGGCTGAACAACCCGCGCCGCCCACTGGAAGCCTCCGGAACCTCAGGCGAGAAGGCCGCCATGAACGGGGTCCTGAACTTCAGCGTCCTGGACGGCTGGTGGGCCGAGGGCTTCGATGGCCACAACGGCTGGGCGATCGGCGAAGAGCGTGAGTTCGCCAGCATGGAAGAGCAGGACCAGGTGGACGTCAACTCCCTGTACGCCACCCTGGAGGAGCAGATCGTCCCGCTCTACTACGAGCGCGACGCGGCTGGAATCCCCCATGGGTGGGTCGAGCGGATGAAGAACTCGATCCGGACCCTGACCCCCACCTACTCGACCCATCGCATGCTGGTGGACTACACTCGGAACCTGTACATGCCTGCCTGCGAGCGCGGCCTGGCCATGGCGGCCGAGGGCTATGCGGCCGCGCGCCAGGTTGCACGCTGGCGCCAGGACACCGAGATCGCCTGGCGCAAGGTCGGGTTGGAGGCCGAGATACCCCAGATGCTGGAACTGGACCGCGGCCAGGCGATGGAGTTCGATGTGCGTGCCCGCCTGGGGACCCTGACTCCGGAACAGGTTCGCGTCGAGGTCTTCGCCGGGCGGGTTCGCCAGGGCGAGATCGCCGACCCTCAGCAGATGGAACTGACCTGCCATGGCAGCCAGGACGGCATCCACAGATACCGAGGCACCCTGCGCCCCCAACAGACCGGCAATTTCGGCTTCGGTGTGCGCGTAACCCCGGTGCACCCGGACCTGCCGGGAACCGCGGAGGTCGGCCTGGTCCACTGGGCCCGCTGATCGCCCCGGCGATCCTCTCCAGAACGTCAGGAGGGCCGGGCTTTCAAGCCCGGCCCTCCTGATTTTCCCTCTAGCTATAGGGCTTAGGCTTCCTGGCCCATCCGCTTCTTGCGGAGTTCCATCGCCGAAGGCCACCAGTCGAAGGAGGTGAAGGACTTGCCGTTGCGGACGTAGGAGCCCTTCATGTTGTTGTGCTGGACGCTCAGGGCGGTGATGCCCAGGCTGTCCAGGCTCAGCAACTCGCCATCATCGACCACGGCGTCGGAGTTGGAGTCCTGCCAGACCATCAGGCCCAGCAGTTCAGCGCCCTCGACCTGGCCATTGTTGTCGGCATCCAGACCGCCCAGGGCCTCGTAGCCGTTGCTGTAGCCGCGGTTGCTGCCGAACAGGCAGGAGCCGTCCACGGTCCCGTCCTCGTGAGGGCGAACCAGCAGGCCGTCATTCGGGCCCAGCCACTCGGTAGCCATCGGGAAGCCGTTGGCGTGGAAGTCGAACAGAGCCACCCGGGTCCTGTCGAAGCTGGCGGGATGCGGCAGCCACTGGCCAGCCGAGGCTTCCAGGGCACCGTCACCATCCAGGTCCAGGACGATCGGAGAGATCGTCTCGGAATGGTTGACCTGGTAGTAGGTCACGTTCTGCAGCGTCTGCGACGTCGTCGTCCGATACTTGTCGGTGTGGGTGACGTTCGTCGTATGCGTGTAGTTGTTGACCGTGTGATACTTGTCCACGTTGAGGTAGGTATCCGTGTGGTCATAGGTGTCATCGTGATGCACGTTGATGTTGGTGTGCTGGGAAACCGTACCCTGGGCCACGTAGGCGGCCCCGAGGGCATCGGCGTCACCGATCACGATGGCGTTGCCACTGGAATTCGTGTTGCGGTCCGAGGTCACCGTGGTCACCCGGGAGAAATCGGTCTGGCGCCCCACGAAGCTGGTGTCGCGGCCCACGTAGGTCGTGACGGGCTTCACGGTGGTCTGGGTCACCGACGACGTCGACCGGCCCAGGTAATCGGTCCGCGACGAGCTGCTCAGGGTCTGGACACCGCTGCCGGCGTAGGACGTCGACGTGCTGTAGGAAACGTAGCGGCCGGGCTTGGCCGGACCGGTACCCCAACCGCCGGCCTGACCGTACTTCAGGCCAGGGCCACCGACCCAGGTCTTCGATGAGTAGGTGTGGTTGTACACCGTCGCGGGCGAGGCCCAGTGGGTCTGGGTCGCGTACTCGTAGACGTTGTTGACCTTGGTGTTGGTCTTGTAGGCGTCGGTGCGGCTGCTGGTGTCCGAACGCTTGTAGGTGTCGACGCGATGGACGTTGTCGGTCCGATCGATCGTGGTGTTCGTGGTCTCGGTCACAGGTCCCGTGCCGCCTTCGGCCCCGGTGACTCCCGCCTGCGCTGCTCCAGAAAGAAG
>CAZQPM010000227.1:0-6808 GCA_964595195.1 uncultured Burkholderiales bacterium | reverse complement strand
GACGATCTGCTTGAGCACCTGGGCGCGGGCTCTGGCAGAGCCCTCGAAGGACACGCCCCGGCGGGTGGCCTGCAGGCCGTTGCGGGCCAGTTCCCTCTGCACCGGCGTGGCCTCGGCGTCGGCCACCACGGCCTTCAGCCCTTCAGCAGCGAAGTGGTCGGCGTTGTCCCACCGATTCGCCTTCTCGCAGGCCCTGAGGGCCACCTGGGCCAACACCTGCGGTGCCGGACCGCTGGCACCATCGGCCACGGCGTGCAGCGCCGCACCTTGGGCCCGGGCGGCGTTCTCAAAGGTCAAGTCATCACCCTTGCCCATGCGCAGGCCCAGATCCGCGACGGCCTTTTCCAACTTCGATGTCTGGTCGTTCTCCCGCACGGCCTTCAGCCCCTCGCCAGCGAAGTGGTTGGCGTTGTCCCAGCGGTCTGCCTTGTCGGCCGCGGTCAGGGCCACCTGGGCCAGGACAGCGCCCATGGGTCCCGGCATGCTCGAAGCGACGGCGCTGGCCACGGCGTGACGGGCCCTGGTGGAGTTCTGCCAGGTCATTTCATGGCCCTTGCCCATGGCCAGCCCCATCCGGGCCAGGACCTTCTCGTCCGGCGTCGTCTCGGAGGCCTCGAGGATGCTCTTCAGGGAGGTGCCCAGGTACCCATCCGCCACATCCCAACGATCAGCCTGGTTGCTGGAGTCGAGGGCGCTGGTGGCCAGGGCGATCCCGACCGGACTGTAACTGACCTGGTAGATGCCGGTCCTGGCGGAGACGCTGTCCATTTCGATAGGGCTCCTTGCTGGTGGAGTTGCCAGACCCGTCGGCCGCCTCGCCGGCGCGCTGTCAACCCATGGATACCGTCCCGGGATGAAAGAAAACTCAACGGACTTGAAATCCGACATTCTCGGCCCTTTTCGAACAGGCGCTCGATCGCTGGGACACCGTTCCAGACGGGCCAGTCCGACCCGCGCCCGACGGAGAGGACTCGTTCCCGTCGCCCCACCCGGAGACCGAGGGTGGGGACACATCGCCGGGGGCGCGCCCTACGAGCGCACGAAGAGTTCCACCAGGCGGCGTGCAGCGAAGCGCCACTGATCGAGCGAGCGCAGGCGACCCGCCGCCGCAGCCAGCACCCGCGGGCGCAGGTAGAACTCGCGCATGGCCCGCTTCTGCAGGGCTCGCAGGCGGGCCGGGGGCAGGTCCGACAACCCCTCCACGGCGTGGTAGAAGAAGAAGTCCTCCCAGGGCACGGGCCCAGGCCGGCGGGCCCGGTACTCGTCCCACAGGGCCGAACCCGGCAGCGGCATGCAACAAGTGAAGGTGACGTGGTCCAGGGGCAGCTCCCGGGCAAAGCGGATGCTCTCCAGGATCTCGGCCTCGGTCTCGGTGGGATAGCCCAGGACGAAGAAGCCGGTCAGCGCCATGGAGGAGTGCGCCTTGACCAGGGCGACCTTCTCGGCGATCGCCTGCCGCGTCAAGCCCTTGCCCATCAGGCCCAGGACCCGGTCGCAGCCCGACTCGATGCCGACCGCCAGCGAGTGGAAACCGGCGCGCTCCATCGCCACCAGGACCTCGGCGTCCAGGGTGTCCAGGCGCACGCCGTTGGGCAGGGCCAGGGTCAGGCCCAGGCCCGCCTCGACCAGGTTCTGGCAGAACTCCAGGACGTAGTCGCGGCGCAGGGTGAACGTGTCGTCCTCGATGTGGATCTCGCGCACACCGTAGGTGCCCACCAGCACCTCGATTTCGGCCCTCACGTCGGCCACGCTGCGCTGCCGGAAGTGCCGCGTCGCCACCGAGCGGGCCGCGCAGAAGGTGCACTCGAAGGGGCACCCCCGCGAGGTGACCAGCGGAGCCACGGGGGTCTGCCGGCACAAGAGGCCGTGGGGCGCCACCGGATACGAGCCGGGAGGCATGACCTCCCAGGCCGGGAAGCCCACGGCGTCCAGGTCCTGCGGCGGGCGGTTCGGGTTGACCAGGACCTCGGAGCCCCGGCGCCAGACCAGACCCGGAACCCCGGCCAGGGCCTGGGGATCCTGCAGTCGGGCCGGCGTCAGGTCCAGGAAGGCCTGCAGGCCCGCCTCCGCCTCGCCCGCGAAGCCGAAGTCGGCCTCGGGCATCAGCTCCATCGTTCCGACCGGGTCCCCGCTGACGTGGGGCCCGCCGACCAGCAGCACGGTGGACGGCGACTCCTGGCGCACCAAGCGCAGGTGCCGATGCGCCGAGGGCACGTCGCGGGTGAAGACCTGCACCCCGGCCAGCTCGAAGCCCCCCTGCCGGACCAGCCGGGCGAAGTCCTCCCAGGTGGGGCGCAGGCGGCCGGCGTCCCACAGCGTCACCTCGTGCCCGCCGTCCAGCAGGAGGCGGGCCAGGTAGCCCAGCCCCAGGGGCGGCTGCACCACGTGGTAGACCGGGGCGATCGGCTTGAAGAGCAGCACCTTCACGCGCCGTGGGGTCCCTGGCCGGCTGCTGGCGACGGTTCGTCGAAGCCCTGGACCTCGCGCACCAGGTACAGGGGCCTGCGGCGGACCTCATCGTAGATCCGGCCTACGTACTCCCCCAGCACGCCGACGGTCAGCAACTGCACACCGGCCAGCAGCAGGATCAGCACGACCAGCGAGGACCAGGCCTGGGCTGGCGCGCCGCTTCCGGCCACGACCGTCCAGACCAGCCCCAGGGCGCCGACGCAGGCCGAAGCCGTCACCAGCAACCCCAGCCAGGTGGCCAGCCGCAGGGGCCGGTTGGAGAAGGCCACCAGGCCGTCCAGGGCCAGGGCCACCATGCGCGGCAAGGAGTACTTGGAGTTCCCGGCCGCCCGAGCGTCGCGAAGATGCCCCACCGTGGCCGTCGGGTAGCCGATCCAGGCCACCATGCCGCGCACCAGGCGATGCCGCTCGGGCATGGCCACCAGGGCCTGCACGACCCGGCGTGACAGCAGGCGGAAGTCGCCGCTCTCGGGCTGCAGGCGGACGTCCGCGACCCCATTGATCAGGCGGTAGAAGGCGCTGGCCGAGACGCGCTTGAACCACACCTCGCCCCGCCGCCCCTGACGCACCGCCAGGACGACGTCCGCCCCCTGGCGCCAGGCCTCGACCATGGCGGGGATCAGCTCGGGCTGATCCTGCAGGTCGGCATCCAGGGTGGTGACCGTGTCCCCCTGCGCGTACTCGATGCCGGCCGAGATCGCCACCTGGTGACCGAAGTTGCGGGACAGGCGGAGCAGGCGCACGCAGGGGTCGGACCCGGCCAGGAGCCGGAGAACCTCCCAGGAGGAGTCGGTGCTGCCGTCGTCCACGTAGAGGATCTCGCAGCCCTCCCCGAGCTGCCGCAAGGCCGCCGAGCAGCGCGCGTGGAAGGCCTCCAGGACGGCCGCCTCGTTGTAGACCGGGACCACCACCGAGTGGCGTGGCGCTTCGGGCATGCCCATCCTCCAGGCCGGGCTGGGACCTCGCGGGACGGCGAGTCCGGTCCGACCTTACCACAAGCCGATCCGGGAAGTCGACCTCCGACCGGGTCCGCCCCCCTTCCACGCGCCCTGCACGCGCCCTCCGGACCTTCCGCGCGCCCTCGGTGCTCTCCGTGCCCTCGGTGGTTCAACTCCGCCCCCCTTCCGCGGGCCCTGCACGCGCCCTCCTTCCCTTCCGCGCGCCCTCGGTGCTCTCCGTGCCCTCGGTGGTTCAACTCCTCCCCCTTCCGCGGGCCCACGCCCGCCACGGCAGGTGCCCCCCGGCGGCCCGGGAAGAGGGGCGGCCATGCACTCCTTCCGAGCCCTGAACCCGAACCGGATCCATCGCGCCTTCGCCGCCGCTGGGATCGATCTCTGCCCCGGCGAGCGCTTCCTGAACTCGTTGGAGAACCGCGTGGTCCTGGGCGAAGACGAGCAGGGGCGCCGCTGGGTCGGCAAGTTCTACCGCCCGGGGCGCTGGAGCCCGGGGCAGGTGGCCGAGGAGCACCGCTTCCTGCGCCAGATGGCCCGGGCCGGGCTGCCCGTGGCCGCCCCACGGAGGGTCGACCGCAGCCTGGCCGGCACGGTGGGCCGGATCGGCGGGATCCTCTTCGGGATCTTCCCGGCCGTCCCGGGCCGGATCCCCGACGAGATCACCTGGGACGTGGCCGAGGCCGCCGGCCAGGTGCTGGCCAGGATCCATCAGGTCGGAGCCCGCGAGCCCTTCCGCAAGCGCCCCCGCCTGCTCCCCGAGGACTGGGCCCTGGCGCCCCTGCGGGGCCTGCGCGACCAGGGCGTCGTGCCCGTCGACCTGGCGGACGCGTTCCTGGCTTGCGCCGAGGACCTGGCCCGGGCCGCCGAGCCCCTCTTGCGTCGGACCGAGTCGATCCGGATCCACGGGGACTTCCACCGGGCCAACCTGCTGTGGGGCGCGGGGCCTTACGTCGTGGACTTCGACGACACTTTGCAGGGCCCGCCGGTGCACGACGTGTGGCTCATGGTGCCGGGGACCGACGACGAGGCCCGGGCCTTGCGCCAGACGATGCTGGAGGCCTACCAGGAGGTGCGCGACTTCGACCGCCAGAGCCTGGAACTGGTGCCGCTGCTGCAGGCCCTGCGCACGGTGCGCCACGCCGCCTGGGTGGCGACCCGCCGGGACGACCCGGCCGTGCAGCGCTTCTACCCGGACGCGGCCAGTCGCGAGTTCTGGGAGGAGGAGCTGATCCAGTTGCAGCGCATGGCCGGGGAAATACATCAAGGCTGACGCCTGACGCCTGACGCCTGACGTCTGACGGCTGACGCCTGGGTGCCGGCCCGGGCCTGGAGGCCGAGGACCTACAGGCTCCCCCCCGACCGGGGTCGAAGAGGGCCCCATGCGAGTGCGAGCCCTGGTCCTGCTGATGCTTCTCCTGCTGGCCGGCGCGCCGTCCTCCGGGGTCCCGGGGCTGACCTGGAAGCGCCCGGTGGACCTGAACCGCGATGGCCGGCCCGAAATCGTGGCCCTGAAGGCCTTCACCCAGGAGGGCGTCCGCCTGGGGCAACTGCTGGTGCTGGATGGTCGGGATCGGTTGCTGTGGGCCGGCCCACGCCGCACGGCCGTCCCCCAGAGCCCGTCCGAGCCCCTGGTCTTCGGGGGTGACTTCGACCGGGGGGAGGTCGAGGTGCTGGGCGACCTGGACGGCGACGGAAGGGTGGAGCTCCTGGGCACCTACCAGAAGTCGGACGTGCGCCCCACCCGCTTCCGCCTGCTGCGCTGGACCGGCAGGGCCTTCACCCACGTGCGGTCCGGTGCCCTGGTCCCGGCCGGCCAGCGCCCGGGCACCTGGGTCTGGAGGGAGCGCGCCGGGGAGGCCCCGACCTGGATCGAGCGCTTCGTGACCCTGCGGCCCGGCCGTCTGCTGAGCGTGGAGGTCACCGACCTGGATGGCGGCGTCCCGGCCCCCCCGACCCGCCTCGAGGTTCGGGCCACGCCGGAAGGCTTCGTGACGACCGGCCCTGGCTCGTCTCGCTAGAAGGCTGTGCGAAGACCACTCCCGTCGACGAAGGGCTCGGGGCACGACGGCTTGTGGGCCTGGATCTGCTGCAGGCAGATTTCCAGGGCCCTCTCCAGTTGGGGGTCGCGGCCCGCGGCGTAGTCCTGGGGGGCGCACTCCACCACGACGTCGGGATCCGTGCCATGGTTCTCGACCCCCCAACCCACATCCGCAAACCAGAAGGCGAACTCGGGCTGGGTCGTCACGGTCCCATCCACCAGGCGGTGCCGGGGCCACACGCCGATCACGCCGCCCCAGGTCCGCTTGCCCACCAGCGGCCCCAGGCCCATCAGCTTGAAGACGTGGCTGAAGACGTCACCGTCCGAACCCGCCAGTTCGTTGGTCAGGGCCACCATGGGCCCCCGGGGTGAGTCCTGGGGATAGGGGATCGCCGCCCCCCAGCGCGGCACGTCGTAGCCCAGGCGGCGGCGGGACAACTTCTCCAGCAGCAGCGGCGAGACGTGCCCTCCCCCGTTGTAGCGGACATCCACCACCAGGCCCGGGCGGTCCACCTCCGCGAGGTAGCCGCGGTGGAACTCGGCGTAGCCTCCCGGGCCCATGTTCGGGATGTGCAGGTAGCCGACCCGACCCTCCGAGAGTTCGTGGACGCGGCGCCGGTTCTGGTCGACCCAGGCGCGATAGCGGGCCCGGGTCTCGTCCCGCAGGGTGCGCACGCTGAGCACCCGGGTGCGCTCCTCGCCGTCCCGCGCCACGCGCAACTGCACGTCCACCCCGGCCTGGTTGACCAGCAGGGGTCCCGGACCCGTACCCCGGCCAGGGCGACGGCCATTGATGGCCAGCAGGCGGTCGCCCTCCCGCAGGTCCAGCCCGGGGCGCCGCAGCGGGGAGTCCCCGGCCGGATCCCAGGAGTCCCCCTTCACGATCCGCACGATCCGATGGCTGTCGGTCGCAGGGTCGTATTCGAAGTCGGCGCCCAGGTGGCCCAGCGTATCCTCCGGTTCGCCCGGATAGTCCCCACCCGACTCGTAGGCGTGCGAGGTGCCCAGCTCGCCCTGGACCTCCCAGAGGAGATCGGAGAGCTCGCTGCGCGTGCCCACCCGCCCCAACAACGGCAGGTACTGACGGTAGACCGCGTCCCAGTCCACCCCGGCCATGTCGCCGGTCCAGAACTGGTCGCGCATCAGCCGCCAGGCCTCGCGGAACATCTGCCCCCACTCGCGGGCCGGCCACAGCGCGGGGCGGACCCGGCCCAGGTCGATCCAGCCGGACTTGCGGCTGGGGCGATCCTCGGCCTTCTCGTCGGGCTTCTTGCCAGCCGGGAGGGCCCGCAACCGGTTCCCCGAGCGATACATGAGGGTGCGGCCATCCATGGAAAGGCGGAAGCTG
>CAZQPM010000226.1:0-6847 GCA_964595195.1 uncultured Burkholderiales bacterium | reverse complement strand
ATACGAGGCCATCCGCTCCGAGAAGGTCTGGAAGTGCTGGTCGGCCCGGACGGTGGTGGGCCCCAGGACCGCCCCCTGGCGGCCCTCGGCCACGGCCTTGAAGGCGGCGCGCAGGGCCACCTCGGTCTTGCCGTAACCCACGTCGCCGCAGACCAGGCGGTCCATGGGGCGGGGGCTCTCCATGTCGGTCTTGACCTCGCGGATGGCGCGCAACTGGTCGGGAGTCTCCTGGTAGGGGAAGGCGTCCTCCATCTCCTTCTGCCAGTCGGTATCCGGCGGGTAGGCGTAGCCGTGGGCCATCTCGCGCTGGGCGTAGATCCGCAACAGTTCCAGGGCGATGCGCTGGGTCTCCTCCTTGATCCGGGCCCGGGTGCGCTTCCACTCCTGGCCGCCCATTCGGGAAAGCGAGGGAAGGCGGTCCTCGATCCCCTGGTACTTCTGGATCAGATCCAACTGTTCGACCGGAACGTAGAGGCTGTCGCCCTTGGCGTATTCCAGGTGCAGGAAGTCCCGGCTGACGCCCTGCAGCGCCAGGTTCTTGACCCCCAGGTAGCGGCCGATGCCGTGCTGGAGGTGGACGACCAGGTCGCCCAGGCCCAACTCGTCCAGGCGCAGCAGGCTGCCCCGGTCCACGGTGCGACTGGGGCGTCGCTGCCGGCGCTGACCCACGATCTCGCGGTCGGTCAGGAAGTCCAGGACCCCGTCAGCCATCTGCAGCCGGAAGCCCTCCGACGCCGCTCCTTGCAGCAGCAGGATCTGCCCCGCTCGGAGCCGGGCGGTGGGGTCGGTGAACACCTGGCCGACCTCGCGTTGCCGGAACAACTCCTTCAGGCGCATGTACTGCCGGCTGAGCACGACGACCCGGCGTCCCTCCTCCTGCCACTGGGGCAGCACCCTGAGCAGTTCCTCGACGCGGTCGGCGAAGCCCGATTCCAGTTCGAAGGGGAAGGCCAGGGGCTGGGGTTCCCCCTCCGGCATTCCGGGAGCCTCCCAGGCGGTCAGGTGGACGCGGCGGAAGGGTTCGAGCATGGCCTCGACCCGCTCCCAGGCACCCTCTCCACCCTGTTCGGCCCACTCCTGGTAGCCCTCCATCGCGTGCAGGCGCAACTGGGAGGGCTCTTCCAGGAAGATGCAGGTTCCCCGGGGCAGGTAGTCGCTCAGCCAGGCTCCCTCCACGTCCTCGCGCGCGGGCAGCAGCAACACCTCCCCTACGGCCGTTCCGGATCGCTGGGTGTCCACGTCGAAGCGGCGCATGGACTCCACCTCGTCGCCGAACAGCTCCATGCGCACCGGATCACCGGTGATCGGGTAGACGTCGATGATGCCGCCGCGCACCGAGATCTCGCCCCGGCGCTCGACCATGGGCATCCGGTGATAACCCTCGTTGACCAGCAACTCCAGCAGCAGCTCAAGGTCGATCATCTCGCCCTGGCGCAGCGAGATCTTGCCTCGCTGCAGGTGCTCGAGGCGCACGGTGGGTTGCAGCAGCGCCCGCACCGGGGCCACCACCAGCAGCGGCTGGCCTTCGTCCAACGACTGCAGGATCGACAGGCGCATCGGGTCGGCGGGTCCGGCCTCCTCGCCCAGCATGCGCGGGCCTTCCTTCTCGGGGAAGAGGTTGGCACGGTCCTTCTCGCCGAGGAAGGATTGCAGGTCCTGGACCAGGCGCTCGGCTCCGTCCGAGGAGGGGGTCACCCAGAGCAGGGGGCCCTGGAGGTGCCGGCGCAGGGCTCCCAGGAGCACCGGTCGGCAGGATCGCACGGCTCCCGTGCACCGGGCGGGCAGGCCCTGATCCAGGCGTCGCAGCAATTCCTGGAAGGCCGGCAGGGCCTGGATCGGTTCAAAGATCGCCTCGAGGAGGCTGGCCGAGGTGAGGGTGGTAGCCATGGCTTGGTGCTCCGAAAGCCCCCTTCGGGAGGGGGCGGTGTGGCGGCTGACCGCGCGTTCAGCGATCAGGAGTCTATCCCTGGCGGGGCGTCCCGGCAAGGGGGCTCAACGACCCGCAGCGCCGTGGTGCGGGGTGCGCGGCGGCGGCGCGAACACGTGCTCGAAGAATCGGTCCCGACCAGGAGTCGCCGCGCACTTCAAGAAGGTTCAACTTCCTCCGAGTCCGGCCCTGCGAGGTCGACCACCCGGAAGGGTCCAAGCGCGGTTGGGGTCCCGGGGACCCTCCGCGCGAGGGGTACCCGGCTTCCTAAGGAAGGGATCGATGGCAGCCCAATCTGGTAATCCTGGTGGGGGATCACCGCGTCTCCGCCTGTTCCTGGTGGCGGGAGTCCGGGTGGTGGGCGTGCTCCTGGCCCTGGGCCTGACGGGCAACCACCACGACTACTCCAACCCCCCACCTGAAGTCCTGCAGCAGATGCCCGCCCTCCTGACGACGGCCGTCCTGCTGTATCATTCGTGTGCAGGCTTCCTGAGCTTCCGCGCCCCGGTTCGGGGACTGCTGGCGCTGCTGATCCTCTTCATGGACACCATGATGGGCGTGGGCCTGACCTACTACTTCGGGCCGGCCTATCTGGTGCTGGGCTTCACCCTGCCCGTCCTGTCGACGGCCCTGCACTACGGCACGAGCGGAGCCCTGATCTCGGTGGTGCTGGGGGGCATCTTCTACGGGGTGATCCTGGGATTCTCGTTGGTCGGCCGTCTGGAGACTGCGGACGTCTCCAGTTTCTTCCGCCTGACGGGGGCCCAGGGTGCCGTGACGGTCCTCCTCTTGTGGCTGTACGCCATCTGTGTGGGCGAGGGTGAGGACCGCAGCCGGGTCGAGGAGAGGTCCCGCCAGGAGAAGGATCTGCTCTTCCAGGAGATCCAGGCGGCCAAGTCCGAGGTGGGCCAGATGTACGGCGAGGTGGCCGAGCGCGAGAACGCCATCCTGGCCCTGAAGCGCGAACTCGATGGGGTCCGCGAGGAACTGGAGTCCAACTTCAAGCGCCTGCACGAGGCCCGACTGGCGGTCCAGGCCACCGAGAAGCTGGCCGAGGACCAGGGACGCGAGGTGGCCCAGCAGTCCCGCCGCGAGAAGATGCAGCTACAACGGCAACTGGCCCGTCTGCAGACCCGGTTCGAGCGTCAGAACCGGCTGACGGAGGTCTTCCGCCAGGTCTCCTCCAGCCTGGCCCTGTCCGAGACCCTGCTGGCCATCACCGAACAACTGCAGGCCCTGCTCCCATGTCAGAGTTGCGTGATCTTCATGGTCGACGAGGTGGAGGGGCACCGCGAACTCTTCGCAGAGGTCGCGGCCAGTCCCTATACCGACCTCTTCCGCAACTTCAGCCTGCAGATCGGCGAAGGAGCTCCCGGCCACGTGGCCTCCAAATTGCAGCCCCTGAAGATCGATGCGGGCTCGGTCAGTCTGGACGGCACGACGGTCGCGACCGTCGTGCCCGAGGAGAAGAGCGCCCTGGTGGCCCCCCTGGCCACCAAGGGGGATGTGCTGGGCACCGTCTATCTGGGCCGCCCCAAGGAGAACGCCTTCACCGACGAGGATCTGGAGACCCTGGCGGACTTCTGCGAGCTGGCCAGCATCTCGCTGGGCAACGCCATCCTCTTCCAGCGCACGGTGGCCCACGGCATCCACGACACGATGACCCCTCTGTACAACAGCCTCTACCTGGAAGAGCGGATGCGCGAAGAGGTCAAGCGCGGGCGGCGCTACACCTACCCCGTCTCGCTGATCCTGATGGACCTGGACGGCTTCACCGAGGTCAACCAGACCCTGGGTCAGGAGGCCGGCGACGCCGTCCTGCGCGGGGTGGGGGAGGTGCTGCGCTCGAACTGCCGGGAAACAGACGTGATGGCCCGCCTGGAGGGAGACGACTTCGCGGTGCTGGTGGTCCATTCCGATCGCAACAGTGCTTTCAACATCGCCGAGCGCGTGCGCAAGGTCGTGGAGGACTGCACCTTCGGCCGCGGGCCCCGCAAGGTCCGCATCACGGCCTCCTTCGGGGTGGCCGGCATTCCCCACGATGCGGTGAATGAGGAACAGTTGACCATGCGGGCGACGGCGGCCCTGCAGCAGGCTCGCAGTGCGGGTGGGAACACGGTCTCCTTCTGGAGCGGTTCGGGTTCCTGAACCGGCAGTACCGCAAGAGGGGGGGCGGGGAGGGGACCCGAACCCTGTCGGCATGTCCTCCTCGACTCCAGAGGGACCCGCCCAGGACCTGCTGGCGGGTATCCGATTGCAGTGCCTGCTGCAGGACGGCCCCCAGGGCATCCCCGAGGCTCTCAGGGCCCTGGAGGCGGACCTGGCGCGGCAGGCTGCCGAGGCCCGTGGCGGCTCCTCACTGGCCTCGGGGAATCCCATTCCATGCCTGAATGACCCCGCCGTGCGAGGGTGGAGTTGGGCGGCCTTCCTGGGAGGCGGACCCTGGGCCCTGGCCCATCGGATGCCCTGGCTGGGTCTGGGCCTGCTCCTGGGTTTCTGGGCTTTTCCCTTGCCCAACCTGCTCCTGGGGCGCTTCGGCGGGCAGATGGCCTGGCGGCAACGTCCCTTCCCCGGGGTGGAGGAGTTCCGGGTCGTCCAGAGGGCCTGGGCACGAGCCGGCGGGCTGGTGGTGCTGGCCCAACTGGCGGGCCTGGCGGGCGCGGCCTGGTGGTTCCTGCAGGTGTCCCAGGTCCTATGAGGGAGAACCGTTGAACTGGTTCATGGCGCTCTCCAGGCCGTGTTCCAGGAAGCACTCCACGGCGTCGGCACCCCGCTGGACCACCATCTTCCGGGCCTCCTCCTGAGCCGGCTCGAAGGGGCCCAGGACGAAGTCGACCTGGTCGGTTCCCGGTGGGAGGGGGCCGATGCCCAGGCGCAGGCGGGGGAAGTCGCGGGTTCCCAGACACTCCAACAGGCTGGCCAGCCCGTTGTGCCCTCCGCTGCCGCCGTCCTTGCGCAGGCGCACGCGGCCCAGGGGGATCGTGAAGTCGTCCACCAGGGCCAGCAGGCGCTGGGGAGGCACCTGGAAGCGAGCCGCCAGGGACTGGGCGGCCTGGCCTGAGAGGTTCATGTAGGTTCGGGGCTTGGCCAGGACCACCCGCTGGTCCCGGATCCTGCCCGGCCCGACCAGCGCCAGGCGGGTGCGCTCCTGGGGTTGCAGGCCGTGCCGGGCCGCCAGCTCGTCGACCACCATGAAGCCCAGGTTGTGGCGCGTCATGGCGTACTCGGGCCCGGGGTTTCCCAACCCCAGGATCAGGAAGACAGAAGCGGCGGGAAGACCCTCGTCTCCCGCCGCCTCTGGCCCCATCTCGGGGGGTTCGCGCATGCCGGACCTACTCTGCAGCAGGGGCCTCGGCGGCTGCCTGCTCTTCGGCCAGGGTCACCGAGCGAGGCACGTGGATGACGGCCACGGTCTCTTCCGGCGCGGCCAGGATGGACATGTTCGCAGTCAGCTTCAGGTCAGCCACGGTCATGTGGTCGCCCAGGTCCATCTCGGTGATGTCCACTTCGAGATGCTCGGGGATGTCCAGGGGCAGGGCCTCAACCTGGATCTCGCGCATCAACTGCTCGATCACGCCGCCGCCCTTCAAGCCCTTGGAGGCGCCGACCAGGACCACGGGCACCGAGGCGGTGACCTTCTCGTCCAACCGCACCTGCTTGAAATCGACGTGAAGCAGGCAGGTTCCGAAGACGTCGCGCTGGTAGTCAGCCAGCATCGCCGTCTGGTTGCCTTCCGGAACGGCCAGGTTGATGATGGCGGTGCGGCCCGCGGTGCGCAGGACACCCTCCATCTCCTTGGCGTCCACATCCAGGATCATGGGGGTCTGGAGATGGTGCCCGTAGAGCACCGCCGGCACCCGACCCTGGCGGCGCAGCTTCCGGGCCACACCCTTGCCGGTCTTTTCGCGAACGTTGGCTTCCAGCTTCACCTGGGACATCGTGATCCTCCTCGAAACCTGCAAAGGCCGTCCCGGTTCCAGGGAAGGCCGGAAAGTCGCGACCCGGACTCGACCTCGCCGACTGGGGAGAACCCCGGACGGGGCCATGGCGGGGCAAATGCCCGACGATTCTAAGCCTACCGGGTCGGGCCTGTCAAGCCTCGCGAATCGACCCGGGTCGGCAGACCGATTCCTAGTCGAAGAGTTTGCTCACCGAGAGGTTGAAGTAGTTGCGCCGGATCGTCTCCCCCAGCAGCGGAGCCACCGACAGGACCGTCAGATTCTTCAGGGCCCTGGCCTCCTCGGGGAGGGGAACGGTGTCGGTGACCACCAGTTCCTCGATGGGAGCGTTCTGGATGATGCGCGTGGCGTTGCCGGCCAGGATCGCGTGGGGGGCTGCCGCGTAGACCTTCCGGGCACCGCGTTGGATGAGGGTCTCGACCCCCCGGACCAGGGTTCCCCCCGTCGAGATCATATCGTCCACCACCAGGGCCGTGTGCCCTGCAATGTCCCCGACGACCTCGATCACGTCGGCCTGGTCGGGCTCGGGGCGGCGCTTGAAGATGATGGCCAGGCGGGCCCCCAGGCGTTCGGCCAGGCCCCGGGCCCGGGCCACGCCACCCGCGTCGGGGGAGACCACCACCAGGTCGGAGTTGGAGATTCCCTTGGATTCGAAGTAGTTGGCCAGCAGCGGCAGGGCCACCAGGTTGTCCACGGGGATGTCGAAGAAACCCTGGATGGCCGCAGCGTGCAGATCGATCGTGATGACCCGATCAGCCCCGGCCGTCGTGATCAGGTTGGCGACCAGTTTGGCGGAGATGGGCTCGCGGCCCGAGGTCTTCTTCTCCTGCTTGGCATACCCGTAGTAGGGGATCACCGCGCAGATCGAGCGGGCCGAGGCGCGGGACAGGGCGTCCACCATGATCAGCAGCTCCATGATGGAGTCGTTGACGTTGCCGCAGGTGGGCTGGATCAGGAAGAC
>CAZQPM010000225.1:0-6851 GCA_964595195.1 uncultured Burkholderiales bacterium | reverse complement strand
GCCTAGTCGGCCAGCTACAGGCGGATCCAGCCGTCGTCGCTGCCAACCCCACCCGACCCGGCCCAGACGACCTCACCGGCCGCGCACAACTCGTCCAGGAAGGCGGGGTTGTAATCGGCCACCCTGAAGGGCAGGATCAGGGACTCCAACTGGCTGGCGGGAAGACTGGCGCCCTGCAGTTGCTGCAGGGCCCGCCACAGGCCCTCGACGCCCCGGGAACGGGCCTGCCAGCGGGGCAGGAAACGGCCCATGGTGGCCGGGGGCACGGCCTGGACCTCGCGGCGCAGGCGGGCCAGCGAACGCCGGCGCAGGAGGCGCAGCACCTCGGCGTGGCACCACTCCTGCCCTTGTCCGTCGGGGCGGAACTCGCCCTGCACCAGGGAGCCGGCGCGCTCCAGGCGGCGCAGGGCCTCGGCCACCACCGCCCGGCCCAGGCCCAGGCGGGCAGCCACCTCCTCCGGGACGAAGGGTCCGTGGGTGCGGGCGAAGCGGTGCACCAGGTCGCCCACCGGGTCGACCGCCGGGGCCAGGAAGGCCTGGGGAACCCCGGGGGGCAGCGGCGACCCCAGGGCCTCCTGGAAGCGCGAGGCGTCCTCGATGGCGATCCAGCGGTCCTGACCGGCCACCCGCAGCGGCAGGGCGCGGCGCGAGCGGTGCAGTTCCACGAGCCACTCGTGGCGACCGCCGCGCTGGACCACCTCCTCCACCGAGAGGTCCCCCAGGCTGCGCAGGGCATCGTGCAGGTCGTCGCTGCCCCGCAAGGCCCGCTGGGGAACCCGGCGCGCCAGCTCCGCCTCGACCTCGTCGAGAGCCTCGGCGTCCAGCAGCTCGCGCAGCCCGGCCTGGCCCAGGAGGCTGGCCAGCAGCGACGAGTCCAGGGCCAGCACCCCGGCCCGGCGCTCGGCCAGGGGGGCATCCCCATCGTAGAGATGCGCTCCCAGGTAGTTGAAGAGGAGCGCGCTGGCGAAGGGCGAGGGAGCCGGCGTGTCCACCGGATGCAGGCGCAGCCTGCGCGAGCGCAGGTCGCGCATGGTCTGCTGCAGCGCGGGCAGGTCGAAGACGTCCTGCAAACACTCGCGCATGGCCTCCAGGACCATGGGAAAGTCCGGATAGCGGCTGGCCACCTGCAACAGGGCGGCGCTACGCTGTCGCTGCAGCCACAGGGGGTTGCGCTTGCCAGGGGTGCGCCGCGGCAGCAGCAGGGCCCGGGCCGCGCACTCCCGGAAGCGGCTGGCGAACAGGGCCGACCCGCCCAGCGCCGCCTGCACCCGGGTGGCGATCTCTTCCGGGTCGAAGAGGATCAGATCCACCGAGGGTGGCCGCGCGGCGTCGGGCAGGTGCAGGACGATGCCGTCGTCGGTGGCCATGGCCTGGGCGTCCACCCCGGTCTCCTCCTGGATCCGGGCCGCCAGGGCCAGGGCCCAGGGGGCGTGGACCCGGGCTCCCAGGTGGGAATGCAGGCACAGCCGCCAGTCACCCAGGACGTCGCGGAAGCGCTCGACCACCAGGATGCGGTCGTCGGGAACCAGGCCCGTCGCCTCGCGCTGCTCATCCAGATAGCGCAACAGGTTCTCCGCGGCCCTCTCATCCAGACCGGCCCGCTCCAGGCGCTGGCGGGCCCGGTCGCGGGACGATCCCAGCAGCTCGCGCACGTAGACGCCGTGGGCCCGGCCCAGCTCGACGGGGCGTCCGGCCGTGTCGCCCCGCCAGAATGGCATGCGGGCCGGCAGCCCCGGGGCCGGGGTGACCAGGACCCGGTCCGCCGTGATCTCCTCGATGCGCCAGGAGGAGGCGCCCAGGGCGAAGACGTCGCCCCGACGCGACTCGTAGACCATCTCCTCATCCAATTCACCCACGCGGAATTCGCCCACGCGGGCGCCCGACTTGCCCACCGGGGAGCCCCCCTCCCCCGCCAGGAAGACTCCGTAGAGCCCCCGGTCGGGGATGGTGCCCCCGCTGGTCAAGGCCAGCCGCCCCGACCCGGGACGGGTCGACAGCACCCCGGTGACCCGGTCCCAGTTCAGGCGGGGACGCAGTTCGGCGAAGTCGTCGGAGGGATAGCGCCCGGCCAGCATGTCCAGGACGCCCTCCAGGGCCTCCTGGGGAAGGTCCGCGAAGGGAGCGGTGCAGCGCACCAGGGCCCCCAGGTCCCCAACGGTCCAATCCTCCACAGCGACCATGGCCACCACCTGCTGGGCCAGGACGTCCAGGGGGTTGCGCAGGAAGCGCAGGGGTTCGAGGGCGCGCTCGCGCATCCGCTCCACGGCCACGGCACAGGCCAGCAGGTCCCCGCGCCACTTGGGGAAGAGGACTCCCCGGGAGGTCTGACCGACCCCATGCCCCGCCCGGCCCACCCGCTGCAGACCCGAGCCGATGGAGGGCGGCGCCTCGACCTGGGCCACCAGGTCGACGGCCCCCATGTCGATGCCCAGCTCCAGCGAGGAGGTGGCCACCACGGCCGGCAGGCGCCCCAACTTCAGGGCCTCCTCGATTTCCTGGCGCTGGTCGCGGCTGACGCTGCCGTGGTGGGCCCGGGCGACCTCGGTGCCAGCCAGGTCGTTCAGCCGGGCGCAGAGTCGCTCGGCCACCCGCCGGGAGTTGGCGAAGACCAGGGTGCTGCGGTGGGCTCGGATCTCCTCGAGCAGGCGCTCGGTCAGGTGCGGCCAGAGACTGTGCCGGTCGGGGTCGCCACCCTCCTCCTCACGGGCTCCCACCTCGGCCAGGTCGTCCACCGGGACCACCACCCGCAGCTCCAGTTCACGCGGGGATCGGGACTGCAGGACCTGCACCTCGGGCCCCAGGAAGCGGGCGGCCTCCTCGACGGGATGGACCGTGGCCGACAGCCCGATCCGCCGGGCCGGCCGCGGCAGCAGGGCGTCCAGGCGGGCCAGCGACAGGGCCAGGTGGGCCCCCCGCCGGGTCGGCACCAGGGAGTGGACCTCGTCGACGATCACCGTGTCCACGAAGCGCAGGGCCTCCCGGGCCGAGCAGGTCAACAGCAGGAAGAGCGACTCGGGGGTGGTGATCAGGATGTCCGGGGGGGCCTGGCGGAAGCGCCGGCGCTCGGCCGCAGGGGTGTCGCCCGTACGCACCCAGACGCGCAGATCGGGCTCGGGAAGTCCCTGGCGACGGGCCACGTGGCGCAGGCCCGCCAGGGGCGAGCGCAGGTTCCTCTCGACGTCGGCAGCCAGGGCCTTCAATGGCGAGACGTAGAGAAGGCGCAACCTTTCCTGCGCAACCGCCGGCACGGGCGCGGTGGCCAGGCGGTCGAGCCCCCACAGGAAGGCCGCCAGGGTCTTCCCCGAGCCGGTCGGGGCCACCACCAGGACGTCCCGTCCCGCCCGGATGGCCGGCCAGGCCAGGGCCTGGGCCTCGGTGGGGGCCGCGAAGCTCTCGGCGAACCAGGTCCTGGCTAGAGGGGAAAGGGTGTCCAGGGGATTCACGGGCCCGGCTCAGCGCTGTCGCGCCAGGTACTCGACGGGCGCGTGGTCGTCGGTCAGCGGCTCGTCGCCCCGGCCGACCAGGATGGCGCGCAGGTCCTGCTCGGACCGGGCCACCTCACCGGGCAGGGCGACGAAGGCCCGGTCGTCCTTCAGGGCCACCAGGGTCAGGTTCTGGGGACCGGTCGCCCTGCGGTCGGGGTCCACCTGGAAGACGAAGACGGATGGGAAGACCCGGCGGAAGCTGGCCACCTGGCGTCGCAGGAGGGCGCCCCCCCGGCCCTGGGGGGTCCCCAACAGATTGGCCAGGACGACTCCCTGGGGGACCAGGGCCTCCCGGACCCTCTGCAGGGCCTCGACCGTCGCCAACTGGGGAGGCATCGAGTCGTCCGCCCGATAGGCGTCCAGGAAGACCACATCATACGGCCCGGGCCGGCGATTCAGGAAGAGCCTGCCATCCTCGTTGATGACCCGCAGCCGCGGATCCGGGCGATGACGGAAGAAACGCTGCGCCAGGGGCTGGAGGGCCGGGTCGATCTCGACGACGTCCATCGTCGCCTGCGGGTTTGCGACCAGGAAGTCCTTGGGATAGGAGAAGCACCCGCCGCCGATCAACAGGGCCCGCCGGGGATGGGTCCGGAAGCGGTTCACCAGTCGGAAGGGGCGCAGGCAGTCGAAGACCAGCTCGTCACTGTCCAGGTAGCTGGCTCCCTGGGCGCCGGTGGGACAATCCACCAGGTAGTTGACCGACCGCCCCTGCTCGTCGAAACCCTGGATGACCCGAAGGCGGCTGTAGGCCGTATCGACGTCCAGGAGCACCCCGGGCGGCAGCGGGCGGGAGCGTTCCCAGACCCCCGTGGTCACCACGACCAGCAGGGCCAGCAGGGGAACCCAGCGACGCGAAGCCAGAGGGATCGCCACGCCTGCCTGCAGGGCAGCCAGCAGGAAGAGGATCGCTCCGCTTCCCAGGGTCGGTATCAACCAGAAGCCGGCGGCGAAGGTCCCCAGGATGCTACCCGCGGTGGAGGCCGCGTAGATGCGGCCCAGGTCCCGGCCGGCCTGCCCCAGGGACGTGAGGGCCAGGCGCGTGGCCAGGGGAAGGATGCAGCCCAGGGCCAGGCTGGCGGGTGCGAAGAGCACGCCGACCACCAGGACCGAGTGGAGTTCCAGGTGGTCCCGGTCCACCGGCAGACCCAGCACCGGCTCGCGGATCAGGGCTGTGACCAGGATCAGGAGCCCACTGGACCACAGTACGGTGGCCAGCGTCTCCGGGCCGGGTCGGCGGTCCGCCAGGTGACCTCCCAGGCAGTAGCCCAGGCTGAGGGCCCCCAGGATCACCCCGAGCAGGCTGGTCCAGACCGTGAGCCCCGACCCCAGGCAGGGGGCCACGACGCGGCTGCCGACCAGCTCGTAGACCATGACGACCGCCCCCGAGAGGAAGACCGACAGGTAGAGCGGGAACCTGGACGCCCGGGAAGGAACCGGGCCTGAAGCGGAACCATCCACGGGTTGGAGTCTAGCACCCGACCGGAAGGATGGTCAAAGACGGGCCGGGCGGTCCTCCAACCTGGCGGAGGGGCTGCCCCCCGCCGGGCACAGGCCCTTCCCCTCCGGGTCTCGAAAACCCGATCCCAGACAGACCGTGCCCGGGGAACGTGCCCCAGGGGGGGCACAGAGGGGTCACAGACCACCCGCCGCTCGGCAAGGATCGACCCGTCGATGGAACGCCTGCAACCGCTCTCGGAAGCCTCGGTTCCCGAACTGCGCCGCCGCCTGGGCAGCCGCCTGCGCGGCCTGGGGTACCAGGCCGCCGACGAGCTGGCCCGTCGTGGCCAGTCCGCAATCCTCCTGGAGGCCCTCCAGAGCCGGGACCGCAACCTGCGCCTGAACGCCTCGTGGGCGATCCGCCTGGTGGAGTCGACCGAGGCCATCCGGCTCCTGGTGGAATCCCTCCGGGAGGACCGGGAATTCTTCCTGGCCGCCCAGCAGGCCCTGAGCCACCGCCCCTGCCCCGAACTGGTCCCGTTGCTGATCCGGCAGGCCCGGGATCGGCGCAATCGGAACCGCAAGTTCCACGCCATGCTGCTGGCCGACGTCCCGGGCCCCCAGGTCCTGGACGCCCTGTTCGAGGGGATCCAGGCAGACGACCAGGAACTCCAGGAGGGCTGCTTCCTGGCCCTCAAGCACGGTCGGCAGGAGATGCGCCACCAGGCCGGACCCGCCCTGGCCCAGGCCCTGTCGGTGCGCCTGCCCCTGCCCCGCCGCAGCCCCCTGGCCTTCACCCGGCGCAGCCGGGCTCTGCGCGACGTCCCCCTGCTGCTGATCGCCGCCGTGGGTTTCTCTGCGGGAGACCAGGGGGTGGGAGTGCTGACCGGGATCGTCCGCTCCGAGGCGGACATCGCCTACCGTCACGCGGCCCTGTCCGCCCTGGTGGAGATCGGCGAGCCGGCGGTGGCCCGATCCTGGCGGCTGGTCCTGAGCCTGATCCAGGAGGGAGACGGGGACCTGGCCGACTCGGCGGCCGAGGCCCTGCGACGGCTGATGGCCTCCGAGGCCGAACCGGCGCTGCTGGAATTGGCCCGGCACGGGTCACCCCAGCAGCGCCGCAACGCCGCCCACGCCCTGGAAGGCTGCGGGGGCCCGCAGGGCGCACCCATCCTGCACGACCGCCTGGTCGGGGACCCGGATGTCCACGTCCGGCGCACCGCCGCCCGTACCCTGGGCGTCCTGCAGGACCCGCGCTCGCCCGGCTTCCTCAGTCAGGCCCTGGCCGACCGCGACCGCTGGGTGGGCTGGAACGCCGCCTGGGCCCTGGGCCAGTATCGCGACCCGGCCCTGGTGCCTCGCCTGCTGAGCGGACTGGAAGGCGAGAACCCGCGACGGCGCTGGAGTTGCGCCGAGGCCCTGGGCCAGTTGGGCCACTCCACACCCGAGGTCCTGCAGGCCCTGGTGCAGTGCCTGGGCCGCCACCACGGACTGGTCGCCCGGGGCGCAGCCTGGGCCCTGCGCCAGTTGGACCTGGCCACGGCCCTGGGCTACGCCGTCCAACTGTTGGAGAGCCCGGATCCGCGCGAACAGCGCCTGGGGCGGAGGGCCCGCTACTGGCTGCAGCCGGAACGGTCCTCCTACGCCCCCCACCTGCCCCTGCGCTCTTCCCGCCGGGGCGGCGTGTTCCCGTCGCCTCCCCGCCAGACCGGGGCGGCCCCACCTCCTCGCGCAGACAGGGGCTGAGGCCCCGGAAAGCTTCCCAGAAGAAGTAAGATGTTAACAACTCGATAGGGACTCGGAGACGATCCCCGGGGCATGCTGGAATCGAAATCTCGCGTCCGGAGCTCAGAGTCATCGTGCAAGTCACCGGTCCCCTCGGCCCGAACCCACCGCGCAGCACCACGCCCTCCCAGGCGGCGGCGC
>CAZQPM010000224.1:489-6877 GCA_964595195.1 uncultured Burkholderiales bacterium | reverse complement strand
CCCGGCCGCGCTCAGGCGTCGATCGGGGTACCCTCGCGCTGGGTCAGATCGCGGTAGGCCGTCAGCAGTTCGCTGGTCACCGGGCCCGGCCGGCCCTCGCCGATGGCCCGGCCACCGACCTCCACAACGGGCAGGATCTCTGCCCCGGTGCCGGTCACGAAGCACTCGTCCGCAGCCATCAGGTCGTGCGTGGTCATGAAGGCCTCCTCCACGCGGTAGCCGCGAGTCCGGGCCAGTTCCATGACGACGCCTCGGGTGATGCCCTCCAGGATGCCGACGGCCGCGATCGGGGTGTAGAGGACACGGTCCTTGACGGTGAAGATGTTCTCGGAGGTGCACTCGGTCACGAAACCGTTGCGGTCCAGCATGACCGACTCGGCCACACCGGCCTGGATGGCCTCCATCTTGGCCAGGATGTTGTTCAGGTAGTTCATCGACTTGATGCGCGGGTTCAGGGCGTCCACAGCATTCTTCCGGGTCGAAGCCACCACCAGCCTCAGGCCGGCCTCGTAGGCCTCGGAAGGATACAGGCTGATGCGGTCGGCGATCACCACCACCGAGGCCTGTCGGCACTTCCTGGGGTCCAGCCCCAGGTCTCCCGAGCCCCGGGTGACCAGCAGGCGGATGTAGGCGTCCCGCAACTGGTTCCTCCGGACGCAGTCGACGACCCGATCGGCCATCTCGGGCAGCGGCATGGGGATCTGGATCCCGAGGCAGCGGGCCGACCGGTAGAGCCGTTCGAGGTGTTCGTCCAGACGGAAGACCCGGCCGTTGTATGCGCGAATTCCCTCGAAGATGCCGTCTCCGTAGAGCAGGCCGTGGTCCCAGACCGAAATCCTGGCGTTCTCCTTGTCGTAGTAGCGACCATCGATCCACACCTGAAGCGACGTGGGCAAGGACATGGCGGTTCCTCCAGCTTCTTCCGGGGTCCGGAGTCGGGATGCGGGTCTCGGGAAGAACGAACCGGCCCCTCCCGCCAGGCAGGTTTCGAGCCCCGCCATGTTCAAGTCCTGCGCACTGGAGGTGCAGGCATGTCCGTGCGGAGCCTGGTGGCAGCCTGGAAGACGACGCTGGTGCTGAACCTGCTGTGCCTGGTCCTGGTCGCCGTCCCCTGGGCCCTGTGGCTGGGCTGCCGTCTGCCGGTGGGCACCTTCGGCCTTTCCATCCTCAAGGATCCCGTGGGCACACCCTTCCTGGTGGTGGACCACGTTTCCACCCAGGGTTGGCTGGTGGGCTACGACTCCCACCGCCACCGGCTGCAGACCTGGGAGGGGACGATCCTGCCCCAGTAGCCGCCAGGATGGCCCCGAACCGGACGGTATCCGCCCCCTCCCCCCGAAGGAACCGACCATGTCGAACATCGCCCGCTGTCGCTGCCGTTCCTGCCATGAGGAGTTCGACGCCCGCTGGGGCGGCGGCTTCCGCTACGCCGATCGCTTCTGCTCGGGATGCGGAGCCTGGCGCTGCGTGCAGTACGCCGAGGACACGCGCACCTGGGAGGCCTTCCACGCCCTGGTCATGACCAGCCAGGAACCGGGTGGTCCCCTGCGTGAGCGCCAGCAGCGGGTGGCCCGGGCGGCGTCCTACCTGGAGGAGCAGTTGCAGGTCGTCCTGGGCGACTGCACCTGCGGAGGCTCGTTCACCCAGGAGGCCCCGCGCTGTCCGGCCTGTGCCTCGGACGACGTGGAACCCCTGGGACAGATCCTGCTGGACTACGATTAGGGCCCGCCCGACGGGGCCTCTACCGAACCCTTCCGTGGTTCGGCAGGGATCTTCAGCCGTGAGGAATATTCCATGCTTCCCCAGGCCCGGCCAGGGGATGGGCAGGCCCACGCCGCGCCCGCAGAAGGATTGCCGCCGGGAACATGTCCCGGCATCAGAGAAGAGGAGTACCGGCCATGATCAACGCCAGCAGCGAGAGGCTGACGAACTACATCGAGCGGATCGAGGCTCTGGAGGAGGAGAAGGCTGCCCTGGCCTCCGACCTCAAGGAGGTCTTCGCGGAGGCCAAGCTGGAGGGATTCGACCCGAAGGTCCTGCGCCAGGTGGTCCGCCTGCGCAAGTTGGAACAGGAGGAGAGGGAAGAGCAGGAGAGCCTGCTGCACATGTACATGCAGGCCCTGGGGATGTACTCCCCCAACCAGGACGCCGGCTCCCCCGAGGACTGAGGCACCGGGCAGGCCCTCCCGCCTGGAGGAGTCCTGCCCGCTCGTCCTGTCGCGGCGGCAGGGGCAGGCGCCCCCGACCCGAAGGCCCGGGTAGACCAATCCTCCCTACGGAGCGTCCTTATTGAGCTTCGAAATCGCCTTCGTCGCACCGCCTGACAAGGAGAACCCCGACCCGGATCGGATGGAACAGGCAGTTGCCCGACTCCCCCACACCACCAAGGAGGAGGACGTCAAGGACTGCGTCTGGCAGTACGAGTACGTGAACCCCGAGACCGGCGTGATCTGCACCTTCAGCTACTCCCCGCCGGGTCCGGTCCCCTATGGTGTCAAGAAGCGCAACGAATCGGGGCTCACCGCCACCCTGCCCCTGCTGTGCCCCACCTTCATCGCCCGCGAGGCCCTGCCCGTCGTCGAGCAGTTGGGTAAGTCCCTGCACGTGGGGGTTCTGTCTCCGTCGGGGGACTACATCGAGGACTGTGACGCAGGCCGCCTGCAGGTCATCTGGACCGAGAGCAATCGTCTGACCCTGGAACGCCTGGGGCTTGGCCAGGCCCGGCTGCCTCCCTACTTCCCGCGCGAACGCCTGGACGAGATGTGGCGCTACCTGAGCGCCCGCAAGACCCTGGAGACCCGCTACAGCGCCAAGGGCATCTACGTCCCCCGGGTCATCCTGATCCAGAACAAGTTGGACCGCAGGCGCAGTTTCATGGCCTCGATGTGGTCCGAGATGGGACCGGCCGTATTCCCCGAGGTCGACGCCTTCGTGATCGGCAAGCCGGTGAAGACCCTGCTGGGCCTGGTCTCCACCGGCGAGATCACCCCCGTGGTGGTCCGGGCCGAAATCGTGATGAAGCACGTCGAACCCCTGCTGCGCGTGGTGGACCGCCCCATCCGGCACCGGCTGCTGGAGGATGCCAGTCCCATCCAGTCCCGGATCCTCAAGGACATGGACTCGATCCTGACCCTGCCCCTGCGCAACTTCGAGACCCTGGGCGTGGAGGAGGTCGTGGACGCCAAGGTCTAGAACCTCCGGAGTTTACGTCACGGAAACATGGTCAGGCCGCCCGGTCCGCTATGCTGAATCATGAAGATAGGGGGCGTGTCGTGATTCAACCAGTTCCGTCCACCGGTGGCCCGTTGCCGACCACCCGGTCGTACTGCCGGGAAACCGGCACCCTGCCTGCCGAACCTGCCGACCAGGTGCTGCTGCACGGTCGGGGGGCCGCCCCGACCGCCTCGGTGGCCCGCCCCTCCGAGGTCTCGCCCACCTGGGGCCGCAAGGCCCACGAGGTCATGCCCACCGAAGCGGCCCAGGCCCTGCCCGAGGCCATGCCCCCGCTGCTGCGCGACAACGTCCGGCGCCTGGCCATCCTGGGCCCCCACCCGGACCGCTGGCGCATGGAGGGGCTTCGGCACCTGGCCTCCTCGGAAGCCCCGGACCACTACATGAACCTCGAGGTCCTCCAGGGCCAGGACCTGCCCCCGGATCGCTACGCCTACGCCCGCATGCTGGAGCACAGCGGGGTCCAGAGGGAGGGCCAGGGCGTCCACTTCAATGGCACCCTCCCCTATGGTCTGGCCGAGCACTTCGACAAGCTGACGGCCGAATTCGCGCTCTACCGTCTGGAGATGGACCAGGCCGGCAAGGGGGCTCCCAACGCCGACTACCTTCATCAGTTGGAGGAGAACCTGATCCACGAGGCGGGGATGATGAGCCACTACGTGGCCGACGCGGCGCAACCGCTGCACTCGACGGTCCACTTCGATGGCTGGGACGAGAAGGTCGAACCCAACCCCGGCGGCTTCCGGACCCGGGAAGGCCTGCATCAGGAATTCGAGGTCTTCCTGGCCAACCAGGTGCTCGACCCCACGGAGATCCGCCAACGCCTGGGCCCCCCCAGGGTCCTGGAGGGCGACCCCCTGAACTTCGGTATGGAGCTTCTGCGGCAGTCGCACGGACAGGTCAAGCGCCTGTACTCCCTGGAATCCCAGGGCAGGCTGAACCCCTGGAACCCCAGCCCGGAGGGCAGGGAACTGGTCACCGAACAGGTGGTCACCGGGACCCGCGCACTGCGGGACCTGTGGTACACCGCCTGGGTCCGCAGCCAGACCGTGGCCCGGACCCTCCAGCCCGAGGCTGAGGAACCCGCCTCCCACCAGGGTTTCCTGCTGCGCACCTGAAACGGCAGGGCTCCTCCCAGGGACGGGCGAAGGCCCGCGATGGGTCCGGCCCGGGCCGGAACCCGCATCCGACAGCCTGCGGAGGTCCCCATGCGACGCCTCTTCCTGATCCTGACCCTGCTGGCCGCGCTGTCGGCCGGGGTGCTGGCCGGCGAGACGGACAGCCCCAAGGACATGCGTGGGGACGAAGGGATCCTGATGGATCTGCGCCCGACGGGGGCCCTCTACCTGGCTCCCGACCGGATCCTGGTCGCCGATTCCAACAACAACCAGTTCCATATCTTCGACCGCGAAGGCCGACGCTACCTGCGCCTGGACCTGCCCCGGGACCTGCCGGCCCCTTGGTACAGCGGCATCGCCGGCCTGGAGGACCAGGCCTTCCTGGTCACCGGTGACCACTTCCACGACAAGAACGCAATCCGCTTCCTGGAGGCTCACAGCGTCGTGCACCGCTACGTCCTGGAGGGCGAGCGCTTCAGCAAGGACTCGGCCGCGGTGAACTACGATCCGAACGTGGCCCTGCGGCGCACGGGCCACCTGGGCCAGACGGTGCAGAACCCGATGAGGGTCGAGGGGATCGCCGTGGATCCCAGGCAGAAGCGGGTCTTCTTCGGCCTCTCCCGGCCCCTGGACGCCCAGGGCTCCGTGCAGATCCTCGAGGCGCGACTGGACGAGGTCATGAATCGCGACAAGAACCTGGAACTGCGCGACGTCAAGCCTCAACTGGTTCCCGACACGGAGGAGGCCGTCGGGCAGCGTTTCCACCTTTCCGATCTGTGCTACGTCCCCGGCAAGGGCCTGCTGGTCCTGTTGGCCTCGCAGTCCCCGGACGCCCGGCGCTTCGGCTCCAACCAGATCTGGTTCCTGCCCGGCGGCTTCGGCCCCGCCCGCGTGGTGGCCCGGGACCTCGCCCCCGGGAACCGGGCTGCCGGCCTGGCGGTGCGGGAGGACGACCACAACACCTACGAGATGGCCCTGACCTGCGACAACGACCCCGAGAGGACGGGGATGCCCTCTCGCCTGGTCATCCTGAAGGACATCCGGCTCTAGGGCCGGTCCGGCCCGTCGCGGCGACCGGATTGACGGCAGGCCGATAGGGGTATAGTCCCAGCGGAGTTCCAGCGCCTCGGCCCGGAACTGCACACCCTTGCGACAAGGAACCCGCCGGTTTGCCCGACCGCACCCACTCCTGCGCCATCCAGGCGCCCACCGATCTGCGCGCCGCCCGCCAGGCGGCGGTGAGCCTGGCGGCCGCCCGGGGCTTTGGTGAGGAGCAACTGGATGTGGTCGCCCTGCTGACCGGCGAGGTGACCTCCAACCTGGTATGTCACGCCGGCGGCGGAACCCTGCTGCTGCGCACCCTGAGTCAGGGCAACCAGGTCGGCCTGGAACTGCTGACGCTGGACCGGGGCCCCGGCATGGCCGACGTCCGCTGCTGCCTTGTGGACGGATACTCGACGGCGGGGACCCTGGGCACGGGACTGGGGATCGTCTGCCGACTCTCCGATCAGTTCGATCTGTACTCCCGTCCTGGCCGAGGCACGGTCCTGATGAGCCGGATCTGGAGAGAGCCCTGGGATCCTCGCGACGGCACCTGCCCAGCGGGCCTGGTCCAGACGGCTCCTCCGGAGTCGCTCCTGACCCTGCGCAGCCGGGCGCTGACGCGGGACCCGGACGGAACGGTGCACACGGAACCTCCCCGGGCCCTACCTGACCCCTGGGTGCTGCTGGGCCCATCCCAAGCCAAGGCCCCTTACGGAGCGAGGACAACCCGACTCCTGGTTGTCGACAGTGGCCATGTGGACGACACCTGGGATGTTGCCGAGTATCCTGGCGTCATGAGCCACCACCCTTCACTTCTGGCGGGCCTGCTCTATCGGGATTTCGGATCCTTCGACCACCCCCTGGTGTTCGCCGTCCTCCCCAGCTGACCCCCCCCCGGCCGGGTACATGGCGAGGCCCCGCAGGATGGCCCTGCGGGGCCTCGCCGTCAGAGATCGGCCCTTCGGAAGGGCCTGGAGCGCCCTAGAAGTCCATGC
>CAZQPM010000224.1:0-479 GCA_964595195.1 uncultured Burkholderiales bacterium | reverse complement strand
GTGAGCGTGACCTGCAGCGGTCTCCTTCTCCTTCTCGGGCATCTCAGCGACCAGGGTCTCGGTGGTCAGCAGCATCGCCGCGATGGAGGCGGCGTTCTGCAGGGCCGAGCGGGTGACCTTGGCGGGGTCCACGATGCCGTTCCGGATCATGTCGACGTACTCGAAGGTGACGGCGTTGAAGCCCTGGCCCTTGGGCAGGGTCTTGACCTTCTCCACCACCACCGAGCCCTCGACTCCAGCATTGTTGGCGATCACGCGCAGGGGAACTTCCAGGGCCCTGCGGACCAACTGCACACCCACGGCCTCATCACCATGCAGGTTCATGGCGTCCAGGGCCGGAGCGATGTGCACCAGGGTGGCGCCACCGCCCGGGACGATCCCTTCCTCGACCGCGGCGCGGGTGGCCGACAGGGCGTCCTCGATCCGGTGCTTCTTCTCCTTGAGCTCGGTCTCGGTGGCCGCGCCGACGCGGATGACCG
>CAZQPM010000223.1:0-6888 GCA_964595195.1 uncultured Burkholderiales bacterium | reverse complement strand
TCCGGCCCGCCCAACCCCCCCCCCCGGTCGCCCATCGGATCCGGTCGACCCCGGACGGAGTGGTCGCCGAGGGCAACGTCGCCGTCGACCTCCAGGGAGCCCGCCTGCTGTGCCAGCACCTCCAGATGGATCGCGCCACCGGGACCCTCACGGCCCGGGGCGAGTGCGTCTTCTACTGGCAGGACAGCTTCATCGCCGCCGACACGCTGACCTGGGACCCGGCGACGCGCAGCGCCCGGATGCTGAAGGCCGCGGGGCAGGGACGGGACTTCAACGTGGAAGGGGGGGCCCTGGACAGGGACCTCTTCTTCTGGGCCGAGCAGGTAGACTGGACCGAGGCGAAGGTGGACCTGCGGGACGCCACCTTCACCACCTGTGACACCTCTCCCGGCGACTGGCATTACGACTTCCATTCCGACCACGTGGAGATCTACCCGAACCAGCAACTGCTGGCCGCGAACGCCAGCCTGGCGCTGCACGGCCGGCGCCTCGCCACCCTGCCCACCCTGAACCTCTCGCTGGACCCCCAGGACCGCCGACGCCGCAGGCTCATCCCCCAGATCGGCTCGAACTCGTCGGACGGCCTCTTCGTCCGCAGCAGCCTCGACTACGCCTTCGACCGATCCAACTATGGCAACGTCCTTCTGGACTTCTACTCCAGAACGGGGATCGGCCGGGGACTGGAGCACTTCTATACCCTTGGCGACAAGGGCGAGGGCAGCTTCTACGTCTATCAGAAGGACGGCATCGACGACCGGCAGCGTTACGAGGTCCGTAACCTCTTGAACTACCGCCCGGACGACCACACCTGGATCTCCTGGGACCTGAACTCGAACCGTGCCGAGATTCCGGGCATGTCCTACCCTGACAACCTCAGCTCGGTCGTCAGCGCCAGCCGCGCCACGTCGGGAAGCATCCTGAACTTCTCTCACAATTACAACGAGTCGGGGTACGACACGAACACGACCTGGAGGATGTACTACAACCTGCAGTTGACGCCCGAACTGTCGACGGTGTGGTCCGCCGACCTGGCCACGGCTTCGACCCGCTTCGCCCGCACTGAGCGCTTCCACTACGTGGGCAGCCTGCGCCACGTGGGGGAACTCTTCGACAGCGAACTGGCCTTCGAGAACAGTTCGGGCCAGCGGACCTTCTTCATGAACCGCAACCCCGAACTGACGGTGCGCAGCCGCCCGCTGCACCTGGGCTCGGTCCCCCTGCTGGCTTCCGCCTCCTTCGGCCAGGTCCAGGAGAGCCCCAGCATGTTCCAGACCCAGCGCTACGACCTGAAACTCCAGGTTCCCGACCAGACGCTGGAATACGACTCCGGCCGGCTGATGCTCGGTGGCGGCCTGCGGCAGTTGTGCTACGGCACCGGCGAGTCCCAGTACGTGCTGGCCGCCCGGGCCGGCTGGCTGCAGCACCTGGGAGAGATGGGAACCCTGCGCCTGGACTATAACTGGCAGCTCCCCGAGGGCTTCACCCCCTTCCAGCACGACTTCTCCTACCCCTACGAGAACCTGACGGGAGGCCTGGAGCTGAGCCGGGCCGACCAGTTCAGCCTGGCCATCCTGGGTGGGTACGACCTGCGCTCGAACCAGTTCCACCAGATCATGCCCCGGGTCGACGTGCGTCCGGGACCGAACCTGCACCTCACCGCAGCGTCCAGTTACGATCCGAACACCTCGGTCTGGCGCAACGTCGACGCCGGGGTCAAGATGCAGCTCACCCCCGGTCTGTCCGTCAGCCACTGGGGCGTCTACGATCTGGTCAACAGCCGCCTGACCTACCAGGACTACCAGATCAACTATGAGGACCACGACTCGGTCACCAGCCTGGTCTATCGCGGGGTCCAGAACGAGTTCTACCTGCAGTTCAGCCTGAAGGCGTTCCCCCTGCAACCGGTCAACATCGGCCCCAACGCCAATGATCCCATCATGCCGAACTCCATGCGTTACCCCATGCCCTACTCCATGCCGAACGCCTTCGCCCGCTGACGGCAGGTCTGACCGACCCGACTGCGTAGATCCCCGGCATGCTCCAAGTCGGCCTGATGGGGGGAACTTTCAACCCGGTCCACCTGGGGCACCTGCACGTGGCCGAGGAGGCCCGGATCCGCCTGGGCCTGGACCGGATCCTCTTCATCCCCAACCAGGTGGCCCCCCACCGTACGGACCTCGCGGAGATCGCGCCCAGCCGCGACCGCTACGTGATGACCTGCATGGCCGTCAACGCCAACCCACTCTTCGACTGCAGTCCCGTGGAACTGGAGCGGCCCGAGGTCTCCTACACCTTCGACACCCTGACGGCGCTGCGCCGCCGCTACCCGGATCGGGAGTTCACCTTCCTGGCGGGTTCCGACTCGCTGATCCGCTCGAGTTGGCACCGCCTGGACGACGTGCTGGGACTCCTGCACACCTTCCAGGTGGTATCCCGACCCGGTTGCTCGCGGCAGGACCTCGAGTCTCACCTGGCCACCCTGGACCTGTCGCACCGGGACAGGGTATCCTGGTTGGAGATTCCCGGCGTGGAGATCTCGGCGACCGACATCCGGGCCCGTATCCGGGGGGGGCAGGCTTGGCGCTACCTGGTCCCGGAGCCGGTCCACGAATACATCTGCAGGAAGGGTCTGTACTCCGGGCCCCACCAGGGGCCCTGAGGGGCGGGACAGGCAGGAATCGCGGCCTCCGGCTGCAACCTCCCTGCCGGGCCGAACGGGCCATCGAAAGGAAGCGACGAGTGGAGACCTTGGAACTGGCGCGGCGCATCGCAGACCTGTGCGACGAGAAACTGACCCACGACATCGTGGTCCTGGATCTTCGGGAAGTCTCGGTATTGTGTGATTACTTCGTCCTGGCCAGCGCCCCCACGCGGGTGCAGACCCGGGATGTGGCCCGCACGATCGACGATCGACTGTCCGCCGAGGGCCTGCATCCCAAGAGCATCCAGGGGATGCGCGAGGGCGCCTGGATCCTGCTGGACTACGGCATCGTGGTGGTCCACCTGTTCATGGACCGGGAACGCGAGTTCTACGACCTGGAGGGCCTGTGGCGCAACGCCCCGGTGGCCTACCGACCCGCCCCCCAGGCCACGGCGAGCAGCCTGCGCTGAGCCCACCGCCAGCCTGACCCCACTTCGGGCCCGGACCTTCCCAGGTTCCGGGTCACCCCCCACCCGGAACCGCTCGGGTTCCGGGTCACCAAGGTCTGGGAGAAGATCTCCATGCGGCGTCGTCAGAATCTGCAAGGCAATGCGCTGGCTGCCCTATTGGCCGGATTCCTGGGTGTGGTCGTGGGAGCCGGGATGGTGCTGATGCTGGTCTGGTTCCGCCAGGGAACCCGGACGGTTGAAGCCAACCCGCCGGTCCCCGCCGCCACCCGGGTCTCGCCCACCCTCCCCGACCCGGTGCCGGCCGCCTCCCTGCCCGCTGCAGCCCCGGGCAGCGTGGCCGACGCCGTGGCTCGCGTCGAACCCGCCGTGGTCAACATCGACACCACCGTCCGGGTGCGCCGGCGCCTCTTCGAGGCGGGCCCCTTCGGTGACAGCCCCTGGGGCCGCTCCACGGTCGAGGAGGTTCCGGTCCCCCAGGGCATGGGTACCGGCGTGCTGGTGGCAGCGGAAGGCGTGGTCCTGACGAACAACCACGTGATCCGCCAGGCCCAGGGGATCACCGTCACCCTGGCCGATGACCGGCAGTTCACCGCCAAGGTCCTGGGTACGGATCCGATCACCGACCTGGCCATCCTGAAGATCGACGATGTCCGCCCCTTCCCGGTGGCCCGCCTGGCCAGCTCCCAGGGCATGCGCACCGGCGAATGGGTGGTGGCCCTGGGCAACCCCCTGGGGATCGGCCAGACGGCCACGGTCGGCGTCCTGTCGGCACGCGGAAGGCGCCTGCCGGACGCCTCCCAGGCCCTCAGCGACCTCTTGCAGACCGACGCCGCGATCAACCCGGGGAACTCGGGCGGCCCCCTGGTCAACCTCAGGGGTGAGGTCATCGGCATCAACACGGCGATCGTCCGCGGCGCCCAGGGGATCGGCTTCGCCGTCCCGGCCGAGACGGCCATGCGCATCATGCAGGACCTGCAGGAACACGGTCGCGTCGTGCGTCCGTTCCTGGGCATCGAGATGGGCGACCTGACTCCGCCACTGAGGCGGTACCTGGAGCTGCCCCAGGACGTCCAGGGCGTCGTCGTCGGACGGATCCTCTCGGAGAGTCCTGCCCACCGGGCGGGCCTGAAGACCGAGGACCTGATCGTCTCGGTGGACGGCCGGTCCATCGTGACCGCGGCCGACCTGCAGGCCCGGATCCGCTCGCTGAAGGTGGGACAGAAGGTCCAGGTCGCGCTGCTGCGCCAGGGCAAGCCCCTGAAGGTCACGGTCGAGCTGCAGGAGATGCCGACCAGTCTGGTGCCCGGGCGCTGAGCCCTGCCGTCGGACGGGCTGAGGTTCTCCTACCGTGATGCGGGCCCGCGGGGCTTCGGATCCAGGCCCGGGGCCGGATCCCTACCGAGGTCTCCCGGACCGTCTGACCCGGGGGCGCCTCCTGCTGGGGGGCGGGCCCCTGACCCTGACCGAGAAGATCCTGTGCTGCCACCTGGACGAGCAGCGCCTTCCGGATCGGGTTGAACGGGGTCAGACCCGCCTGGCCCTGCGCCCGGACCGGGTGGCCATGCAGGACGCCACCGGTCAGATGGCCATGCTCCAGTTCATGCAGTCCGGACGATCCCGCACGGCGGTCCCCGCAACCCTGCACTGCGACCACCTGATCCGGGCCCGGGCCGGCGCCGCCGGCGACCTGCGGGAGGCCCTGCGCGAGAACCAGGAGGTCTACGAGTTCCTGCGCACGGCGGCCGCCCGCCACGGCCTGGAGTTCTGGGCCCCGGGCAGCGGGATCATCCACCAGGTGCTGCTGGAGAAGCATGCCTTCCCGGGCGGCCTGATGATCGGAACCGACAGCCACACGCCCAACGCCGGGGGGGTGGGCATGCTGGCCCCGGGTGTGGGAGGAGCCGACGCCGCCGAGGTGATGGCCGGTCTGCCATGGGTCCTGCGCGCCCCGCGGGTGGTCGGTGTGCGCCTGGCCGGAGCCCTCAGCGGCTGGACCTCGGCCAAGGACGTGGCCCTGGAAGTCTGCGGGCGCCTGGGCACCTCGGGGGGCACCGGTTGCGTCCTGGAGTTTTTCGGTCCGGGCGTCGCCAGCCTGAGCGCGACCGCCCGCGCCACGATCGCCAACCTGGGAGCCGAGACGGGAGCCACGGCGTCACTCTTCGGCTGCGACGGGCGCACGACGGCCTGGCTGCGCGCCACGGGCCGCGGCGTGCTGGCCGACCACGCCGAGCGCCACCTCCGGGACCTGGCCGCCGACCCCGAGGTCGAGGACCATCCGGAGGCCTGCTTCGACCGGGTTCTGGAAATCGACCTCTCCAGGCTCGAGCCGTGCCTGGCGGGTCCGCACTCTCCGGCTCGGGTCCGTCCGCTCGGGGACCTGGCCGCCGAGGTCCGCTCGGGCGCGCTCCCGGCAGGTCTGTCTGCGGTCCTGATCGGCAGTTGCACGAACTCCTCCTTCGAGGACCTGGAGAGGGCCGCGCAGGTGGCCCGCCAGGCGCTGGCCGCAGGGCTGCGGTCCCGGGTTCCCCTGTTCGTCTCCCCGGGCTCTCGTCAGATCGCCGACACCCTGAGGGCCGGCGGGCAACTGGCCGCCTTCGAGCGCCTGGGGGCCACGGTGCTGGCCAGCGCCTGCGGCCCCTGCATCGGGATGTGGGACACGGATTCGCGGGAGCCGCAGGTCCTGCTGACCACCTACAACCGCAACTTCCCCGGGCGCCAGGACGGCTGCCCCCAGACCCTGGCCTTCCTGGCCAGCCCGGAGGTGGCCGTGGCCCTGGCCCTGGCCGGCCGTCTGGACTGCGACCCTCGCCGGGACCAGGTCCAGGGCCTGCGGCTGCAGGCCCCGGGGGCCGCAGACCTGCCCTCCGGGGGCCTGGCGCTCACCTGGGCCGGGCGGCGCGCCCCCGAGGGGACGTCGGAGGTCCGACTTCGCCCCGACTCCACCCGCCTGGAGGAACTCCAGGCCTTCGCACCCTGGGACGGCCGGGACTTCCTGGACCTGCCCATCCTGGTCAAGACCCTGGGCCCGACGACCACCGACCAGATCTCCCCGGCGGGCCCGGCCTGGCTGCCCCTGCGCGGGCACCTGTCCGGGATCAGCTTCAACCTGCTGCTGGGAGCGATCGACGCCGAGACCGGCCAGGCCGCCCCACCCGTCGAGCACGAGGTGCTCGGCCAGATGCGCAGGGTCTCACCCTGGGCGCTGAAGGCCCTGGAGTTGCGTCAGAAGGGAGGCTCGATCGTAGTGGGCGACCACAACTACGGCGAAGGTTCCAGCCGCGAGCACGCCGCGATGTCGCCGAGGTTCCTGGGCGTGCGCGCCGTGGTGGCCCGCTCGCTGGCCCGCATCCACGAGGCGAACCTGGCCCGGCAGGGCGTCCTCCCCCTGACCTTCCGCGACCCGGCCGACTATGACCGGGTGCACCGGGGCGACCGCCTGGGATTGTTGGATCTGGCGGGACTGACTCCCGGACGACCCGTGCGAGCCCGATTGGACGGACGCGAAGGTCGCTTCGATCTCCTGCTGGATCATGGCCTGGACGCCGAGCAGATCCGGTGGTTCCAGGCCGGATCGGCCATGAACTGCAGCCAATCCCTATGACCTCACAAAGCTTGACTGTCACACAGGCCACATTGAAAGCGATTCCATGCCCCCGAAACCCGCCGGGGAAGGAGTCGGCTTGGACCTGGGCGAATCGCCAGGGCACGTTGGCGCCGCTCCCGACCCGGCTGAGGAGGGGGGGCAGGGTCCGACGAAACCAAGCAGAGGTCGGCTCT
>CAZQPM010000222.1:0-6903 GCA_964595195.1 uncultured Burkholderiales bacterium | reverse complement strand
GAACAGCACGTGATCCCCCTCGCCCGGAGCGATCTCGATGTCCTTCGCGATGAGATCCAGGACCCTGCGCTCCACCTCGGCCAGATCGATGTCCGGGGGCCGATCGAAGCCGATCACGAAGCCATGGTGGACCTCGGAGTGCAGTTGGTCGGGGGCGTAGTTGTAGTCGTCCCGCAGGATCCGGCCCACCAGATCCTCGGCCGAGTGGGCCATCAGGCGGAACTTCAGGTTCTCGACGGCCACCCGGTGGACATTCAGGGGTGAGGGACCGAAGATCGTGGGACGGTAGACGCGCACCTCCTCTCCGATCCCGAAGAGGATCTGGGCGTTGAAGCCCAGTTGCCGGTAGACCAGGTCGAAGTGCTCGACCACCACCCGCCGGTGGGCGGCCAGGGCCCCCCGGATGGCCTCGACGATCTGGTGCACCTGGTGGAAGGCCATCTCGAAGCGCACATCCAGGTGGAAGGTGTGCCCCGAGAACTGCTGGGTGGGGTCGAAGTCGAAGATCGGCGAGGTCGGCTTGTTGATGCCGTCGTCATCGTTGGTCAGCTCCAACCCCGGGAACAGACCCTTGATCAGCGTGGACTTGCCCGAACCCTCGCCTCCGATCACCCCGATGAGATGGTCGGTGGGCAGCAGGTAGCGCTGGGAGAGTTCCGCCGCCAGGTTGTACAGGCGCAGACGGCCCCGGGGGGCGTAGTAGATGGCCCGCAGCAACTGGTCCTTCTTGGTGGGGGGAAGATGGACCATGCCCTACAGATCCAGCTCGATCTGCAGGAGGGGCCCATGCTGCTGGGCTCCGTAGACGTCGGTATCCCCGGGGGACCCCGAACGCACCAGGCGCCTCATCCCGATCTTCACCGCCTTGGCGGGCTCGAAGAACAGCACCTTCTCGATCGCGGCCGGATCGATCCGGTAGACGCCCGCCACCACCTCAGCGTTGATCAGGTGGCGTCGGCGGACCTCCTCGAAGACCTCGCGGTCCTTGAAGATGATGTCCAGCGTCAGCTTCATCGGGCTGGAGTTCTTGCTTCGGATGACCTGGGCCACCTCGCGCAGGTTCTTCATGCCATCACCTCGGTCTCGGGAGTCACGGTGGCGCCGTCCACCCGGACGATCTCCCGGGTGAAGAGGGTCTCGGGGTCGGCGACTTCCAGCAGGTGGTACAGACAGAACTCATAGGCCGGGCCCATGGGGACGTCCGAAGGCGAGAAGGGGAAGGCCAGATTGCCCGCCGTCGAGATGCGCCCCTCGTAGCCGTAGTGCAGGAAGGTCGAGCGGGTCATCGAGCAGATGGTGCTGGCCTGCTCCTGCGTGGGGGCCAGGACCTCCATCACCAGACCCAGCTCGTGGGGATTCCCCAGGTCTCCCCGCTCCAGGTCCCCCATCACGCCGTTACGCCCGTAGATATGGAAGAAGACCTGCCCCTGCACGGCTTCGCGGCGCAGCAGCTCGTCCACCCGGGCCTTGACCTGGGCGGCCACCTTCTCGATGCTGCCGATCAGGATCGGGTCGTGGGTGCCGGCGATCGAGATCGTGCGGAAGCCGACCGGGCGAGCCCCCTCCAGCTTCACGGCATAGGTGGGCGTGGGCACGAAGCGGGTGCCGCGCACCTCGACCCGGCCGTCGCCGATCTCGGTGAAGCTGACCCCCGTCAGATCCAGGCTGCCGCCGGGGCCGGGCAGGTGGAAGGGATCGCTCTTCTCATACAGCGTGTGGGCGGCGGTGGACTGGGCCGTGAAGCGCCGCTCGGGGCTGAGGGCCGCCAGGACGAAGGAGTCCTCTCGGAGGATCCCCAGCACCGAGTCGGACCCCGAGCCGGGGGTGGCGGCGATGGCCGCGCACTCCAGGATCTTGCCCAGGTGGGTGGCCAGGGCCACGTCGTAGCCCTCCAGGATGGGCCGGGCCGAGAAGCAGGCCGGGTCGTAGCAGCGTCCCGCCAGGATCACGTCGCAGCCCGCGCGGGCCAGGGCCTGCAGGGGCTCGTGCCCCATCTGGGCGACGATGTGGGGACAGGCTCGGATCTCCTCGACGGTGGGGTTGGCCAGGTCGTCCAGGGGGCTGACCTTCCCGACCTGGACTGCGGCGGCCACCATCTCGGTGTCCAGATCGGCGTAGACCAGGCCCAGACGGAAGTGCAGGTCCTCCTCGCGGGCGATCTCCTCGATGATGGCCCGGCACCACTCGACGTGGGGACGGGCGCCGGATCCGCCGGCCGTGCCGATCACCACGGGGATGCCGCGGCGCACGCCGTGGGTCAGCATGGCCCGCAGGTCGGACTTGACCCCCACCCGGTCGGTGAAGGGCTTGCCCGAGCCCAGGTAGTAGGGCCCCGGGTCGGTCGAGCCGGCATCCACGGCGATGAGGTCCGGGCCCTCGTCCATCCCCCTCAGGAAGGAGGCCTCGGGGAACCCGTAGCCCAGGATCGCCGTCGGCGACAGTATCTTGTATTCCTTTGCCATGGCCTTCCTCTCAGTCGCGGGCCTGGCAGCGCAGGTACGCCAGGGTCCGTTCCATCTCGTTGTTGACCACCATGTAGCCCTCGTCGAAGCCCATCCCGGGCTTGGCCAGCATCCGCTCGGCGCGGGCTGCCAGGGCCACGTGCACACAGGCGCGCGCCGACACGTCCGTCTCGTTGCAGGTTCCGCCCTGGTAGGCCTCCATGCCGTGCTGACGGCAGTACAGGACACTCTCGGCGGTGTTGTGCAGGCTGCCCAGGTCCGGGGTCTTGATCTGCACCATGTGGCAGCACGCGCAGTCGGTGAAGGCCACCACGTCCTCGTGGGTGTTGCACCACTCGTCGGCCACGATGCGGACCTTCGACCCGCGCGCCTCCACGGCCCGCCGAATCTGCCCCAGGACCTCCATCTGCCGGCCCCGCTCGCCCATGTCGACCGGGCCCTCCAGATACAGGCGGAAGGGCCGGGCGGCCTCTTCCAGGGTCGCCAGGTAGGCGGCGATGCGCTCGGCGTCGTGGTCGAAGATCAGGCCGATCGTCCCGTAGACGTCGATGTGCAGGTCCGGCTGATAGGTGGGGTCCGGCCGCAGGTCCTGGATCCTGCGGGTCAGCCAGCCGACGTATTCCAGCAGGTCCTGGCCGTGTCGGCCCAACTTGCCGTCCACGGCGTTGATCAGGGCGTGCGGCAGGACGTCCGCCCCCTTCAGGATCATCTTGTCGACGTTGTGATAGCGGTCGTCGCCGGACTGGGCGAAGATGGGGACTCTCTCGGCCAGGAGGGGGAGGCCATACTCCTGGGCCACCACCTCGGCCATCAGGCGCCGCGACGAGCGGGCCACGCCGTCCAACAGGGCCTGCGACAGACCGTAGCGGATGGCGGTGTGCAGGCGCCGGCCCTCGATTTCCAGGGAGTCGAACTCCACCGCCGCCTCGCGGAAGGACCCGAAGGTCCGCCCCTTCAGTCGCGGGGCGATCTCGCGTTCCAGGAACGGGATGTAGGTGTCGGCCAGGAACAAGGGATCCCTGCCGCCGGCTCCAGAGTATTGAACCGCCGCGCAGTCCCCCACCGCCACCTGGCCGTCCGCCAGGACCAGCAGGACCGAGACGCACTCGCCGGCCTGTCGGATCTTCTGGAATCCGGAGGTGCGCGCCTGGCCCACGTAGACGAACCCGTCGTGGGGGGCGCCGGCCTTGATGGCCGCCTGGTCATCGAAGAAGAACCCCGTGGTTCCCCGGGCGAAACAGACATCGACAATTTGCATTGGAATGACTCCAGACTTCAGGACTCTTTTTAATTCGCCGCTCCCGCGGCGAAGAGGCAATTCGCCGCTCCCGCGGCGAAGAGGCAACTCGCCGCTCCCGCGGCGAAGAGACAGGGCGCTGCTAGCGCGGCCGACCCACCAGGCGGCCCTTGCTGACGGCATAGATATCGTCGATCAGCATGTGGTAGGAGGCCTGGCGCCCCTCGACGCGTGCCCGGGCCTCGATGCGGTCGCGGTGGAAGCTGACCACCTCGGGGTCCATGGGCACCTTGGCGAAGTCCAGGACGCGGACCGCTCCCTCGTTGTCCCGGATGGGCATCAGCTTCCCGGAGTTGTGGACCGAGGGGGCGAAGGGCACATCCAGGATGCCAGCCTGGAAGGCCCGGACCGTCCCCTCGGCCACGTTCCCCTCGCCCAGGTCCAGCACGGCCTGCAACAGATGGCGCACCTCGCGCTTGATCAGGTTGACCTCGGCGGCCAGGCGGCTGGCGTCGGCGAAGACCTGGTCGGCCAGCATGCTGACGATCTGACGGGTGGCCTTGATACCCTGCAGATTCGCCTCGGCGGTCGGGATCCCCGAGGCCTCGTGGGGCGTCTTGACGATCACCTTGGTGGCCCGGGACAGAGCTGAGACCGCGCCACCCCAGGCGATCACCGAGAAGGCCTTGGGCTCGTCCTCGGGGAAGCCGCCCATCCACTGGTGGAAGACGCTCGTCAGCCGATAGTCCGTGAAGCCCCGCATCCGGAAGAACTCCTCGGCCAGTTCGCGCAGGGACTGGATGGCCGCCACATCCTGGACCAGGTTGCCCAGTTGGCCGTAGCCCAGGGTCAGGCAGCGCACCCCCTGCTCCAGGGCCAGCAGACCCTCCAGGATTCCCACGGTGTGGGAGATGAAGGGAGGGACCAGCGAGCCCGTCAGCGGGCCGAAGGGCTCGCGGTTGATGCGCACGCCGCCCTCCTCATACAGGCCCACCAGGCGGTCCACATACTGCCAGTCGCGGATGGACCTGGCCAGCGGCACCTTCTTGGCGTAGGGGATGTTGTAGGAGATGCCGCCCCCCTCAAAGGAGGTGAAACCGGCCGCCAGGGTGATCTCGGCCAGCAGGCGGGCGTCGGGCGTCCCGTGGCGTACCTGCACGGGCTTCTTCACGGCCTCGACGACCCGGCGACACTCGCGCAGGCCGTGGTTGACCGCCGGGAAGCCGTTCAGGACCGAGCGCCCGGCCTGCACCGACCGGTCGATGCCCTTCTGGGCTTCGGCATACTGGTTCTGGCGCGTGTAGGCGTCGATGGTGGTGGGCAGCAGGTCCGCCTCGTCCTCCAGGTGCTTCAGCAAGGCAATGTGCTCATCGACCAGGGCGACCCCGGCCCGGGGCTGGACCAGCACCCTGCGCTCGCGGTCGGCCCGCTCCAGTGCGGTCGAGAACCGCTTCTCGACGGGGATGGACTGCTGGTAGGCGATGCCCTCGTCCAGATCGACCTCGGTACCGGTATTCCAGGCCTTCAGCACCTCCAGGCGCTCGTCCAGGAAGTGCTGGCGGTTCAGGGTGGCGGGGTGTTCGTTGTGGGCAGACATGCTCGGCTCCTCAAGACCTGTCGTCGGCCACCAGGCAGGCCAGGGCGGTTTGCACCACAGCCTGCTCGTAGTCGCCGACAAGATTTCCCAACAAGGGAAGAAGATACTCGCGATCGCGCAGATACTCGACGCGCTTCGGGACCAGGGGCAGGAACTCGCCCGATTCGGAGGCGACGGGTGCCAACGCCCCATGGGGCAGGAAATGGGGTTCGCGGGACAGGTAGCCGCCCGAGCCGACCAGGCGGGTCACCCCGCGCAGGTCCTTACCGGTCTGCACGAAGGTCTCCCCCACGGCGGTGAAGACCCGGCGATGGGTCCCGGCGTGGCGCAGCAGGGCCTGGCGCAGGCAGAGCGAGGCCAGCAGGCGGTCGCATTCCCGCTCCCGCTCGTCTCGGGCCAGGGCCCCGGGGTCCCGGGTGAGGCGCTCCAGGTGGGTGGCCAGGAAGCCCGCCTGCTCGGGAGAAAGGTCGGGCTCGGCCAGCCGGGCCACCGAGGCTGCCGAGACGCGCAGGCCCAGGTCGCCCTCCACGGTGCGCTTGACCACGGGCTCGGGCAGGCCCCGATAGACCACGCGCTCGGCGCCCCGCTGATCCTGGCAGAAGGAATAGACGTCGGTGGTCGCGCCTCCCAGATCCACCAGGATGAACTCGCCGAAATCCGGCGCCCGGCGGGAGATGGCGTGCACCAGTTGCAGCACGGCGTAGGGCGTGGGGTTGGGCTGGTGCCCCGCCAGGGACACGATCTCATCGAGGCCTTTGCCCTTGACGATGCGCTGCAGGAAGACCTCGCGGATCCGCTCGCGCGCCCCGTCCGGCTGGACGCTGTCCATCTCGGGCAGGATGTTGGGAGCCGGGCGCACATCGAAGCCGCGGCCGGCCAGAAGGTCGACGACCTCGTCGGCCAGCACCTGGTTGCCCGCGTAGACCACCGTGGTCCGCTCGCGCAGACCCTCACACGAACTCAGGGCCCGGGCGTTGTGACGCACGTAGGTCTCGTTGCCCCCATCGGTGCCGCCGGCCAGAAGGACGATGTCCGGCTGGTCGCGCTGGAGCTGCTCCAGGTCACGGGGGGTCAGCTTGTAGGCGTAGACCGAGGTCACCTTGCCGCCTGCCGACAGGGCCGTCAGGCGCGCCGTCTTCAGCGTCAGATCGGGCACGATCCCGATCGCCGCGATGGCCAGGCCCCCCTTGGCGGAGGAGGAGAAGTAGACCGGCCGGGGCCCGTCAGGTGCAGAAAGCAGCAAGCGGTCGCGCACGAACCGGAACCCGCGGGCCAGGTGGTCGACGGTGGTCGGCGTAGAGGCCCGATCCAGGATACGGAAGAGCTCCCCACCCGGCGGACCCTCGAGGCCGAGGAGGACCCCCTTGGTGTAGGTCGAGCCGACGTCCACCGACAGGACACAGGACATCTGGAGCCGATTCAGGCCGAGGCGACCGCGCCGGAGCGTTGGCGGATATCTTCGTGCAACAGACGGGCGGCCTCGGCCAGGTCGCTGTCCGGCCGGAAGACCCGGTCGTATCCCATGCGCTTGAACTTCTCTTCGGTCCGGGCAGAGTCGTTCTTGCCGATCACCAGGTTGCCGCCGACGTACAGGACCACGTCCTCCA
>CAZQPM010000221.1:0-6913 GCA_964595195.1 uncultured Burkholderiales bacterium | reverse complement strand
TCGATCCCGCGCCGATCGCCGCCCTCTCGGCCGCCCTGGCCCATCGCGGTCCGGGTCCCGGCGTCGGCCAGGTTCATCGTCTGGTAGCTCTTCGAGGCGGGCGAATAGATGAAGCCGTTGGCGTAGGCCAGGGAACCCGCCGGGGCGGGGTTGTCGGTGCTGACGACCTGGGGTAGCGGCGAGGGGCTTCCACCGGGCTGGACGACGGCCGCCGTCTGGCCCAGGCTGACCGGCAGGCCGGGAAGCCCGACCATGTTCCACCCTTTCTGCAGTCGGGCCTCGGTCACGTCGCCCGTTCCGTCATAGCTCAGGCTGAGGGACTTGTTGGCATAGACCCAGAAGGCCCGCGTAGCGCCCATGTCGTTGATGTCCGAAGCCTCCAGGTCCACGGACTGGTAGCCGCCTGCCGAGGGATCGTAGGCGAAAAGTTTGGGATGCACGTCGGCGTTCGTATCGACCCGGTCCAGATGAGCGACGCCAAAGGAGACCAGGTTCCAGCCTTGTCCCAGGTTCAGGGTTCCACTGGGATCCGGTCGCGGTGCCGAGGTCCCGGATTCCCCGGCCAGCAGCAGTCCGGTCGTCTTGCGTCCCAGCGGGGGAAGGGGGGGGATCGGCGGCAGGCCCCCTGGGGTCGGCGTGGCGGGCTGGACCTGGGAGGTCGTGCCCGTCTGGCTGGCACCACCTCCTGCTCCGCAGCCAGCGGCCAGCAACCCGGCCAGCAACCATGCCGCCCCGGTCCCCAGGATTCTTCGTGTGATCCAACAGGTCATGGTTCCTCTCCTCTCAGATGGACGGCTCATGCCGGGCCGGCCTCCGCGGTCCGGCACGGTCGGGAAGGCTTGAGCCCACCCAGCAGGTCTGCGGGCCGGGCGCGGTCGTCGAGCGACAGGGGCGCCCTGCGCTGGTTCAGGATCGTCGGCCAGGTGGGGGCCTCAGCATCGAGGTAGGCGCCCCAGCGCACCTGGAGCCAGCCGTAGAACCCCGTCCCTTCGGCCGGGGTGAAGGTTCGGCCTCGTAGGACCTGGACCCAGCCCTGGCCGGCCGGGCCCAGGCCCACCGCCAGGTCGTCGCCGCCATCGCCGTCCAGGTCTCCGCAGGTCGGTCGGGTGCTGGCCTGCGGCGCCTGGGTGTAGGCCCTCCAGGGAACCTGGAACCACCCGCCAGCGGCAGCCGTGCCCGGCATGGGCTCGAAGCCGGCCCCGGTCGAGCGGAACAGGCGCAGCCAGCCGGCCCCGTTGCCCCCCAGGCCCAGGACGAGGTCGGCCTTGCCGTCGTGATCCAGGTCGCCGGCGGCCGGGTAGACGGGCGCGTCGCCGGAGTCCTGGTAGGTCTTCCAGCCCAGCGGGACCCATCCATTGTTGCTGAAGGGCGCCGTCGCGGTGTAGGGCACCAGGGTCGAGCCGTTGCAGGTCAGGATCTGGGCCCAGCCCAGGCCGCCGGAGCCCAGGCCCAGGGCGACCTCGTCGCGGCCGTCCGCGTTGAAGTCGCCGCCGGCCGGCCAGGTCGGTGCCTTCCCGGAGGTCGCGTAGCTGGTCCACGGCACCCGGGCCCAGCCGCCATTGTCCAGGAAGGGGCGGAATCGGCCGTCGCCCCGGTGCTGGAAGACCTGGATCCAACCCTGGCCCAGGTCGCCCAGTCCGACCACGATCTCGTCGATCCCGTCGCCGTCCAGGTCGGCGCAGGCGGGATGGGTCGGGGCCTGGCCCGACCCGGTGTAGGTCGGCCAGGTGACCTGAAGCCAGCCCAGCAGGGCGTGATCGGTGTCGGCGTCATCCAGGACCAGGACCCGGCCCTGACCCCGGGCGCCCAGGCCGACCACCAGTTCCTGGCGGCCGTCGCCGTCCACGTCCCCGGAGGCGGCGTGGGTCGGGGCTGGCATCGAACCACCGTAGTCCGGCCAGTGCGACCCCAACCAGGCGGTGTGGACCGGTTCCCCATCCGCCAGGACATCGAAGGCCTCCATCCAGCCCCTGCCGAGGTCACCCAATCCCAGCACCAGGCGGGAACTGGAGGCCAACGTCGGGGCCAGGTTCGAATAACCGGAGAGGGTCTCCCCGCGGAAGGCCAGGACCCGGTAGGCGCAGGCCTGGTCGGGGGGTGGGGTCGAATCGGTGAAGGAGGTCGAGTTGGCGCCCAGGACCGCCAACTCCTGGAAGGGCCCCTGGTCGACCTGACGCTCCAGGCGGAAACCCGTCTCGTCCGAGGAGTTGTCGGACCAGCGCAAGAGGACGTGGCCTGAACTCAGGGTGGCCGTCAGTCTGGTGGGCGCCACGGGGACTGCGGACACCGGGGTCGTGGCGGAGGCTTCGTTGCTCCAGGCCGAGTCGCCGGCCTGGTTGTAGGCTTTGATCCGATAGGTGCAGGCGGTGCCTGGGATCAGGCCGTGGTCGGTGTAGGAGGTGGTCCCGTCGGGTACGGTGTTTACCATGACGAAGGCGCCGACCCCAAGCCTGCGCTCGATCCGGAAGCCCTCCTCGTTGTCGGAGTTGTCGACCCAGTCCAGGCGCACCTCCGAGCCTGACCAGGGGGTGGCCTGGAAGCCCGTCGGGGCCCGCGGGACATCCAGGGTGGTGGCACTGGCCTCATTGGACCAGGCGGACGTTCCCGTCGCGTTGCGGGCCCGCACCCGGTAGGTGGCCGTGGTGCCCGGCGACATGCCTTCATCGCTCCAGTTGTTGGCGTTCCCGGGGAGCGTGGCGACCTGGCTGAACGGGGCGTCGGCGATCCTGCGCTCCACCTCGAAACCGTCACGGTTCGTGTCGGAGTTCTGCCAGGTCAAGCTGACGCGGGTCGGCGAAGTCGGCGTGGCGCGCAGGTTGTTCGGAGCACTGGGGGCCTCGGGAAGGCTGGCCCTGGCCTCGTTGGACCAGTCCGAGCTCCCGGCCTGGTTCTGCGCGCGCACCCGGTAGACACAGACGGCCTCGACTTGCGCCGCGGTGTCGGTCCAGCTCTCCACGCCGGGAGCTACCATGGCCAGGGCCACGAAGGCGCCGGCTCCCACCTTCCTGTGGATCTCGAAGCCGGTCTCGTCCGACGAATGGTCGTGCCAGTTCAGGTCGACGCGGGTCGGGCTGACGACCGTGGCGACCAGATCGGTCGGAGGCGACGGAGGGGGCACCAGTCGGACGGAGGCCTCATTGGAATAGGGAGATGCTCCCGCCGCATTGAAGGCCCGGACCCGGAAGGTGTAGGTGGAGCCGGGGGCCAGGTCGTTGACGGTGTGGGCCTTCACGCCGGCGCCCACCGTGGTCCATTCCATGAAGTCGCCGTCGTCGATCCTGATCTCGATCACGAAGCCTTCTTCATCGACCGAGTTGTCGGTCCAGGCCAGATTCACCTGCGTCGTCGAAGCCATGGTCGCCGAGAGGCCGCTGGGGGCCGTGGGCGGCGAGGGGGGCGTGGCCGTGGCCGAATTGGACCAGGGCGAGCTCCCCGAGGCGTTGTCCGCCCGCACCCGCCAGGTGTAGAGGGTCCCTGGCGTCAGCGCCTCGTCGGTCCAGGTCGTCGTCAGCCCGCCCACGGTTTTCACCTGGGCGAAGTCGCCCGAGCCGGCCTTCCGTTCGATGGTGACCCCCTCGGCGTTGAAGGCGTTGTTGACCCAATGCAGCTCGACTCGGGTGGCCGACTGAGCGACTGCGTTGAGGTCGCTGGGAGCCAGCGGCAGGCTGGGAATGACGATCCTGGGTTGAGGTTGGCCGGGAGATGTCCCGCCCGGATTGAAGGCGATCACCAGATAGGTGTAGGTGGTGTCGGTCTCCAGGCCGGCATCCTGGAAGCTTGTCTGGTCCGGCCCCAGCGTGGCGATCCGGGCGAAGGTCCCGTCGCCGATCTGACGCTCGATATAGTATCCTTCTTCGTCCGTGGCGTTGTCGGTCCAGGTCACGGTGATCCCGGTCGGCCAGACCACCACGGCCTTCACGTTCGTGGGGGCGGCCGGCGGGTCGACCGGGAGCGGGTCGTCGCCGAGCTTGATGGTGGTCGTGTTGGAGTAGTCGGAGGTGCCTGCGTCGTTGTAGGCCCGCACGCGGTAGGTGTAGGTGGTGCCTGGAGTCCGCCCCGTGTCGAGGTAACGAGTTTCGTTGCCCGGTGTCGTGGCGATCTCGGTGAAGGGGCCCGAACCGGTCTGGCGCTCGACCCGAAAGCCTTTCCCCGGAACGGGGCCGGGTTGCCAGGTCAGGGAGACAGTGGTCTTGTCGTCCCTGGCGGCCGCGAGGTTCGTGGGCTTCGAGGGCGGATCCTGGGGGGTGAAGGCCAGGAGGTTGGAGTAGGTCGACTGGCCGCTGGCATTGTAGGCACAGACGCGCACCCGGAGCTGGAGGCCGACCATCACGGGGGCGATGCTCACGCGACAGGTGGTGGCGTTGGAGGGAGCCCTGGGCAATTCCGCCCAGTCTCCGTCCATGTTCATCTCCATCTCGACGACGAAACCCTGTTCGTTGCTGGAGTTGTCGTTCCAGGCAATCTGCGCTTCCTTGGTCGAAAGGGAGACCAGCCTCAGGTTGCTGGGGGCTGCCGGCACGGCGTCCAACTGAAGGGTGGCCTGCATGGCGCCTGGAGCCTCCAGGGCCCTCTCGGGAGAACCGGAATCTCCGACCGCACCGCCTCCGCAGCCGGCCAGCAGGACCGCCAGCAGGACCAGCCCCAGGATCCGCGTCAGAAAACGGGCAGGTCCGTGCCCGCGAGAAGGGGGATCTCCCATGCCTGATACCTGTATTTCCAAGCGTCCAGGCCCTGTGCCCCCGGTCTAGGGGCCGTGCCTGCCCTCCCGAACCGTCAGAAGTGACGGAATGTCGCTAGGGTTTCGGGCCAGGGCAAGGTGGCCCCTGCGCAGGCCCCCTACACGTTGAAGCGGATGTTCAGGATATCGCCATCCTTGACCACGTATTCCTTGCCCTCGACGCGCAGCAGGCCCTTGTCCTTGGCGGTCGTCAGGGTGCCGCACTCCATGAAGGTCGGGTAGTCGATGACCTCGGCGCGGATGAACCCGCGCTGCAGATCCGTGTGGATCTCGCCGGCGGCCTCGGGGGCGTGGGCACCGACCCGGGTCGTCCAGGCCCGGCACTCGTCCTCTCCGGCCGTGAAGAAGGTCTGCAGCCCCAGGCGGCTGTAGCACAGGTGGATCAGTTGCTCCAGGCCGCTGGAGGCGATGCCCAGTTCCTGCATGAAGGCGGCGCGGTCCTCCTCGGGCAGTTCCGCGATCTGGGCCTCGACCTCGGCGCAGATGGCCAGGGCCGGGGTGTTGCGCGAGGCGGCGAAGTCCCGGACCTGCCGGAGGCCTGCCGAGTCCTGGCCCAGGTCGCTCTCGGGGATGTTGGCCACGGCCAAGCGCGGCTTGAGGCACAAGAGGCCCAGTCCCGACAGGAGCTTGCGCTGCTCGTCGTCCAGCGGCGGGATCCCGGTGATGTCGCCAGCGCCGAGGGGAGCCTGCAGGGACTCCAGGAGCGCCTTCTCCTTGGGCTCCATCTTCTTGGACCGCTCCAGCTTGCCCTCGACAACCTTCAGGTCGGCTAGCAACAGTTCGGTCTCAAAGGACTCCATGTCCGCAGTTGGGTTGACGCCATCCAGGTAGGGGTGGGCGAAGCACCGCACCACTTCGACCAGAACGGTGGAGGTGCGGATCTCGGCCAGGGCCTGCGAGCCCAGGCCGGCTGAGCCTCCTGCGGGCATGTCCAGGAAGTCCACGGTGGCCGGAGTGGTCTTCTTGGGCTTGAAGATGGCTGACAGCTTCCACAAGCGCTCGTCGGGCACCGGCACCCGGGCCAGGGGCAGGCGCTTTCCCGACGGGTCGGAGCGGGAGATAGAGGTCAGGGACTGGAAGAGGGTGGACTTGCCGGATTGGTTCAGGCCGGTGATTCCGATTGATAGTGACATGGCGGGCGCGGCTTCTCCGGGTGGGCCAGCGATCCTGCGCCGATCTTCGGTGGAGTGATCCAGGTCATAACCGAGCCACCCCGAGGTCGCTAGACTGGACCGGATCACCGCAGGACCCCGCTCCTCTCCGAGCGGGGGAAAGGCCCCCGGGGCAGCCGGCCGGCGCCTGGGGATTGCCCGAAAGCGTGGGCGCCCGTGGACCTTTCGGGTCCGGGGGCGCTTCGCCACTTCCGGGCAGGACCCGGACGTCACCGAAGACCGGTAGGTCGAGGGCCCCTGCGGTCCGCGAAAGGAGTTCCAGACTCATATGGGCACTGTGAATGCCGTCGTCGAGGCCAACCAGGCCGAGACCCCCACCCACACCGCCAAGGCGATCATGGATGCGAACGAAGCCGCCTCCTACGTGGCCTACAAGGCCAGTGAGGTGATCGCCATCTATCCGATCACCCCTTCCTCGCCGATGGGCGAGTTTGCGGACCAGTGGGCCGCCGAGAACAAGGTGAACCTGTGGGGCGCGATCCCGCGCGTCCAGGAGATGCAGTCCGAAGGAGGCGCCGCCGGAACCGTCCACGGTTCGCTGCAGACCGGCGCCCTGACGACCACCTTCACGGCCAGCCAGGGCCTGCTGCTGATGATCCCCAACATGTACAAGATCGCCGGTGAGCTCACCAGCACGGTCTTCCACATCGCGGCGCGCTCGCTGGCGGCCCAAGGCCTGTCGATCTTCGGCGACCACGCCGACGTGATGGCCTGCCGGGGAACCGGCTGGGCCATGCTGTTCTCCAATTCGGTCCAGGAGGCGATGGACATGGCCGCCGTGGCCCACGCCGCCACCCTGGTCAGCCGGGTTCCCTTCGTCCACGCCTTCGACGGCTTCCGCACCTCGCACGAGGTGACCACCATCGAGCGCTTGGCCGACGAGGTGCTGCGCGAGATGCTGGACGCCGAAGCCATCCGCGCCCACCGGGCCCGCGCCTTGAACCCGGACCATCCGAGCATCCGCGGAACGGCCCAGAACCCTGACGTCTACTTCCAGGGACGC
>CAZQPM010000220.1:0-6921 GCA_964595195.1 uncultured Burkholderiales bacterium | reverse complement strand
TGGAGCCTCTTCACAACCCGGTCGCCTGAACCGGGCAGACCAGCGGCCTCGCCACCCCTGCGGGAGGCCCCCACCCGTCGGTCTCCCGAGAAGAGGTTCCGGGCGGCCGACGAGCTGGTCGACCACCTGGAAGGCCGGACCCGGGCCGAGGCCTACGGCGACTTCGTGCGCCGCGTCGAGCGCCCCACCCACTCCCACCGGCGGGCCCTGGAGACGCTCTTCCCTCCCGGAGTCGTCAGGCTCTTCGAGGCCCGGGCCTGGCCGGAACTGGTCGAGGGGTTCCAGCGCGTCGTGCCCAGCGCCCCGGACGAACCGGAGGCCTGGATCGGCCTGGCGGTGTGCGCCCTGGCCCAGAGGGACGTGGGCACGGCGGCCCGACTGCTGGACCACGCCCTGAGGATCGACGACGAGTTCCGTCCCGATCGCCTCCTGGTCGAGGTCCTGCCCGACCGGCCCAAGGACTGGCTGCACCTGGCCGAGGGGCTGGCCCGACTGGGACACCTGGAACCCGCCCAGGAGATCTGCCACCGGGTGGCCGGCGACCTGGACCGGCCCGAGAAGCTGCGCCGCAGGGCCCGCCGGGCCCGCCAGAAGGTGCGGCAGACCTATTTCCAGGCCCGGGGCGAGTGCGACCCCGAGAAGCTGGTGCAGCCCGTGCCCTGGGCCCGGCGGGCCCTGCGAGCCGTCGGCACGGGGGTGCTGATCCTGGCCTGCCTGGCCCTGGCCGGCGGGGCCTACCTCAAGGCCAGGACCACCTACCACCTGCACCGCGGCCAGACCAAGCTGGCCCAGAGCGCCTACCACCTGGACCGCCTGCAGAAGGGAGACCGGACGGCCGACCGGCGGGCCCCGATCGAAGGGCACCTGGAGGAGGCCATGGACAACCTCGCGCAGGTCCAGCGCCTGCAGCCCGGCAACGTCCACGCCAACTATCTGCAGACCGTGGCCACCGGGATGCTGGTCAGCGTGGGCCGGATCCGCGGGCCCGGCGAACAGGGCTGGAACGCCGCCCGCCGCGAGGCCGCCCGCCGGGCCCAGGGGCAGGCCCAGGCCCGATTGCAGGCGCTGCATGTCGCGCCCGAGGTCCTGGCCGCCGAGGCCCGGGACTGGGAGGAGGCCCGTCAGAGGGCCCTGCGCGGCCAGGACCTGGGTTACTGAACCGGGCGCGCGGCCCTTACAGGTCGGGGCCCAGGGCCCGCACGAAGGGGTTGGACCGCCGCTCCTCGCCCACGGTGGTGGCGGGGCCGTGACCCGGATACAGGACGGTCTGCTCGGGCAGCGTGTAGAGCTTGCCCCGGATCGACCGGGCCAGTTGCCGGAAGTCTCCACCGGGCAGATCCGTGCGGCCGACCGAGCCCGCGAAGAGGGTGTCCCCGACGAAGGCGCAGTCGCCGATCACCAGGGCCACGCCGCCCGGCGAATGGCCGGGGACGTGCAGGACCCGAAAGGTCAGGGGCCCGGCCTGGAAGGCGACTCCCTCCTGCAGTTCCTGGTCGACCACCGGCACCGGACCGGGGGTCAGGCCGAACATCAGCGCCTGCTGGGGGGCCGCCTGCAGCAGGTCCTGGTCGGCGGGGTGGGCGCACAGGGGGATCTCCAGGGCTGCCTTCAGGTCCTGGGCGTGCATCACGTGATCCACGTGCCCGTGGGTCAGCAGGATGGCCTGGATCTTCAAGCCTTCCCGCCGGATCAGATCCAACAGCAGGGGAATCTCGTCGCCGGGATCGATGACGACGCCCTCCCGGGTCGCCTCGTCGGCGACGAGGTAGCAGTTCATCTGGAAGGCCCCCACGGGGCGGGTGTGGATGATCATGGCGCGCAACCCTTCTCGACCCGCGGGGAAGAACCCCTCTGACGGCGAAGGGAACCTGGTCGGCGGGAAGACTGCGCCAGATCATCCCCTCTGCCCGAGCGGATCCCTATCCTGGCCATGTCCGGGCCGGGGGCTTGCCCGGAACCCCGCGAAATCCGCGCACAGACTGAACGAACCGACCTGGAATCGGCCCGGGTCCGGGCCTCGAGGAAACCTCATGCCGTCGCTAGTTGACAACGTCAAGGCCATCCTGACCGGGATGAAGGTCACCCTGCACAACTTCCTGCGCAAACCGGTGACCCTGCAGTACCCCTGGGAGAACGACGACCTTCCCCCCAACTCCCGGGGCATGCTGCGCATGGTGGACTTCCACGACTCGGAGTCCATCTCCACCAAGAGCCAGGCCTATGCCGGAACCCGCTGGGCCCCCTGCACCGAGGGCTGCCCCGCCCATACCGATGCTCGCGGCTACGTCACCCTGGCAGGCGAGGGCCGCTGGCGCGAGGGCCTGGAGACCCTGCGCCGGACCTACCCCTTCGTGGGCACGCTGGGTCGGGTCTGCCCGGCCCCCTGCGAGAAGAAGTGCTCGCGCGGGTTCACGGGGCCCGAACCGATCGCCATCCGGAAGCTGAAGCGCGTCTTCTCGGACTGGGAGGACACCCTGCCCGCCGCCGAACGCTTCGACTACGAGAAGTTCTGCTGCGCCACACCCCTGTCCGGCCGCACGGTGGGGATCGTGGGGGCCGGCCCGGCGGGCTACCAGGCCGCCATGCTGCTGCGCTCGTGGGGGTTCGAGGTCTTCCTGTACGAGGCCCGGGCCCTGCCGGGAGGCTTCCTGACCCAGGGGATCCCGACCTACCGGCTGCCCCGCCCGATCGTCCACGAGGAGATGCGGCGCATCCACTCGCTGCCGGGAATCCACCTGCACCTGAACACCGAGATCGGCCAGGACCTGCCCTTCGCCGAAGTGCAGCGGCGCCACGATGAGGTGATCCTGGCCGCCGGGGCCTGGAAGCCCTATCGCCTGGGCCTGGAACTGGAGGAGAAGCCCTGGGTCTGGTACGGCGAGGACTTCCTGGAGCACCAGATCCGCGGGCGCGCCCTGGAGATCCCCTCCCGGGTCGTGGTGGTGGGCGGCGGCAACACGGGCTTCGACTGCGCCCGGACCTGCCGCCGGCTGGGCGCCGAGGTCACGATGATCTACCGCCGCACCCGCCGGGAGATGCCCTCCGAGGACGAGGAGATCGAGGACGGCGAGGAGGAGGGCGTCGAGGTGCAGTGGCTGACCTCGCCCCACCGGATCGTGGTGGAAGCGGGCCGCCTCCAGGGTCTGGAGGTCGTCCAGAACCGCCTGGGCGCCAAGGACCGTTCAGGCCGGCGCAGCCCCATCCCCGTGGAGGGCTCGGAACGACTCCTTCCGTGCGGGATGATCATCACCGCCCTGGGCCGCGAGGTGGACCTGCCCTGGCTTCCGGAGGGGCTGCGTCGCAACCGCAACGGCACGATCCAGGTGGACGGGGAGGGCCGGACCAGCCTGGACGGCGTCTGGGCATGCGGAGACGTGACCCGGGTGGCCACGATCATCGCCGCCATCGGGGGCGCCGACCGGGTGGCCCTGGGGATCGCCCGCAAGCACGGGGTGGCTCCGGACCGGTTCAGCTTCCTGTACCCCTACGAGGGAACCGCCACGGTCCCCTATCTGGATGGGACCGCACCGGAGCCGACGGCCGGGGTGCTGGCCCGCCGCCAGGGGCTGGGCACCGTCGAGGCCCCCACCCTCCGGGCTCCCGATTCTCCCACCCCCTACAAGGCGCAGCCCCAGCACAAGCCCTTCCGGGAGCGGAACCTCCAGGTGCCGATGCCCCGGTGGCCCGCCGCCGAGCGGGTGGGGAACTTCGCCGAGGTGGAACGGGGCTTCTCGCCCGAGGACGCCCGCCTGGAGGGCCAGCGCTGCTACGGCTGCGCCGCCGAGATGTGCGTGGGGTGCGGCGTCTGCGTGGACGCCTGTCCGGACGCCTGCATCTACCTGGAGTCCCGGAAGAACGAAGAGGGGTGGGAGTCTCCCAGCCTCTACTCGATCGACCTGTCGCGCTGCTGCTACTGCGGTCTGTGCACCGAGGCCTGCCCCACCAAGTCGCTGGTCATGACCTCGAACTTCGAATTCTCGGTCTACGACAAGTCCCAGACCTGGCTGTCCAAGGACGGTCTCAATCTGGGCCTGGTGCACCGCGAGAGGCGGGACCTGGGGGCCGCCCGGGTCGGTCCCGCTGCACCGGCGGAACCGATCCGGCCACCGGTCGAACCGGCCTGAGGCCCGCCCCCATGGCCCCCCCCCCCATCGAACTGCACCAGACCCGGGAGATCCTGGAGAAGCTGGACCCCGTCCTGCGAGAGCAGGGGGTGGACCTGACCCTGCTGAGGGTCGAGCAGGGCATCGTGCACCTGCAAGCCCGCCGCCTGACCGCCGAGGCCCGCGTGGCCTTCGCAGTGCGGGCCGTGGCCGGCACGCTGCGCCGCTACCTGCCGGGCTTCCACGAGGTCCGACTGGAGGTCCTGCAGGACGCGGCCGGGGCCCCCACGCGCCCGACCGGGCCGGCCATCCCGGGCCTGCCGGGCCTGGACCTGGCCGGCCTTTCCCGCCGGCAGGCCGCTCGCGCCCTGGACAGCTTCGCCACCCTGGCCCGGCGCCGCGGCGATGCCCGCATCCGCCTGCGGGGCCTGGACGAGCCCGAGCCCCTGCGGGCCGCCCACGCGTGGTGTGCCCTGAACCTGTTGGCCCCGTCCTGGCACCACCCGGAGGAGGCCTCAACCGGGAGCTGGATCCTCCACCTGGAAGGCCCGTGCCCCGGGCCCCGGACCTGCGGGGTCGGCGAGGAGGGCCTGGCGGTTCCCGGTCGGATCCTCCTTGCCGACCCCGACTGACTCGGGCCCGAGCCTCAACCCGGCTCCTCAAGTATGGGCGCCGGCCGGGGGCGCGCCCGCCGCGGCCGGACCCTGCGGCGCACCGGGGAGACCTTGCCGGCCAGCCCGTCCCGCACCAGGCCCAACAGGGCCATGGCCGTCTGGTCGGCCGAGGCCTCGCCCGTCCGCTCCAGCCACTCGGCCACGGCCGGAGCCAGCCGGCCCTGCTGCTCGGCGACCTGCTCGGAGGCCAGCATGGCCCGGGATTTCCAGGTGCCGCTGCGCAGGTCCCAGAACAGGTCGCGCCCGTCATAGTAGTAGGGCGCAGGCAGGTCCTGGAGCTTGCGCTTCAGGGCCGGCACGGTGAAGCCCAGATCCTCGACCATGGTCTTGATGAAGGCCATCTCCACCAGATCGCGGCTGGTGTAGCGGCGCGAACGCCCCTCCTGGGGATGCTCGGGATGCAGCAGCCCCTGACTCTCCCAGTATTGAATCATCCGGGTGGAGACCCCCAGGGCCTGGGCCGCGTCCGTCTGGCTCAGGTAGAGGATGGTCCCGGGGAAGAGCTCCAACTGCGTATCCGGAAGTACGCGGGGAATCACCCGGACCTCTTCGCCGCGGGCTTGTCCCCATCCCTTGTCCACATATGCACAGGACTTGTGCATATGTGGACAAGCTGTGCGAATGTGGACACAAAGATCAGTTGACATGGGCCATGCCGCGTGTATAATCAGATCAGGTCGAGCATCGAGTCACGCGGATTCTGCTCGGACAGCGGTGCGTCGGGTTCCCTGGCCCGGAATACCGCGAATCAGGTTCCTCCTACACTACCCTCGCAGCGCCCCCTCCGACTCACAATCCGGGGGGCCTCTTTTTTTTTCCCGGACATCCGGCTTCCCGAACACGCAGGATGGGAAGGTCGGGCCCCGAAGGCCGGGCCCCGAAGATGTACCGTCCACGAAGAAGACCTCGACGAAGGACAGCCCACTGCCAGGTACTCCTGGCCTTTTTTCATGATTGCGCCACCCCGGAGGGTCCCTTGGGATCCCGGCGGGACGCAGCAGGTGCACTCCGGACGGAAGGGCAACCCTGAGCATGGAAATCCAATGGCTCCTGCTGGCGGTCATCGTGATCGCCCTGGCTTTCGACTACGTCAACGGCTTCCACGATGCCGCCAACGCCATCGCCACCGTGGTCTCGACCCGCGCGCTGCGGCCCCGCACAGCGGTCCTGCTGGCGGCCTTCCTGAACTTCGTCGGCGCGTTCACCTTCACGGCGGTAGCCCACACGATCTCCAAGGGCCTGGTGAACTTCGGGCCCGGCTCGGAGAAGGACCAGACCCTGATCCTGGCGGCCCTGCTGGGCGCCATCGCCTGGAACCTGCTGACCTGGTACTGGGGCCTGCCCTCCTCCTCGTCGCACGCCCTGGTCGGCGGCCTGGTCGGCGTGGCCCTGGCCCGCCGGGGGCTGGACGGGGTCCTGTGGAACGGGGTCATCGGCAAGGTGGTCCTGCCCGGACTGCTCTCGCCCCTGATCGGCCTGGTCCTGGGCTACCTCGTCATGCTGAGCATGTACTGGATCCTGAGGCGGGCCCGACCCACCGTGAACTCGACCTTCAAGCGCTGCCAGATGGTCTCGGCCTCGCTGATGGCCTTCGCCCACGGCAGCAATGACGCCCAGAAGGTCATGGGCATCATCACGATGGCGCTGTTCACGGCCGGGCTGCAGACCGACCACGAGGTGCCTACCTGGGTCAAGGTCGCCTGCGCCACGGCGATCGCCCTGGGCACCTCCGGTGGGGGCTGGCGCATCATCAAGACGATCGGGGCCAAGGTGGTCCGGTTGCAGCCCGTCAACGGCTTCTCGGCCGAACTGACCTCGGCCACCGTCCTGATCAGCGCGGCCTGGCTGGGCATGCCGATCTCCACCACCCACGTGATCACCGCCGCCATCATGGGCGTCGGTGCCGTCAAGCGGGTGAACGCCGTACGCTGGGGCGTGGCCAGTTCCATCCTGTGGGCCTGGACCTTCACGCTGCCCGCGTCGGCCGCCATGGCCGCAGCCTGCTACTACGCGCTGCGCCTGCTTGCCACGGCCCTCTGACCCCCCCCGGACCTCCCGGACTCAGGGCCCCTTGACCTCCGGCTGCCGCGGTCGGCGCAGCAGCAGCGGTGCAGGAATGCGCGAGGCGGCCGGGGGGGCCTCCA
>CAZQPM010000219.1:0-7004 GCA_964595195.1 uncultured Burkholderiales bacterium | reverse complement strand
TTGTCGGCCGCCGCCAACGTGGCCTTCGGGATGAACTCGGCCCTGGGGGTCCTGGTGGTGTGCTGGGTGCTGAACGGTTGGTTCCAGGGGATGGGTTTCCCCCCCTGCGCCCGGGTGCTTTCGCACTGGTTCAGTCCCCGTGAGCGCGGGACCTTCTGGGGCCTGTGGAACACCTCGCACCAGGTCGGCCTGGCCATCATCCTGGTCCTGGCCGGTTACCTGGGCGAATGGTACGGCTGGCGCTGGATCTTCTACGTACCCGCGGCCATCGCAGCCGCCGTCGCCTTGCTGCTGATCGAGCGCCTGCGCGATACGCCGGCCTCGGTCGGCCTGCCCCCGGTCGAGGTCTTCAACGGCGAGAAATCCCGCCAGCAGGCCTCCACCGAGGCGCACGCGGAGAGCAACCAGAGCCTGGGCGAATTCTGGCACTTCCTGGTGCGCCACGTCTTCAGCAACCCCTACATCTGGTGTGCCTGCGTGGCCAACTTCTTCATCTACGTGGTCCGCTACGGCTTCGTGAACTGGGCCCCCAGCTATCTGCAGGCCCGACAGATCTCGCTGGCCGGCGCGGGATGGATGATGGCGGGCTTCGAGGTGGCCGGGCTGGTCGGTTCGTTGGTGGCCGGCTGGTTGACCGACCGCTTCTTCGGCAGCCGCCGGGGCCCCGTGGCCCTGCTCTACATGCTGGCGACGACGGTCTGCATCTACATCTTCTGGAAGTTGCCCGACGGCCATCCCTGGCTGTACGCCGCCGTCCTGCTGCTGGTCGGCTTCCTGATCTACGGACCCCAGTTCCTGGTGGGGGTCTTCACGGCCGACCTGGCCACCCGGCGCGCGGCGGCAACGGCCATCGGAATGACCGGGTTCTTCGGCTATCTCAGCGGCGTGCTGTCCGGATGGGGCCTGGGCCACATCGTGGACCAGTATGGCTGGGACGGAGCCTTCCAGGTCCTGCTGGTCTGCTCGATCCTGGCTGCGCTTCCCTGGGCCTTCACCTGGAACATCTCGGCCGCACACGCCCCCAAGGAGAACACCTGACGCCGGTCTTCCGGCAGGGTTCTCCGGCCAGGGACACCGAAAGGAACCCCATGGCTGAGTTGATTGTCGTCGGAGACCGGGTCCTCATCGAACCGCTGGAAGGCGAGCAGCAGACCGAATCGGGCCTGATCCTGCCCGCTACGGCCACCGAGCGCGACAAGGTTCGCAACGGTCGCGTCCTGAAGGTGGGACCCGGTTACCTGGTCCCCAACCCCGAATACTCCGAGGCCGAACCCTGGAAGCAGCCCCGCCAGGCCAATCGCTACCTGCCCCTGCAGGCCGAACCGGGGGACCAGGCCTTCTTCCTGAGGGCCCAGTCCATCGAGATCACCTGGCAGGGGCGCAACCTGTTGATCGTCCCCCACAGCGCCATCCTGGCCCTGGTCCGCCCCGAGTCCAGCGACGTCCTGAGCAACATCGACCGCCTGCTGAACCCCTGAGATCGCTGGGAAGCCCATGGACCGCCTGCCCCTCGAACACGAAGCCGGCAACACCCTGGAGACCCTGGTCCACCAGTTCTCGGACCCCTATGCCTTCCTGCGGGAACTGATCCAGAACTCACTGGACGCAGGCAGCGGCCGGGTCGATGTGCGCACGGAATTCCGGCCTGCCCGGCAGGACGGAGAGCCCGGCACGGCCCTCTTCACCGTGGAGGATAGCGGCGAAGGGATGGACCGGGAACTGATCGACACCCAGTTGACCCGGCTCTTCTCCTCCTCCAAGGAGGGCGACCTGACCAAGATCGGCAAGTTCGGCATCGGCTTCGTCTCGGTCTTTGCCCTGGAGCCCGCCTGCGTCGTGGTCGATACCGGACGGGACGGCCAATCCTGGCGCATCCTGTTCCATCCGGACCACAGCTTCGAACGAATCCTCCTGGACACGCCCATGGATGGCACTCGGGTCCAGGTCGTCAAACCCACCTCGCCAGAAGGCTTCCAGGAGATGCGCACGCGCGGCCTGGAGGCCGTCACCCGTTGGTGCAAGCACTGTGACACCGAGATCTGCTACGACGGGGTGAGGATCAACCAACCCTTCGACCTGCCCGCTCCGCGGGTGGTGCGCCACGACGTCCCGGGGACGGAGATCCTGGTGGCCCCCAGCGCCGACGAGAAGCCCTTCTTCGGCTTCTACAACCGGGGCCTGACGCTGATGGAGGGCAACCAGGAATTCCTCCCCGGCATCCAGTTCAAGCTGAAGTCCCGCTACCTGGAGCACACCCTGACGCGCGACCGCGTGCTTCAGGACGAAAACTACGCCAAGGCGATGGACCTCTTGCGCCAGGCCGTGGACGGTCCCCTGCGCCGGGCCCTCTTCGACGAGGCCGGCCCCGACGCCCCCGACGACCTCCTGGGAGGCCTGGCCCACCGCCTGGAGGGAGCCCCCAAGGCCTGGCTGGACAAGCCCCTCCTGCCGACGCTTCACGGCCCGCCGCTCTCCCTGGCCGAGCTGCAGAGGCTCGACCACAGACTCCGCGAGCTCCCCTACGACGACGCCCCCACCCCCGCCAGCCAGGAGTTGTCCCGAGCCGGAACCCCGGTCCTCGCCTGGCAGGGCCCCGAGAAGGCCCCGGGCCTGGGGACCCTGCTGGCCGAGGCCCTGGGCCGGGCCGAGCCCGTTCACGTGCGTTCGACCTGGGCCTGCCCCCTCCTGAGCCGCCACCTGCCTGAACCCTGGCCCGAGCTGCTGCCCGCCCTGCATGCCCTGCTGGCCCGCCTGGGTTGCCCCTCCCCCGCAGTGGTCGGCGCCAGCCTCGCGGGGCAGGGGCCCCGGATCGAGAAGGAGCTGTACATCGTCCAGGATCTGCCGGGTGAACTGTACCGCCTGGGCCGCCGTCAGCAGCGCCGCGAACTGCTCAAGACCACGGGAACGATCCTGATCAACCTCGACAACCCCCTGGTGCGCGCCCACGCCGACCTCTGGGGACGTTGTTCCCACCTGGCGGCCTACCTGCTGGCCAAGGCCTGCATGCTGGCCGAGAGGCCGGATCCCAGGACGGACGCCATGCTGCTGGAAGCCGCCTTCGGCTGAACCCGGGGGTGACAGGAGACCCCCGGAATCATGGAGAAATCCCGCACCTCATCCGGGAAGGAGCCCGTCCGCCTTGGAACCCGTCCTGCGCAGCTTCAACTTCTGCGACGCGGTCGTGCCCGGCAATCAGGGCAAGCTGACCTGCTACGGGATCTTCACCGATCTCTGGGCGGAACGCTTCCCCGTGACCCATCCCCGCTTCTCGGTGCTGACCACCTGGAGTCGGGGCAGTGGATTCCACGTCCAGGTCCTCAAGCTGCTGAACGCCTCGAAGACGATGCAGTTGAACCAGTCGCCTGAGATGTACTTCACCCTGAACGATGAGACCCAGTCCACCCACGTCCAGGTGGACGTGAACCAGGTGGTCTTCCCCGAGCCCGGCCCCTACGTCTTCCAGGTCTTCCTGGACAACCGCCTGGTGGCCGAACATATCCTGACCTGGAGGCTGCGCTGAGGGTCGCCCGGGGGCCCGAAACCAGGAACCCGGCCCCGGATCCAGGCTGAGGGCCCGAAACCAGGGACCGGGTCTTCCGGGTCAGCCGGCCGCGTTCCTAGGCTGGCTTGGGGAGCTCGGAGGCGTTGTGGACACCACCGGAGTGCATCCCGGGCTCCAGTCCCGAGACTCCTTCGGGACCGATCACTGCACCGGCCTGCATGCCTGCCTGACCCGCGGCCTTGGACCCGGAAGCCGGCGCCTGGGGCGTCCAGGCCCCGAAGTTGATCGCCGCGCCGCAACCGGCCGACTCGGACCCTTCGGCTTCCTCGGACAACTGGACGTCGTCGTGCTGGGAAACCGCCCCGCCGGTGGCGCCGCCCGTCACCGGGTTGGAGACCTGCTCACCCACGCCCCCGGGTTTCGCCGGCAGGGCCGCGGCGGACGAAGGCTGACCGGAGCCGACCTTGTCGAGCTTGTTGAATTCAAAGGGGTCCATCTGGCTTCACTCCTTGCCCGGCCGAAAAGGGTCCGGTGCTCATCCCCATGCTAGGGATCCCCGCCGGGCCAGACAATCTGGAAACCTTAACGACATGTTACCGATGTAAACAATCAATAAACAAGAACGACACGACAGGGACATACCGGCCCTTGCCCGACCAGGGTCACCGCCCTCCACCCGGGCCTCCGGTCGCAGTTTACACACCCCAGGTCCCGTGCTATGATGGCCCCCGACCTGAGGCTGGGCCCCCGGTGCCCTCCCACCCGGTGCGCGGCTCCAGGCAGATTCCGGCGCCATGTGCAATCCTGGCGCTGCCCCTGAACCTGGGGCGATGGAGGAACCCGATGGCCTCGAAGCAGGAAATCATTACCAAGTACAAGGTCCACGAAACGGACACCGGCTCCCCGGAGGTGCAGGTGGCCCTGCTCACCGACCGGATCATCCACCTGACCGAGCACGTGAAGGTCCACAAGAAGGACCACCACACCCGCCGCGGCCTGCTGATGCTGGTCGGACAGCGGCGCCGGCTGCTGAACTACCTGCAGAAGACCGACATCACCCGCTACCGCAAGCTGATCGAGAGCCTCGGCCTGCGGCGCTAGTGCCGGTGGGCCAGCCCCTCGGGAGCGACTCCCGGATGGCCGGTTGATCGGGGTGGAAGGATGGGAAGCCCCCGCTTCCCGTCCTTCCCCCTTCTCGCATTTTCGAGGGGCCCGGGGCAGGCGGACTGCAGGCTCCCCCCAGGGGTCGAGCCCTCATCCCCCCCCGATGCCCCCAGACGCAAGAGTTGAACAGAAGAGAAGAAGAACCAAAGGAGAACACCTGGATGAGTGTACTGACCGAAGTACTCCAAAACGTGAAGAAGCACGTCGTCGAGCGTGAAATCGGCGGCCAGACCATGCGCATGGAGACCGGCGAGGTGGCCAAGCAGGCCGGCGGCGCGGTCGTGGTCACGGTCGGCGAGACGGTGGTCCTGGTGACCGCCAGCGCCAACGCCTCGCCCCGCGAAGGGATCGACTTCTTTCCCCTGACCGTCGATTACGAGGAGCGGATGTACGCCGCGGGCAAGATCCCGGGCGGCTGGATCAAGCGCGAGGGGCGCCCCCCCGAAAGGACCATCCTGACCTCCCGGCTGATCGATCGCCCCTGCCGGCCCCTGTTCCCGGAGGGATTCCGCAACGACGTCCACATCGTGGGCCTGTGCACCTCGGTGGACGGCGAGAACAACCCGGATGTGCTGGCCCTGGCCGGCGCCGGTGCGGCCCTGAGCCTGTCGGACATCCCCTTCGACGGCCCCGTGGCCGGAGTCCGGGTGGGATACGTCAACGGCGAGTTCCTGATCAACCCCACCGAGAGCCAGATGGCCGAGAGCCAGATGAACCTCGTGGTGGCCGGCACCCGGCACAACCTGAACATGGTGGAGTGTGGCTGCGAGGAGCTGTCCGAGGACATCCTGGTCAACGCCTTCGAAGAGGCCCACCGCGCCATCCGCGAGATCATCGACATGATCGATGAATTGGTGCGGTTGGGTGGCAAGCCGAAGGCCAACTACCCGGTGTACACCCCCAGCGCAGACCTCGACAAGCTGGTGCGCAGGTACCTGCACGCGGGGCTGGCCAAGGCCATGCGCATCCTGGAGAAGCAGGAGCGCGAATCCGCCTTCGACGCCCTGAAGATGGACGCCCTGAAGGCCGCCATCCAGGCCGACGCTGCCCTGGGTGAAGAGCAGCGCGCGGCCGCGCTGGCCCTGACCGAGGCGCCCGGCGCCGGCAAGGACTTCAGCGCCATCGCCAAGCACATCAAGGAAGAGGAACTGATGACGATGATCGTCGAGGAGGGCATCCGCCCCGACGGTCGTCGCGTGGACGAGATCCGGCCCATCTGGGGCCGCGTCGGCGTGCTGCCCAGGCCGCACGGCACGGGCCTGTTCACCCGCGGCCAGACCCAGGCGCTCTCGGTGGTCACGCTGGGCACCCTGTCCGAGGAGCAGAGCTTCGACAACGTCATCGGCGAGGTTTCCCGCCGCTACATGCACCACTACAACTTCCCGCCCTTCAGCGTCGGTGAGGCTCGCTTCATGCGCGGTCCCGGCCGCCGCGAGATCGGCCACGGCGCCCTGGCCGAGCGCGCCCTGCTGCCGGTGATCCCCTCCGAAGAGGACTTCCCCTACACCATCCGCGTGGTCTCCGACATCCTGGAGTCCAACGGATCGAGTTCGATGGCCTCGACCTGTGGCAGCACCCTGGCCCTGATGGACGCCGGTGTGCCCCTGCGGGCCCCGGTGGCCGGCATCGCCATGGGCCTGGTCATGAAGGGTGAGCGCTTCACCGTGCTGACCGACATCCAGGGCATGGAGGACGCCTTCGGCGAGATGGACTTCAAGGTGACCGGCACCCGCGAGGGTGTCACGGCCCTGCAGATGGACATCAAGCTCAAGGGCGTCACCATGGAGATCCTCGGCCAGGCCCTGGACCAGGCCCGCGACGCGCGCCTGTACATCCTGGACATCATGGAGGAGGTCATCCCGGCCCCCCGGACCGAGCTCTCCAAGTACGCCCCCAAGGTCCAGATGGTCAACGTGGCTCCGGACCGCATCAAGGACATCATCGGACCAGGCGGCAAGGTGATCAACAAGATCATCGCCGAGACCGGCGCCAAGATCGACATCGAGAACGACGGCCGCGTCTTCGTGGCCGCCGTGGACCGCGTGGCTGCCGACAAGGCCCTGAAGATGATCGAGGACCTGACCCGCGACGTCGAGGCCGGCGAGGAGTACCTCGGCAAGGTCATGCGCATCATGGATTTCGGGGCCTTCGTGGAGATTCTCCCGGGCCGCGAGGGCCTGGTGCACGTGTCCAAGTTGATGCCCTTCCACGTGCGCAAGGTGGACGACTTCGTGAAGGTCGGCGACGAGGTCAAGGTCCGGGTCGAGGAGATCGACAGCCTGGGCCGCATCAACCTGACCCGCCGCGGTCTGTGGACCGAAGAGGAGATGACTCCGCC
>CAZQPM010000218.1:0-7041 GCA_964595195.1 uncultured Burkholderiales bacterium | reverse complement strand
GTCGGGGTTCTGCGGAGGGCCTGCCGATCCTCCGAACGAAGTTCACAATCCCGTCACAACCCCGCAAACCCCGGGTGCTACCCTGGATACGTGGAAATCCGACCCGCCCAGACGCCGCCCTCCTCCTGGAAGGTTCGCCAGATCCAGGACGACCAGGGGACCCGCATCCTCGACGTCGAGCCCACCGACCGCCTGGTCAAGGGCGAACCCATCCTCCTGCGCTCGACGCCGACCCACCTCTCCGAGGATTCTCCCCCGGGCCCCGAGACCTACCAGGAGGTGCTCTACTCCCCGCAGGACCTGCCCCAGGCCGGCCGGGACCATCTGGCGGCTTCCCGGGACCGGGTGGCTGCCGCCTGGCCGGGAAGCGAGGTCCGCACCCTGGTGCAGCAGGGTCCGACCCAGAACCGCCTGGACCTGACGATCGTGGGCGACGGCTACCAGGCGCGGGAGAAGGACCGCTTCTTCCAGGACGCCCAGCGCCTGACGGACGACCTGTTCAAGGAGAGGACGTTCGCCTCCTACCTTCCGCTCTTCAACATCCACGCGGTCTTCGTGCCCTCGAAGGATTCCGGCCTGACCGACGTCGACCGCCAGGACACGGCGCTGGGCCTGTACCGTTCGCCGCAAGGGTCCAAGCGCGGGGTCATGCCGGGCAACACCCAGGCCATCGAGCGCGCCCTGGACCTGGCTCCCGACACCGACTTCCCGATCCTGGTCGCCAACGACGACTTCTACGGGGGCCTGGGCGGCCGCTACGCCATCACCACCCGCTCAGAGAACTCCGGGACCATGGTCCTGCGCCACGAACTGGGCCACAACTTCGGCGACGTCGGCGAGGAGTATGACGGGGGCCAGGTCTACCGCGGCGCCAACCACTCCAGGACCGCCGACGTGCCCTGGAAGCCTTGGGTCCAGGACCAACCGATGCCGGTCGGCAAGGCCCGCTCACTGGTCGGCACCTATCCCTGGAAGAACCTGGACGGCGGACCGATCTCGATCCCCTTCGAGGTGGGCGGCTCCAACCCCACCCGCATCGTGGCGGACGTCAGTTCGGTGGGCTGGGAGACTCCCCAGGACGTCTCGGTCCTGCTGGACGGCCAGGAGCAGCAGGTGCAAGGCGTCTACACCGAGGACCGCAGCTTCTTCCGCCTGGGCCCCGACCTGACCCTGGAGCCCGGCAGGCATACCCTGGAGATCCGCGAGCGGGTGGCCGATGGGGACAACGTGCTGGCCTCAGTGCGGATCAACGCCCTGGAGGCGGACTACGAAGCCAGGCCGGGCGTGGTGGGCGCCTTCCCATCCTTTGCCGCCGGCGGCCGCCAGGCGGGCTATCGGCCCACCCACGAATCCTGCCTGATGCGCGACATGCGATCCAAGGACTTCTGCGCCGTCGACAAGGAGAACATGTGGCACCGCTTCCTGGACCGGGTGTCGCTGATCGACGACCTGAGAACCGAGCAGGTCGACGGCCAGTTCCGCGTCCGCCTGGAGACCCCCGCCCTGGACGGTCTGGAGGTCCGCTGGTTTGCCGTGGCCCTGGATGGTTCCGAGCGGGAGATCCCCGAGTTGCGCGGCCAGAAGGACTGGCCTTGCGACACCCCGGCCAGCGGGCGCTATCGGGCCCAGGTGACCTTCGCCACGCCCGAGGTGCGCACCCCGACCGAGCGCTTCCAGGCCTCGCGGACGCTGTCGCTGCAGCCTGCCGGGGGGCAGGTCACAGGCTGACCAGGCGGGCCTCCTGGATTCCAGGCAGTTCGGCGATCCGCGCCAGCACGTCGGCGGGCGGTTGGTCGTCCAGCGACATGATCATCACGGCCCGGGTGCCGGCATCCTGACGTCCCACCTGCATGTCCGCGATGTTGATGCGGTGCTCGCCCAGGACCGAGCCCACGCCGCCGACCAGTCCGGGGCGATCCTGCTGCCGGGTCAGAAGCTTCACCCCCTGGAGGACCGTGGAGATCCGGAAGCCATCCAGATCGACCAACCGCGGCAGGTCGTCCCCGATCACGGCCCCCGCGGCGCACATCTCGCGGTCACCGGCCTCCACGCGCAACTCCAACAGGCTGCCGTAGGGAGCCTTCTCGGCGCTGCGCGTCTCGGCCACCTGGATTCCCCGTCGGCGGGCCAGGTAGTCGGCGTTCACCAGGTTCAACTGATCCAGGTCGCCATGGAGCAGGCCGACCAGGGCCGCACGCGTCAGATAGGAGCCCTCGTGGCGGGCGACCTCTCCACGGACGGACAAGCGCACCTGCCGCAGGGGCCTGGGGGCCAGGGCGCCCAGGAGGCGGCCCAGACGCTCGGCCAGGCCCAGGTACGGGCGCAGGGCTTCCAGGACGTGAGGAGGCAGATAGGCCAGGTTCACCGCCGAGCGGGGTGGCCCACCCGCCAGGACCTGCAGGATCTGCTCGGCGACATCCACGGCCACGCGGATCTGGGCTTCGTGGGTGGAGGCCGCCAGGTGCGGGGTCAGCACCACCTCGGGCAAGCTCAACAGCGCAGAACCGGTGGGAGGCTCCTGACGATAGACGTCCAGAGCCGCGCATCCCAGACTCCCCTGCTGGAGGGCCCGAACCAGGGCAGCCTCGTCCACCAGGCCCCCGCGGGCGCAGTTGACCAGCACGGCCCCGGGCTTCATCAGGCCCAGGCGCCGGGCGTCCAGGAGGTTCTCGGTCTCCGGGGTCAGGGGCACGTGCAGGGTGACGAAGTCGCTGGACGCCAGCAGTTCGTCCAGCGCACACAGTTCCACCCCCCGTTCCCGGGCATAGCGCTCGGGCGCCTGAGGGTCGTGGGCCAGGATCCGCATCTGGAAGGCCGCCGCCCTGGCCGCCACCTCCCTCCCGATCCGTCCCAGGCCCACGATACCCAGGGTCTTGTTGTACAGTTCCACCCCGGTGAACTGTTGGCGTTTCCACTCCCCGCGCAGCATCGAGGCGTGGGCCTGTGGAACCCGGCGAGCCGCGGCCAGCAAGAGGCTCATCGTGTGCTCGGCGGCCGAGATGGTGTTCCCTTCGGGCGAGTTGACCACCACGATGCCCTGGCGGGTAGCGGCCTCGACCTCGATGTTGTCCACCCCGACCCCGGCCCGACCGATGATCCGCAGCTCGGGGGCCCCTTCGAGGAGTTCGGCGGTCACCCGGCTCTGACTGCGCACCAGCAGGGCCCGGGCCCGGGTCTTGGCCAGTCGGGCGGCCAGGTCCCGGGTCTCCAGGCCCGTCTCGACCAGCACCTCGGCCTGCTGGCGCAGCAGGGCCAGGGCCTGCTCGGGGACGGGGTCGCTGACGAAGACGATCGGGCGCATGGCGGGCTCCTTGAGGACGGCTGCCGGTCCACTACGGGGCCCGGCCGGCAGGGTCCTGCCCGGGGATGGGACCCACCTTTCGTCGGAGGATCTGTTGACCTGTCGCCTCGTTGTGCTACAATGGCGAAGCTTCGTGGAGTGATGGCCGAGGGGCTAAAGGCGCACGCCTGCTAAGCGTGAGGGTCCAAAAGGCCCGCGTGGGTTCGAATCCCACTCACTCCGCCAGATACGCACAGGGAGTCCGGAACCGGGCTCCCTTCTCTCTTTGCGCGTCCTTTCCGGCCCGGTCCCTGCAGGACGGCCGTTGCGGAAGGAGAAGGCCCCGGCCTCGCAAGATTGGAGGCCGACCGTGTCCGACATCACCACCTACTTCGAACAGAACGCCCCCCGGTTCGAGCAGGACCTGTGCACCCTGCTGTCCATCCCCAGCGTCAGCACCGACCAGGCTCGCCGACCCGAGATGCAGCGTTGCGCCGAGGAGGTGGTGCGTCAGCTCCACCAGGCCGGAATCGGGGACACCCGCATCATGCCGACGGGGGGACACCCGGCGGTCTTCGCGGCCTCGAAGCACCATCCGGAGCGTCCGACCATGCTGGTCTACGGCCACTACGATGTGCAGCCCGAGGTTCCGGTCGAGCTCTGGGAAAGCCCCCCCTTCGAGCCCACCGTCCGCGAAGGGAAGCTGTACGCCCGGGGAACCACGGACGACAAGGGCCAGTTCCTGATCCACTTCAAGGCGGCCGAGGCCCTGCACGCCCTGCACGGCGAGTTGCCCGTCAACCTGAAGTTCATCCTGGAGGGTGAAGAGGAGATCGGCAGCCCCAACCTGCCGGCCTTCATCGAAGCCCACAAGGACCTGCTGGCCTGCGACGTCCTGGTCGTTTCCGACACCTGCATGTACGCGCCCGGCATCCCCTCCCTGCTGTATGGCCTGCGCGGCCTGTCCTACCTGGAAGTGGAGGTCAAGGGCGCAGACGGCGACCTGCACTCCGGCATGTTCGGAGGCGCCGTGCCCAACCCGGCCATCGAATTGTGCCGCATCATCGCCGCCTTGAAGGACACCGACGGCCGGATCACGGTGCCCGGCTTCTACGACAGGGTGCGCGACCTTTCCGCGGCAGAACGGGCCGAGTGGGCGGGCCTGCCCTTCGACGAGGAGGCCTTCCGCCGCTCGGTGGGCTGCCCGGGACTTTCGGGGGAGGCCGGGTTCACCACCCTGGAGCGCCGCTGGGCCCGCCCCACCCTGGACGTCAACGGGATGATCTCGGGCTTCACGGGGGAGGGTGCCAAGACCGTGCTGCCGGGCCGGGCCTCGGCCAAGATTTCCTGCCGTCTGGTCCCGGACCAGGACCCCGAGGAGATCGCCCGCCTGGTCGAGGCCGAAATCCTGCGCCTGGCCCCGCCGACGGTCGAGGTCAAGGTCCGCTTCCACCACGGGGGCCTGCCCTGGATGACGGCGCCCACCGATCCCGTCCTGGAGGCCGCCGGGCGGGCCGCCGCCAGGGCCTGGGGCCGCACCCCGGTCCGCGTTCGCGAGGGCGGCTCGATCCCCATCGTCTCCACCTTCTGCAGGGTCCTGGAGGTGCCGGCCGTGCTGCTGGGCATCGGCCTGGAGGACGAGAACGCCCACGCCCCCAACGAGCACATCGATCTGGGCAACTTCCACAAGGGAATCCGGGCCTCGGCCTGGTTGATGGAGGAGGTTGCGGCGCTTCGCGCTGCCCGATGACCATGCCGATCATCGAGTTGTCCCGCTGCGAACTGGGCGAGACCTGGCAGGAGGAGGACGGCAGCGTCTCGATCGCCCTGCACAACTTCCTGTTCAACCTGGACCGCCAGGAATTCGAGAAGGTCGCCCTGATGATCCGGCAGACCGAGGACCTGCGCTCCCACGCCCAGGACGAGGAGCCCCAGGCCCTGGGGACCTCGGACCTGGGGCAGGCCTGCTACGAGGGTGCGGGCGAGTTCAGCGTCTCGATCTACAACTTCAGCTTCTACCTGACCGCTGAGGAGTTCGCCGAGTTCGCCAGCCTGGTGGCGCGGACCGAGCGCCTGCTGACCGGGGAATTCCCCGCCCGCAAGGCTCGTGGGGGGCAATCTTGAGCCTGCCCTGAGGAACCGTGGGAGGAACCGCACACACCCGGGGGGAATCCCCCAAGGCTTCCCGCTCGTGGTCTTCCTTCCCCCACCACCTGCCGGGAAGCTCTATTTTCCCCCTAAAGGCCCCAGAGTTCACGCATGGTCGGGTCGGGCAGAAGGGTCTCATGGAGGGCCTTCAACAGGGTCTTCATGTCCAGATCCCGCAGGCGATCCGCAGCTTCCGCGGCCAGGGGGCGGGGGCAGAACCAGTCCAGGGGCAACCCCTCGAAGGGAAGGGGAACGTCCATCCGGACCGTCGCCAGGTCCAGGTCGCGCAGCAGGCGCTGGCGCTGGTCCTGCATCAGGTGGGCAAACTTCCCGCACCGCTCGGGGTGGTCCAGCAGGCTGGTCAGGTCGCCCCCGTCGGTCAGCAACCGGACGGCGGTCTTCTGGCCGATGCCGGCAACCCCCTTGATGTTGTCCACGGGATCACCGCGCAGGGCCAGCCAGGACGGGATCAACTCCGCCGGGACCCCGAAGACCTCCCGGACGCTGTCCGCCACGACGCGCTCGGCCTTGGCATTCTTGCCCGAGCCCGACAGGCGGAGCAGCTCCACGTCGGACCCCAGTCGCAGGACCTGCGCCAGGTCCTTGTCGTTGGAGACCAGGGTGGCGGCGTGACCGGCCCGGGTAGCCCGCAGGGCCAGGGTGGCCATGACGTCGTCGGCCTCGAAGCCCTCCACGCTGAGCGTGGGAATCCCCAGGACCTCCAGGAGATCCAGGACCACGGGGATCTGCGCCTTCAGATCCGCGGCGGTGGGCGGACGGTGGGCTTTGTAGTCCGGATCCAGACCCGTGCGGAAGGTCGGTTCCAGGGACTCGAAGACAGCCACGCAGTGCTCGACCCGTTCGCTCCGCCACAGGGAGCGCAGGATGCCCAGGAGGCCATGGACGGCGTTGGTCGGCCGCCCGTCCCGAGCGGTCAGCGTCGCCGGCAGGGCGTGATAGGCGCGGAAGATGTGATTCAGCGAATCCAGGATGTAGAGTCTGGCCACGACCGCGCGTTTCCCTCAAAAAAGGGCGGATCCTCCCCCAGAAATGAACAGGGGGGAGGAGTGGTGCCCAGAGCCGGGGTCGAACCGGCACTCCCTCGCGGGAACGGGTGTTTGAGACCCGCGCGTCTGCCAATTCCGCCATCTGGGCGAGACCCAGGCATCATACACTTCCGCCAGCCCGACGTCAACGGCCTGTTGCGGCCGGGGTGCAGGAATCCCGGGCGGGACCTGAGCCCCTACCCGGGAGGCAGGAAGAAGTCCTCTCGACCGGCCCGGCGCTTCTCCTCCTCCTCGCCCTGGCGGACCCGCCGCAGCAGGTTCTCAGGTTTGAGCAGGTTCTCGAAGGCTACCAGGCGTTGCTCGAAGGCGTACAACTTGCTCTCCAGGCGCCCCACCCGCTCCTGGAGGATCTGGAAATCGCGCCGACTCACTTCCATCGCACCGGGGACCTCCGCAGAATTGCAGGATGACGGTCAGATTCCGCTGCCCGGGGCCGAGGTCCTGCGGCGCGCCCCTACTGCTTGTTCCACCACTGCCAGGCGGGCCGGGGCGCCGGATCGGGATTGGCTGTCGTGCGGTTCAGATACCACGACCACCTGGCCAACT
>CAZQPM010000217.1:0-7060 GCA_964595195.1 uncultured Burkholderiales bacterium | reverse complement strand
GTGGCCCTGGTCGGGGTCCGAGACCTGGTGGTCATACGCGCCGGGCACCGCACCCTGGTGGCCCCGCGCGGCCGCCTGGAGGAAGTCAAGAGAATGGTCGAGCGCCTGGACGCCGACCTGCGCTGAAGAGCGCTCCAACAAGAACGGAGAAGCGCCATGTCCTACCCCACCCCAGAAGCCCGAGCGGCCTTCAAGGCCTACGACATCCGGGGCCGCGTCCCCGAGGAACTGAACCCTCAGGTGGCCCGCCGGGTGGGCCTGGCCTTCGCGCACCTCTTCCACCCCCGGCGCGTGGCGGTCGGCCGCGACGTTCGGCTTTCCAGCCCTGAACTGGCCGGGGCCCTGTGCGAGAGCCTGGCCCGGAGTGGCGTGGAGGTCCTGGATCTGGGCCTGTGCGGCACCGAGGAGGTCTACTTCGCCGTCCTGGAACTGGAGCTGGATGGTGGGATCATGGTCACGGCCAGCCACAACCCGGCCAACTACAACGGGATGAAACTGGTGGGGCCCCAGGCCCGGCCCGTCAGCGGTGACACCGGTCTGGATCGCCTCCGGGACCTGGTCCTGGAGGGCTCGCTTGAGGAACCGGAGGGCCCCGTTGGTTCCGTCTGCCCCACGGACATCCACGAGCGTTTCCTGGACTTCGCCTTGGGCCGGGTCGACCTGGCCGCCCTGCCTGCCCTGAAGGTCGTCTGCGACGCGGGCAACGGTGGGGCGGGCATCCTGCTGGAGCGCCTGGCCGACCGCCTGCCCATCACGATGGTGCTGCGCGATGCAGAACCCGACGGCTCGTTCCCTCGCGGGGTGCCCAACCCCCTGCTGCCCGAGAAGCGCCAAGGGACCGCCGACGCCGTCCTGGCCCACGGGGCCGACCTGGGCGTCGCCTGGGATGGAGACTTCGACCGCTGCTTCTTCTACGACGAGAAGGGCCGCTTCATCGAGGGATACTACCTGGTGGGCCTCTTTGCCCGGCGCTTCCTGCACCGCTTCCCGGGTTCTCGGATCCTGCACGACCCCCGGCTGACCTGGAATACCGTGGAGATCGTGCGCGAGTGCGGTGGTCAGGCGGTGCAGAGCAAGACCGGTCACGCCTTCATCAAGCAGCGGATGCGCGCCGAGGACGCAGTCTACGGCGGCGAGATGTCGGCGCACCATTACTTCCGCGAGTTCGGCTACTGCGACAGCGGCATCCTGCCCTGGCTCTTCCTGATGGAGTTGATGGGCACCACCGGCCAACCCCTGTCCGTGCTGGTCGATGCCCGCATGCAGCGCTTCCCCGTCAGCGGCGAGATCAACCGCAGGGTCGATGAGCCCTCGTCGGCCATCCTGGAACGCGTGCTGGCCCGCTACCGGGCCGGGGCCCTGGCCGTGGACCGCACCGACGGGCTGAGCCTGGAATTCGACCAGTGGCGCTTCAACCTGCGGGCCTCGAACACCGAGCCCCTGATCCGTCTGAACGTGGAGACCCGCGCCGACCAGAACCTGTTGGAAGATAGGACCGCCGAGTTGCTGGACCTGGTGGGCGGCACCCCCGCCTAGCGCACAGGGTTCCCCCTCCCCTCGCGCGAAGGGGTGGTCGGCCACGCACCCCGGTCCGGCGGGTCCCAGGGTGCCTCCAGCGAGCCCCATACCAGGACCTGCCGGAGGTCCCGTGAAACGCACCGTCTCACCGATTCGCCTGGCCATCCTGGCCATCCTGGCCATCCTGGCGGGAGCCCCCGGCCAGGCCGCCCCCGGCCTGGAAGTCTTCGTGAACAACAAGCCCTTCAAGGGCGCCACCTCCGGGGCTCCAGGAGACCTCATGCTGGAGGCCGTGCCCTATTTCGAACTGGCGGGCGGCGCCTTCCGCTTCGACGCAGACACCGGTCGGGCCACCCTGGACGACTCCCCGATCCCGGTGACGATGGTTTCCGGCAGGGTCTTCGTGCGGGCCCGGGAGATGGTGGCCCGGGTCGGTGGGAAGTACACCTTCAACGCGGCCATGGGCAGCGTGGACATCTACGCCTTCGATCCCGTCGAGGCGGCCCGCAAGGCCTGGGCGCGGGTCTTCGCCATGCGTGCGATCGACCGGGACCTGGACTTCCAGGTGATGGCCACCCTGACGCGCACCATCCTGACGCGAACGGGGATGGACCTGGGCTTCCCGGTGGAACTGAGACTGGCGACGCCCGAGGAGATCGTGGCCGCCGGAGGCAGCCCGGATCTGGCCTCCTTCAGCACCTTCAGGACCCTGCCCAATAACAAGGGCATCGCGGCGGCCACCATCCACGTGCGCCGGGGCCGCTCACCCCAGGCCACCATGAACTCGCTGGCCTACGGGTGGGGCGTCTTCTACTGCCAGAAGGTGGGGCTCCCCAGCGACAAGGACTTCCTGGGTGGTGTCGGTCTGTGGGCCGGCTACCACGTGCTGGAGGAGTTGGGGACCCGGGTTCCCGCCGACCAGTGGGGAGCCGCCCAGCCCCAGGACCAGCGCGCCCGCTTCCTGGAATTGTTCAAGATCCACGAGATGGGCGGGGCCCCGGCGGTCATGAAACACCTGGGGCACCTGGTCCATCCCTGAAGAGCCCGCCGGACGCCCCAGGAGGGGCGTTCGCCGCGGCACGCCCCCCAGCCCCGCAATCCTAGACCAGGTCGCGAACGACCCGGACCCCGTTGAGTTGCAGGTGGTAAAGGAAGACCAGGTGCAGCAGATCCCCGTCGTGCGGCATGGCGCCCAGAGCCCGGGCGCTGTCCACCGGCAGGTCGTAGGTGGCCACGGCTGAAACCGGGACCACCACCTGCCAGGGCCGATTCCGGGCGTTGGCCAGGTAACGCACGTTGACGGCCAGGTGGTACAGGCACAGGTCCGTCACGTCGCCCATGACCACCAGGGTGCGCAGGTCCGGCATGGCCAACAGTCGTTCAGCCAGGTCGGTGGCGACCAGGGCATTCACCGAGCCTTTCGCCACGACCTGGAACTGCGAGGCGAAGGGCAGACGGCGGATCTCCTCGACCAACTCGGCCTCGGTCGTACCCGCCAGGCAGTGGGGCGGGAAACTGGCGAATTCGGGGCTGTCCGCGGGGTGCGAATCGCACGGGAACAGGAAGCGGGCGACGCCCAGGGCCCGGGCCCGGGTCAGGATCCGGGCAGCGGGCTCAACCACGGGGGCAACCCGGGGACTGGACAGGGCTCCCTGCCGACAGAAGCCCTCCACCAGGTCGACGCCCAGGACCATCACCCCTTCCGGTCCGCCGGCCTGCTCGACGAGTTCCTCCAGGGGAACCACCGGCCAGGAGGCCTCCAGGGACAGGAGGTATTCCAGGAATGGGGCGCGCTCGGCGACGAAACGTTCGGGGGCTGTGGACATCGTGACCTCCCGGGTCTAGTCCTCGGGCCTCAGGCCCCGGAAGCGGTAGAGGCGGGCCGGCCGATGGCGACCCTCCATCCAGGTCTCTCCCGTTTCCTCCAGGACCTCGGAACTGAGGATCTTCTTGCGGAAATTGCGCTTGTCCAGGCGCTTGTCCAGGATGACCTCGTAGGTGGCCTGCAGGGCGGTGAGCGTGAACTTCAGGGGCATCAACTGACAGGCCACGCTGCTGTCCCATATCCTCTCGCGCAGACGGACCAGGGCTCGATTCAGGATGCGGTCGTGGTCGAAGGCCAGGGCGGGCAGATGGTAGACCGAGAACCACCCCGTCTCATCGGCATCGGTTCCCGCCACCGGGGCCAGATGCTCGCTGGAAACCAGGGCGTAGTAGGCCACGGTGATCACCCGGCCTCGAGGGTCGCGGGCCGGATGACCGAAGGTGCGCAACTGCTCGAGGTAGACGTCGGAAACCCCCGTCTCCTCGTGCAGCTCGCGCAGGGCTGCCTCGTCGAGCTCCTCCTCCTGGGCGATCTGCACGAAACCGCCCGGTAGCGCCCAGCGCCCCCGGAACGGCCACCCTCGCCGCACCACCAGGAGGACCTTGAGGTCCCAGTCCTGCACGGTGAACAGGACCACGTCCACGGTGACCGAGGGCCAGGAATACTTGGACGGGTCGTACTCCCCAGCCTCGCTGCTTTTCTTCTCGACCTCGACCTCGGCCCGGATCTCGTCATAGGAACGAACTCCGCCAGGCAAAGTCACCACGGCTTCCATCAATGCCAGCCTCCCGGTGCCCGCGGGTTCCGCCGTGACGGCTCGGAATCCTGCCTTGGAGGGAGTTCGCAGGCCAGGAATCGAAGGGGAGACCATGCCGTCCGCCCACCTGGTCCCCGAACCCGTTGCCCCCCACAGCCCCGAGGCCCGAAGTTTCGGCCTGCACACCCGCCGCGGGGACGGCCTGGCCCTGCAGGCTGCAGGCCGCGCCCGGGAGGCCCTGGCGGCCTCCGGGGCCTCCGTGTACGAGTTGCAGGCCGTCCTGGACGGGCATCCCGTGGACGCCCTGCTCACCTTCGGCGGGGATGGAACCCTGCTGCACGCGGCTCGCCTGATGGCTCCCCTGGGCATCCCCGTCCTGGGTATCAACTACGGCCGCGTCGGCTACCTTTGCGCCGTGGACGAGAAGGGCCTGGACCAGGCCCTGGGTCGCCTGGTCCAGGGAGCCTATGGCCTGGAACAGCGCAGCATGCTGCGGGGTCGGGTCTTCCACGAGGGGGAGCTGGTCTGGCAGGCAGACGCCCTGAACGAGTTCTTCGTGGGGGGCAGCAACCGCACCCTGCACCTGGAGCTGACCATCGACGGTGAGGCCTTCGGTACGGTTCGCGGCGACGGCGTGATCCTGGCCACCCGGACCGGTTCGACGGCCTATGCCCTCAGCGCGGGCGGGCCCGTCCTGCTGGTGGATGCCCTGGCCCTGGTGGCATCCAACGCGGTCTTTTCGTCGGCCATCCGCTCGGTGGTGCTGCCGACCACCTCCCAGGTGCGCATCCGCAACCGCACGCTGGTAGCCCGTCCCTTCGTGATAGCGGACGGCCAGAAGGACTACCAGATCGGGCAGGACACCGAGGTCGAGCTGACGCTGTCCCCGACGCCTGCGCTGCTGGTGGACCTGGGTCTGAAGCCCCGGGTCCAGACCCTGCACCAGGGCTTCCGCGAGATGATGGTCCGGGAGTTGGAGGTCTGAACGCGGCAGGGTTCGGGGTCAGCCCACCAGCGTCCGGGCCCAGGCCAGGATGGCCAGGCCGGCCACCACGCGATAGACGGCAAAGCCCCGGAAGTCGTGCCCCGAGACATAGCGCAGCAGCCAGCCCATGGCCACCAGGGAGGTGATGAAGGCCACCGCCGTGCCCAGGGCCAGTGAGCCCAGGCTACCGACCTGAAGCAGCGTCTCGAACTCCTTGACCATCTTGTAGACGGTGGCCCCCCCCAGGGTGGGGATGGACAGGAAGAAGGAGAACTCGGTAGCGCGGCGCCGACTCAGGCCGACCAGCAGACCACCGACGATGGTGGCCCCCGACCTGGAGACCCCGGGAATCAAGGACAGGCACTGAGCCGCGCCGATCCACAGGGCCTGACGGAAGGTCAGGACCAAAGGCTCCTCTTCCTGCTCCGCCCCTCCCGGTCGGCGGTCGACCAACCACAGGACCACGCCTCCCAGGATCAGGGCCCAACCGACCACGGGTGCCGGATGTTGGAAGACGTTCTGTTCCAGGTAGTCGTCCAGCAGCAGGCCCACGACGGCCGCCGGCATGAAGGCCACCAGCAGGGTGAACCAGAAGCGCCGCGCGTTCCAGTCGGCGGGGAAGGCGCGCGCCCTCTCCAGCAGTTCCCGGCGATAGAAGAGCAGCACGGCCAGGACCGCGCCCGCCTGGATCACGATCTCGAAGGCCCCGTCGGTATTGGGTGCTCCCAACAGTCGGGTGGTCACCAGCAGGTGTCCCGTCGACGAGATGGGCAGGAATTCGGTGATCCCCTCGACCACGCCGAGAAGCAGGGCCTGGAGAAGGGTGATCTGTTCGGTCATCGGTGTACCTCAAGAAACCAGGGGTCCCGAGCCGGCCGGGCCCGGGACCGGATCGAGCCGCCGGACGCAGGGGCCAGACTAGAATCCCACGCAGGCCCGGGGCTGGAGCACGACCTGCGTGGTCCCGCTGACCCCGCGCCCCAGCAGGGCGCTGGCGGTCCTGTCGAAATCTGCGGGATCACCGCTGACCTGGTAGGACGCCTGCTCGCCCGCCCCGGGCACGGGCTGCCAGCCCAGGGCGCGCAGTTCCGCCACCACGTAGACCGCCGGGTTGATGATGGTCACCCCGGGACCCAGGATCTCGGCGATCAGCGGGGCCAGGAAGGGATAGTGGGTGCAACCCAGGACCAGGGTGTCGATGTCTCGTGCCTGCAGAGGTCCGAGATACTCCAACAGGGCCGAGCGGGCCGCCAGGGACCGGACTTCGCCGGCCTCGACCAGGGGCACCAGCCTGGGACAGCCAACAGGATGCACCCGCACCGAATCGACCGGCCGCCCGGACTCGGCGCAGGCCTGGGCCACGGCCTTTTCGTAGGCACCACTGCCAGCCGTCAGGAGATTGGCGATCACGCCCACCGAGCCCTTGCGGGTGGCAGACACGGCCGCCCGGGCCGCGGCCTCGATGATCCCGATCACGGGGACGGGGCACCAGGAACGCACCGCGTCCAGGGCCAGGGCCGAAGAGGTATTGCAGGCCATGACCAGGGCCTGGGCTCCGCTGTCCACCAGGTGCCGCGAGATGGCCGAGACCAGGTGGCGGACCTCCTCGACGCTGCGGCTTCCGTAGGGCACGTGGGCGGTGTCCCCGAAGTACAGGAAGGGAACGCCTGACAGGTCCGCCCTGACGCGGTCGGCCACCGTCAGGCCCCCCACCCCGGAATCAAAGATGCCAATCAAGCCTGGTCGCATGGTGTCCTCCGTCTGGCGGGACGACAAGCGCCCCGGCCCTGCCCGCGCAGGGCCCTGCAAGACCGGGTCGGGGTTGCAGAATCTTCAAGTCCCCGCGGTTCGTTCCTGCCAGTATAGCGAGGGCGGGCCGGGATGCAAGAGGCAGGACCGACCAGGGGGCTCCTCCAGCTCCCCTACCCCCCCCCCAACCCCGCCCCCCGCCCGAGGCCATCCTTCTCCCGTTCCT
>CAZQPM010000216.1:0-7067 GCA_964595195.1 uncultured Burkholderiales bacterium | reverse complement strand
GGGCCGGTGCGGGCCGGGATCACGCGGAAACCCTCGCGGCCCAGGCCCAGGTCCAGGAGCTCCAGGATGGAATCCTCGTCGTCGACGACCAGGATGGTCGTGGTCGGTTCCTCGGTCATGGCTGCATCCTAGCATGACTATCCAGACCCCGCTTCCAAGACCAGGAGGCGGATTCAGGAACATGGGCTGGGGTTGACGCGCACCGGGCAATCTGTTTTGCTCCAAGTGAGCATTCAGAGGACCCGCCCGGGTCCGGCAACCTGGTTGGACAGCCAAGGTGCCTTTCCGCGGCAGCGGAGATGTGGTCGCCCCAAGCGACAACGAAATGTCCGGCGAGCAGACCTGCCCGCGCGGCTCAGAGGCAGGCTTCTTGTCCCAGGTGTGGACCTCCCTGCTCGACATCGTCTCTGCGCCTCCAATCGGTGGGCGCGGGAGGGAGGCCTGATGCGTAACCTGGGGATACCCCGGTCGTTGCCACGTGTTCCAGGCGTGGTATCGGACTGCGGTAGCGACACCGATCCATTCCCCTCAGAAGTCGCCCGAGGTTCCTCGCTATGCGGATTCCAGAATCTGGGGCGGCGCGACCACCAGATCCGCCATGGCCCCGGCCGGGTCGGCGAGGATTCCTCTCCAAAGCGATCAGAGCAGGGAGGAAGGTGACGATGGGATTCTTCGATTTCTGGAAGGGCAGAAAGAGCCGGGCCCTGTGCCAGGAACCTCCCGAGAAGCTGGGCTTCGGGCGCCTGGTTCCGGAGTCGGTGCGGCTCTGGTCCGACGGGTTTCACGCGGAATATGCCCGGAACGGCAAGAGAGTTCACGTCCTGAGCGGCCAGGGGGATCGCTGGACCCTGGAAGACTGGTTCCAGGGGAAGGAGCTGGGGAGTACCGACCACCGCGGGCCCTCGGAGGCCGTGTGCCAGCACTTCGTCGGGATCCTCCAACTCTTCAAGGGAAGCCCCGACCCACGGATCCAAGAATTGGCATCCGAGGTTGCCCGGAAGGGCTACAACGTCAAGTTCACTCCGCCGATGCCCGACAGAAGGTTCCTGGTCGCCTACTACCCGGCGGGGGTCCTCTGGGAGTTGCTGATCCCACGCGGCCCCGACAATGGCAAGCGTTGGGACGAATACGTGAAGGTTCGGAGTCGAGCCGGCCGCGTGCTCCGGCCGGGGAGCCTGGCCGGCGTCGGACCCGGGGCCTTGATCCTGGTGGATCTCCAGGGGCGGCAGCACGTCGAGAAGATCTCGCTGGCCCGTCTGGTGGCCGACAGCGTGGATCTTCCGGACCTGGTCCGGGAAGCCCGCGCAATGGACGCCATCTCAAGACAGCCCGAGTATCGGGCCGAGGGGCTCTGCACCCTGGACACCCTCCAGGGGAACATCCTGGGCTTCCGCACGGATCATGATTCCAACGTCCTGCTGCAGAGCCTGGTCTTCACGCCCCTCGAAGCCGGCGACAGACTCCCACTTCCGCAGCGCGTAGATCAGGTCGAGCGGTGGATCCTGGAGGACCGACCCGGACTGGCCAGGACCCTGATCTCCCGGTCGGCCAGCTTCCTGCGCCGGGGCGACGACCTCAGGGCCCTGGAGCTGGGTCGCCGGGCCGTCGTCCTGGCCCCGCACTCCGCCGAGGCCGGCCACTGGCACGCTGTGTGCCTGGTGCAGGTTGGACGTGAGTCGGAAGGTCTGGCTGAGGCTCGGAGGGCCTGCCAGTTGGCCCCCGACGAGTCTCGCTACCGGGAACTGGTCCAGGTCCTCGAGGAACCCCGGGGCGAGAGACCACCCTGACCCGCCGGGGTCCATCGGGCGGCGCCCGCCGCCGGGGCGCGCGGGGTCGGGCATCCGCGTAACCCAGGAACTGCGACGGTCGACCCAGAACTCCGTCCGCTGCATCAAGCGAACGGAGGAACCGCCGTGGTTGGCACCCTGACCGGAATGGTCTTCGGGGTGGTCGCCTGGTTCGTGGTCCGCTACCTGATCGGGGGCATCTACACCGTCGGCCCCAACGAGAGGGCGGTCAAGACCGTGTTCGGCCGGGCCGAGCGCCTGGGCGAGAACCTGACCATCACCGAGCATCTCAACGACGAAGAGCGGGAGCGCTATGCCTACCCACAGGTGCGGGTGATCCCGCCCGGTGGGCCCTACTTCAGGATGCCCTGGGAGCGGGTCTACAAGGTCTCGGTGGCCACCGAGACCGCCAGCATCGGCTTCGATCCCGAGGACCCCTCGGCCAACCAGGGCGGGCAGGTCCTGGAGGCGGTCACCAAGGACCAGTTGAATACCGGAATCACGGGTCAGATACGCTACACCGTTTCCGAGCAGAACCTGTACGCCTACCTCTTCGGGGTCAAGAACCCCGTGGCCCACGTGATGGGCTTCATCCACTCGATCCTGCGCGAGCGCCTGGCCAACTTCGAGGCTCCCCCCCGGCCCGACCAGGAGGCCCAGGAGTTCCTGAGCCAGAGCGTCAGCGGCATCTCGATCAACGACCTGCGCAAGAACCTGCGGGACATCAACGACCACATGGAGCAGGAGTGCGTGGCCTCGGCGGCTCGCTACGGGATCGCCCTGAACGCGGCGCTGATCACCGGCATCGACCCTCCCCAGGAAGTCGAGTCGGCCCTGGCCGCGATCAATACGGCCCACAACCACGTCTCGTCGGACATCAGCCTGGCTCAGGCCGCGGCCGACCAGAAGATCGTCCAGTCGCGCCGCGCCGTGGAGATCGAGACCCTCAAGGCCCAGGCCGAGGTGGAGCCCCTGACCCAGATGGCCGCCCAGTTGAGCGAACTGAGCCGCCTGGGGGGCCTGGCGGCCTACCTGCGCAACGTCCGCCTGGGCCTCTTCGCCAAGGCCCGGCACGTGGTCATGGAGGCCGACCGTGGCTAGTTTCTTCACCAGTGCCCTGTTCACGTTCTTCTGCTGCTTCATCTTCGTCCCCCTGATCCTCTTCGTGGTCACCCGATTGGTCCCGATGGTCGTGGTCCACGAGCGGGAGTGCCTGGTCTTCGAGCTCTTCGGCAAGGTCGTCGGCCGGCTCGAGGAGCCGGGCCTGCACTTCCTCCCGGCCCTGTTGGGTTTCCCGAACGCCTGGCTGGTCGGGGTCCTGGGGCGTTGCCACGTCGTGGACATGCGCATGGATCAGCAGTACCTGCGCAGCCTCCCGGTCAACTCCGAGGAGGGCGCCCCGATGGGGATCGGTGTCTGGTACGAGATGTACATCAGCGACCCCGAGGCCTTCCTCTTCCGCAACACCGATCCCGCCGGCTCGCTGGGCGCCAACGTCCGCAACGCCACCGTGCGTTGCCTGTCGAACCTGCGCCTGGCGGACATGATGGAGAATCGCCACCAGATGAGCCGGACGGTGCGAGCCGAGGTCTCGCCCCACTCCAACGAGTGGGGCTACCGCCTGGGGTCGGTCTACATCCGCAAGGTCCATTTTCGGGATCGGGGGATGATGCGCCAGATCGAGGAGAAGGTGGTCAACCGCCTGCGCCAGGTGACGGGCGCCATCACCCAGGACGGAGCCAACCAGGTCAACCTGATCCGCAGTGGAGCCGACCGCCAGGCGGCTGTCGAGTTCGCCAGGGCGGCGGCCATCCGACCCCAGGTGGTGGGGGAGGCCCTGCGCCGCATCTCCCAGGATCCCGAGGTTGGCAGGGCCCTCTTCGAGGTGCTGGAGACCGAGCGGATCCTGCAGGGGCAAGCCGCGGTCACCCTGCTCCCACCGGGCTCACGTCAGGACCTGATGGTGCAACTGGCGGCCGTCCTGCCTCCGCCCCCGTCCGCAGTTGCGGCGGCGCCGACTCCGGGGCCCGACAGTCCAACCAGGGCCCCCTCGGCCGGCTGAGGCGGCAACTCCCCCCAGGGGGAGAGTATCAGACGACCAACAGACAATGATCTGGCGCAGTGCGTCTGCCGACCCGGTGGGGCTAGGCTGGTGGGTCTTCCCACGACGCAAGGCTTCGCCGTGGGGCGTGACTGCCTGAATGGAGGATCGGCATGGCTCAGCATGAGAAGCACACCGGATCGGAGAAGAAGTTGCCCGTGGTTCCGGGGGGCCGGCGGCACCGATTGGAGCGGCACGGACCGCTGGTCGGCAGCCCCAGGACGTCCGCCAGCCTGGACGAACTGCTGGGTCCGGCCACCGATCCCGCCAGTTCCGGACACCGCATCCTGGCTGTCGAGAAGCTGGCCGAGAACGTGATGCGCATGCGCGTGCGCGCCCCCCTGATCGCCGAGGAACGGCGACCCGGGCAGTTCATCCTGTTGCAGACGGACGTCGAGTACGGCGAGCGCATCCCCCTGACCATCGCGGACGCCGACCCTGGGGAGGGTTCGATCACCCTGGTCTTCCAGGTCGTGGGCAAGACCACCCGGGAGCTGGCCGGCTTCCAGGTGGGGGACATCCTGCCCGTCCTGGTCGGCCCCCTGGGCACGCCGACCCGTATCGAGCGCTACGGCCGGGTGGTGGCGGTCGGGGGAGGGATCGGCCTGGCTCCCCTGTATCCGATCGTCCAGGCGATGAAGGCTGCAGGCAACCACCTGACGGTGATCGCCGGAGCCCGAACCCGCGATCTCCTGATCCTGGAGGAGGAGATGCGCTCGCTGGCCGACGAGTACATCGTGGTCACCGATGACGGGTCCTACGGGCGCAAGGCCCTGGTCACCCACCCCCTGAAGGAACTCTGCGAGAGCCCGGCATCCCCGGACCTGGTCATCGCCATCGGTCCGCCCATCATGATGAAGTTCTGCGCCGAGACGACACGCCCCTTCGGTGTCCACACCCTGGTCAGCCTGAACACCATCATGGTGGATGGCACCGGGATGTGTGGTGGTTGCCGGGTCAACGTGGGAGGGCAGACGCGCTTCGTCTGCGTGGACGGGCCCGAGTTCGATGCCCACCAGGTGGACTTTGACAACATGATCGCCCGACTGGGCGCCTACCGCAACCAGGAACAGCACGCCCGGGACCACGCCTGCCGTATGCAGGCCATGGCCGACGAGCACCTTCGTTCCTGAAATCCACGATCACCCGTCCCGGAGGAAGTCCCATGGCTCGCTACGTCGAGGACCCCAACAAGCTGAACGCGCGCGCGCGCACCCTGCTGGAGGAGTTGTGCGCGCAGGAGACCCTGAAGGTGAAGGACCGCCTGGGGATCCCCGTGCAGCATCCTCCGGTCCTGGACCCCATCGAGCGCTCCCGCTGGCAGGACGAGGTCGAGAAGACCTATACACCCGCCCAGGCCATGCTCGAGAGCATGCGCTGCATCCAGTGCAAGGATCCGGCCTGCGTCCGCGGTTGTCCGGTAGCCATCGACATCCCGGAGTTCCTGCGCCTGACGGCCGAGGGCCACTTCGGCCTGGCCATCGAGGTGATCAAGCGCACCAGCCTCCTGCCCGCCATCTGCGGTCGGGTCTGCCCGCAGGAGCGGCAGTGCCAGATGGAGTGCGCTGTCGGCAAGATCAAGAAGAGCGTCAGCCTGGCCGTGGCCATCGGCAAGGTCGAGCGCTTCCTGGCGGACTGGGAGCGGACCGGGCAGCAGGCGCCCGTCCCCTCCATCAAGGCCGAGACGGGCAGGAAGGTGGCGGTCATCGGCTCGGGACCCGCCGGTCTGGTGGTCGCCGCGGATTGTCGGCGCGAGGGTCACACCGTGACCGTCTTCGAGGCCTTCCACAAGCTGGGCGGAGTGCTGCGCTATGGCATCCCCGAGTTCCGCCTGCCCAAGCAGGTCGTCGATGCGGAGATCGACCTCTTGCGGCGGATGGGTGTCACCTTCCGCACGAACTTCGTGGTGGGGCGCACGCGCAAGCTCTTGGACCTGCTGGAGAAGGACGGCTACGACGCCGTCTTCGTGGGCAGCGGCGCGGGTCTGCCCATCTTTGCCGGCATCCCCGGGGAGGACCTGGTCGGGGTCTTCTCGGCCAACGAGTATCTGACCCGGGCCAACATGATGGGGGCGATCCACCCCGGGCGCACCGATACCCCGATGTACAGCAGCCGCCGGACGGTCGTGCTGGGAGGGGGCAACGTGGCCATGGATGCCTGCCGCATGGCCCTGCGCCTGGGGGCTGAGGAGGTCGTGGTCCTGTACCGTCGCGGCCGGGCCGAGATGCCGGCCCGGGCCGAGGAGGTCGAGCACGCCCTGGAGGAGGGCGCGCAGATCCGCTTCCTGGAGAACGCCGTCGCCGTCCTGGGCGACGAGAAGGGGCGCGTCCGCGGCGTCACCGTGCAGCGCTATCGGCTGGGCGATCCCGACGCTTCCGGGCGACGCAGCCCCGTGCCCATCGAAGGCGATACCTACGAGTTGCAGGCCGACACGGTCCTGGTCTCCATCGGCAACAATTCCAACCCGCTCCTGACCTCGACGACCCCCGGTCTGGAAGTCAATCGCAGGGGGAATCTGGTGGTCGATCCCCAGACGGGGCGCACCAGTCTGGAGCGCGTCTTCGCCGGAGGGGACATCGTGTTGGGGGCTGCCACGGTGATCCTGGCCATGGGCGAGGGCCGCCGGGCGGCGCGCTCCATCAACCACATGCTGGCCGATGAGGCAGCCCTTCAGGACGCCTCCAAGCCCCGCTCGGCCGCAGCCCCGATGGGCCACTTCGCGCCGGGTCGCGTGCGCCGTCGGCGGCAGGCTCTCTCAGGCAGGCGCGGAACCGGCAGGTAGGAGTGCCTCGGCGGCCCCACCCGTCCGGGCTCGAGGCTTCGAGAGGGACTCGGGTCGGTCGGTGCCGAAACGTTCCCATCTCGGAGTGTTCCAACCCATGCTGCGTCTGTGCCTGATCCTCGCCTGTGCCCTCCTCCTGACCCGGCCCAGCCTGGCCGAGCCCGCCTACCAGTACTACCAGGTTCACCGGGGCGACACCGTCGAATCGGTGGCCGCCGTCCATGGCCTGGACGTCGAGACGGTCCTGCGGTGCAATGCCCGGCAGATCGTCGAGGGCCAGGGGCTGAACCCCGGGGCCATCCTGGTCCTGCCCCGGGGGAAGGCCGACGCCATGGCCTCCCCGGCCGGGGGGCCGGGCACCCCCTCGGCGGCAGCCCCCGACACGGGTCGCAGTGCG
>CAZQPM010000215.1:0-7093 GCA_964595195.1 uncultured Burkholderiales bacterium | reverse complement strand
GCTCCTCATCCCCATCCAGGGCCAGCAGGCGCGCCAGGGTGAACCCGGCCAGAACCTGGATGGACTGGAATCCTCCCGACCGGGCGGAGTCCAAGGCCTGCCCGTAGGTATCCCGGGCCTCCGGCCTGCGGCCCAGGCTGTCCAGGACCATCCCCTGCACCAACAGGGCGACGGAGCGCAGGACCGGCGACCCCCGCCGGGCCTCCCGCTCGGCCCACCCCTGCGAGGCGCCCAGCAGGTTCTGGATGACCTCGGGCCGGCGCGCCGCCCGGCGCAGGAGGATCGCCCCGGGGCTCTCCTGCGAACCGGCGAGCAGGGGATCCTCGAAGATCTGGGGGCCACTCCACAGGGCCGAGGAGACCACGGGCAGAAGCGCGATCGAGGCCACCGCCTGGCGCTGGACCAGGCCGGGCAGGTGCGGAATGTCGCGATTCAGGCCCTCGAGGGCCTCCTGGGCCAGGGGCAGGCGAGAGGCGGCCAGGCCCAGCGAGAGCAGGGTCTGCCAGTTGCGGACGCGCTCCTCGGGCCAGTCCTCCAGCAGGGGATCGGAGGCGGCGCTGCGCAGCGCCGCCTCCGCATCCGAGAAGCGCGCCTGGGATTGCAGGTTGACCGCCAGGCTGCGCTGCAGGCGGGCGAGGTTCAGGCTCAGGGGATCGTCGGGGGTGGACGGGGGTAGATGCGCCACCAGGGCCAGGGCCTGGCGCGTCAGCGCACAGGCCCGTTCCAGGCGCCCTGCCCGGATCTCGGCGCGCGACTCGGCCTCCAGCGTCCAGGCCTCCAGGCGCGGCGACCCCACGCGGTGGGCCAGTCGGCGGGCATCCTGGAAGCCGACGCGGGCATCCTGCCCACGGCCCGACCGCATCTCGCTGCGCAGGACCACCAGCCAGACGCGGTCGCCGGGGTCCTGCAGGATGGCCAGGGCCTCGCGGAAGGCCCCTTCCAGAAGCGGTACCTGGCTGGCCTCCCGGTGCATGTTCAGCGAGACCAGACGTTCGCCCAGGAGGGACCGGATCAGGTAGGGGTTGCGGCATTTCAAGATCAGCCGGGTCACCACGGCGTAGCGGCGCTCGGCAGACGCCCAGTCTCCCGCCTCGATCGCCAGGCCTGCGGCCAGCTTCAGGAAGCGAGCCTCCCGTTCCGGCTCGCCGAGGGCCCGATGCAGGCTGGCCAGGAGTTCCGCCGAGAGGATCGCCTCGGCACGTCGCCCCTGCCCGGCATCCAGGATCAGCCGCGCCTCCTCGACGGCCACGGCGGCCAGCGTGCAATCGACCCGGCGCAGGGCCTGCGTCAACCTGTCCCGAGCCGATTCGGGTTCGTCGGTCTCCAACTCGCGGGCCCACAGGGCCAGGGCCTCGGCCGCCGCATCGGCGGCCTGGGGAGGCGCGTCCGGACGGTCCGCCTGTCGTACCACCTCCTGGAAGTTCTTGATCGCCAGCTCCGGGCGGTCCCGACTACGCCACATCTGGCCGCGCCGCAGGTAGAAGCGGGCGGCCACTTCGGCCGGCAGGCCCTGGCGCGGGCGACCCTCCAGAGCCGCCATCCGCTTCCAGGCTTCCTCGATCCGACCGCGCTCATACAGGGCGCCGATCGCAGCCACCTCGGCGTCGAAGACGACCTCGGCCGGCCCCCGGACCCCAGCCGCCAGGCGCAAGGCCTCGTCGTGGCGCAGCCGGGCCACCTCGAAACGGGCCCGCGCCGCCAGGGCCCGGGGGTCCTGGCCCGCCCGGATCAGCACCTGACAGGCGGCAGCCAGCCTCCCCTCCCGAGCCAGGCGCACGCCCTCGTCCAAAGCAGAAGGCTCCGCCATGGCGGAGCCCCTCAGCAGGAGGACGACCAGGAAGACGACTACTTGTGGCCGGAACCGCGGCAATAGTCGCACTCGCCGCTGCCGTTGCACGCGGCGCACGGCAGGCCCGCGGTGTTCACCCCGGAACCCGTGGGGTAGCAGGAGTGGCACTCGCCGTCGCCTTCGCAGATCCGACAGGACTGTTCCTCACGCCGGGGAGGCTGCTTGCGCTGGCGCAGGATCTGCACGGTGCGTCCCGCCGGATCGGCCTTCAGGGTGACTTCCCACACCGTCTCACCGGACTCCACGGGGAAGGTGACCGGCACGAAGGTGCGTCCGTCGCCCTCCACCACCTGGACCTTCGAGGGTTGACCGTTGAAGAAGACCTGCCAGGCGGCCTCGGCGGCCTGCAGGGCTCGGGGAACCAGGGGCAGGATCAACAGGGCCGCCAGGGCCAGCAGGAGCCGCCGGGCGCGGAGACTCTTCGTGATCATCGGCACGCTTCTTTCCGGGCTACCGCCCAGGTGAGTATACCGGGGCGCCGGGACCGAGGCTGTTGCCGGAAGTTTGCCAGATTCAGGAACCGGACGGCTCGCCGGGCTCTCAGTGCCCCCGGCGGGCCTCCTCGGAGACCAGGGCGGCCTCGGCCACCTGGGCGGCCACGGCGTAGGAGGAGTCGGGGCGGCTCAGGGCGTCCATGCTGCGCTCGACCTCGGCCCGCGCGGCCGGGTCGCTCAGCAGTTCCTCGACCTGGCTGCGCATGGCGTCCACGTCGGGGGCGCTCCAGGCCACGCCCGTCAGCCGCTGGACCTGGGCCTCCTCCATCCCGGGCACCGGGTTCGTCACGATCACGGGCTTGCGCAGGGCCAGCAACTCGGACAGGGTCAGGCCCCCGGGTTTGCTGACCACGACGTCCGCGGCCCGCATCCAATCGGCCCCGTTGGTCACGAACCCCTGCACGTGCAGAGGATGCCGGGTGCTGCCCTGCAGAGCTTCCAGGCGAGTCTTGGCTTCCTGGTTGCGGCCGGTGATGGCCACCACCTGCATCGGGTAGGGAGAGGCCTCCAGGGCCGCCACCAGCTTCTCGTAGGGTTGCAGACCCAGCGAGCCACCCATCAACAGGACCGTGGGCAGCTTGGGGTCCAGGCCCAGGCGGCCGGCCAGGGCCTCGCGGCTCTCCTCGGAGGGCCGCGCGAAGGCCGGCGAGATGGGGATTCCGGTCACGCTGATCCGAGAAGGCTCGACGCCCATCCGGGTCAGGTCCTGGCGGGTGGGCTCGGCGGCCACGTAGTAGTGGTCGACGCGGTCCTGGGCCCAGATGGCGTGAGCCATGAAGTCGGTGGGCACGCTGTGGACGGGCATGTCCAGTTGGCCGGCCTTCTTCCAGTAGCTGAGCATGGCGTTGGTCTGGGAATGGGTGGACACCACCAGGTCGGGCTGCTGCTCCTGGATACCATGCAGGACCTGGGGAGACAGGGCCGCCTTGGCCTTCAGGACCGCGGTGCCCACCCAGGAGGCCAGGGGTGAACCCTTCAGGGCCAACTGGAAGCCCCAGCGGCGCAGCGAGGGCATCTTCTCGGATACGAAACTGAAGAAGCCCTTCTGGGCGCTGACCAGCCTGGGCGACGAGACCTCCAGGGTGTCCAGCTCGCGAGCCTGCACGTTGGGCAGTTCGTTCAGGGCCTGCACCAGGGACTTCGCCGCCGAGCGGTGCCCGCCGGTGTGCGAGCCGTGCACCAGCAGGACCTTCAGGGGGTCCTGGGGGTCGCGGGCCTGGAGTCTGTGGACCAGGGCGGGGGGAAAGGGGGCCGGGCTGGAGGTCTTCATGGCCTGATCCTGACGCGCCGCCCTGAAAGAGGTCAGAAAGCCTCGGAGGCACCCGCGCTCGCGCCCCCCCCGCAGGGTCCCGGCGTCTCCCCAGCGAACCCGCACCCCCACATGCCCGACACCTCGCTCGGCCGATCGACCTGGTTCCGGATCCTGACGCTGGCCTGTCTGTACCTGCTGGTCGGCCGGGCGATCCACGCCCTGGCCCAGCCCGCAACCTTCGGGACCCTGGTCTGGCTGCCCGCCGGCCTGGCCCTGGCCGCCGTCCTGGTCCTGGGTTTCCGAGTCTGGCCCGGGGTGGCCCTGGGCTCGTTCCTGACCACCCAGTTCCTGTTCGCGGACCCGACCGCTCCCCCCTGGACGTCCCTTGGCGTCGGCCTGGGAGCCTCGCTGCAGGCCGTGGCCGGAGCCTGGCTGGTGGACCGCTTCCGGGGCCGGGGCCGAAGCCTGGACACCCCCCAGGAGATCCAGAGCCTGATCCTGCTGGGCGCCGTAGCCTCCTGCCTGATCAACTCGACGCTGGCCAGCCTGCTGCTGTGGAGCCAGGGCCAGGTGTCGAGCGACCAGTTGCTGAGCACCTGGTTCTCCTGGTGGATCGGCGACGCGGTGGGCGTGTTGATCCTGACCCCTCCGCTGCTGCTGCTGGACCCCGCACTCCCGGATGGCCGACGCCGACTGCTGCGCGTGGCCTGGCCGGTGGCCCTGGCCTTCACCCTGGTCGTCCTGATCTCACTCCACGTCCGCTACCTCGAGCGTCAGGCCGCACGTCGGGACTTCCAGAACTCGGCCGCCGCCGGCCTGCGCGTGCTGGACTGGGAGTTCCGGAACTCGCTGGGCGTCCTGGACTCCGTCGAACGCCTGGTCGCCTCCTCCCAGACGGTGACGGCGGACGAGTTCCGGCGCTTCGTGGGCCCGGCCCTGGAACGGGACCACGCCCTGGAGACCGTGAACCTGGCCGCCGTGGTTCCAGCCGAGCAGCGCCGGGCCTTCGAGTCCCGCTGGTACCCCATCACCGAACTGACACCGGAAGGGCGTTTGCAGCCCGCAACCCGGCGCCCCCTGTATACCCCCCTGGTCTACGTCGAACCCGCGTCGGCGAACCAGACCTTCCTGGGACTGGATTTCGCCAGCGAGCCCCTGCGAGGCCGCGCGGTCCACCAGGCCCTGGCCAACCGGACCACGGTGGTAACGGCTCCGTTGCGCCTGCTCCTGGGACGCCGCGGGATTCCGGGCTACGTGGCCTTCCGACCCGTCGAGGTGGACGGGCAGGTCCGATTCCTGGCCCTGGCCAGCTTCGACCTGAGCCGGCTCTTCGGCCCCCCGCTGGACCGGGCCGGTCTGTCCTGGTTGGGCGCCCGGGTCTACGACCTGGGTCCGGCCGGAGACGAGATGACCCTGGTCTTCGACCGGTCCGCCGAGCAGGAGGGCCGGTTCACCCGGACCCTGCAGATCCAGAGGGCCAACCGGCGGTGGGAGGTGGTCTTCTCGGGGACACCGCAGGACACGGCGCGGCCGGCAGGACGCTGGGGAGTCCTGGCCGGAGGCCCCCTCTTCACGGGGATCCTGGGGATCTTCATGCTGCTGGTGACGGGCCAGGCCTCCCGGACCGAGAAGCTGGTTCAGGAGCGGACCGCCGAGGTCCGGCGTCTGGCCCGCAGGACCGCGTTGGTCCTGGACTCGGCCGGCGAGGGCATCTGCGGCCTCGACCTCGAGGGCCGGGCCAGCTTCGTGAACCCGGAGGCGGCCCGCCTGGCCGGGCGCCCGGCCGCGGATCTGCTGGGCCGCGACCTGCACGCCTGGCTCCACCCAACGGACCTGTGCCCCGGGAAGGCATGTCCGATCCTGGCCTGCCTTGAGGATGGCCAGGCGCACTCCGGATCCGGGCTGACCTTCCGGCGCCAGGACGGGGGGAACTTCCCCGCCGACTGCGTGGCCGCCCCGATCCGAGAGGACGGCGAGCTGGTCGGCGCCGTGATGGTGTTCCGGGACATCAGCGAGCGCCTGGCCGCCGACCGCATGAAGTCCGAATTCGTCTCGGTGGTCAGCCACGAACTGCGCACGCCCCTGACCGCCATCCGGGGCTCGCTGGGCCTGGTCGCCTCGGGGAAGATGGGGGGCCTGCCCTCCGCGGTCGAGAAGATGGTGGCCCTGGCCATGCGCAACGTCGACCGCCTGGGCCTGCTGATCGACGACATCCTGTCGCTGGAGGCCATGGAGTCCCAGGCCCTGGCCCTGGATATCCAGGAGTGCCCGGCCCGCCAGTTGCTGGAACGGGCCATCGAGGAGAACGCCCCCCTGGCCGAGCGGGCCTCGGTCACCCTGGAGCTGGACCACGCCGAAGGCCGGGTCCGAGCCGATCCGCAACGGATCCACCAGGTCCTGACGAATCTCATCGGCAACGCGGTCAAGTTCTCTCCACCCGGGGCCCCGATCGTCCTGGCCGCCATCCCGGTCGAGGCCGACGGCGAGGTGCGCTTCGAGGTCCGGGACCGCGGGCGGGGGATCCCAGCCGACTTCCTGCCACACCTCTTCGAGCGCTTCCGCCAGGCGGACTCCTCGGACTCGCGCGAGAAGGGTGGGACCGGCCTGGGTCTGGCCATCTGCCAGAACCTGGTGCTGGCCCACGGCGGGCGGATCCGGGCCGAGAGCGTCGAGGGTCAGGGCACGACCTTCGTCTTCACCCTGCCAGCGGCCGACGCCTGAAAGCCCCCACCCCGGGCCGACGCTGCGACCGGGCCACCAACCCCGCGCACGGTCGAAAACCACCGACGCCTGCGGCAGGGCTCCGGGCCCCTCCCTGGAACCTCCGTCGACCGTGATCCTTCCTGGCCTTCTCGTCCTGTCGGTCTTCCTGGCCTTCGCCGCGCTGATGATGACGCGGCGGATGCCCGCCCTGCTGGCCCTGCCCTGCATGGCCGTGGCCATCGGCCTGGTGGCCGGGTTCTTCTTCGACTGGGGCGGCCTGCCCGCCCAGGCCATCGGGCCCCGGAACCTGTCCGACTTCCTGTTCAGGACGATCCTGACCGAGGGGCCCTCCAAGCTGGCGGGGGCCATGATGGCCGCCATCTTCGGATCCATCCTCTCCCAGGTGGTGATCCGCACGGGGATCGCCCAGCGCATCATCGGGGTGGCCGCCGAGTATGCCGGGGACCGCAAGATGCTGCTGGCCGCCCTGCTGACCCTGGTCGTGGCCGCCTGCTTCACCTCGGTCACCGGCCTGGGGGCGGTGATCATGTTGGGCTCGCTGGCCCTGCCGATCATGGTCGGGGCCGGGCTCTCCAGCCACTTCTCGGCGGGCCTGATGCTCTTCGCCATCGCCCTGGGCGGCGTCTTCAACCCCGCGATCCTGGTCCTGTACCAGGACACCCTGAAGGTGCCGATCGAGGTGGTCAAGCAGTACCAGTTGGCCTACGGCAGCGCCCTGGCCCTGGTCACCATGGCCTTCCTGGCCGTGGGGGCCTGGCGCGAGCGGCGCACCTT
>CAZQPM010000214.1:0-7099 GCA_964595195.1 uncultured Burkholderiales bacterium | reverse complement strand
CCAACGCCGGGCCCCTTCGCCCGCCAGCAGCGCCAGGAAGGGCACCAGCGCCGTCGCCTTGCGCCCCGGATCCGGGAAGATGGCCACCACCGGGAGGGCGGCCAGGATCGCTCCGAAGAGGAGCAGGCGGCGGGAGTCCTCGGAGCGGCGCAGGGTCGTCAGGAAGAGCAGGATCGGGCCCAGCAGGGGCAGGACCAGGGAGGTGGCGGTCTGCAGCAGGCGAGCCGCAGAAAGCGTCGCGCGCGGGACCCGCCGAGGCTGCTCGATGAACAGGTCCGAGAGGTACAGGAGGGCCAGGCCCGTGCCGGCCATCAGGCCCGAGGCCACCAGTCCCCGGCGCAGGCCGTGGCGTCGGGCCACCCCGACCAGCAGGGCCAGGGCCAGGAACAACAGGGTGACCCGCCCCTCGCGTCGGGCCAGACTGGCGACTCCCAGGGCCACGCCGGCCAGGGCCGACTGGAGATCCAGGTCCCTCGCGCCGGCCTCCAGGGCCCGCCAGGTCTGCCAGACGCCCAGGACCAGCAGCAGGTGGTAGAGCGGTTCGGTCATCACCCGAGCGCCCATGTCCACGTCCAGGGGGTAGAGGGCTACCACCAGGCCCGCCACCAGGCCAGGCGCCCAGGCTCCCATGACGGCGCGCCCGAAGCAGGCCAGCACCGGGGCCAGGAGCGCCCCGGCCAGGACGTTGGGCAGTCGACCGGCCCACTCCCAATCGCCGACCAGGGTCTGCCCGGCGAGGATCACCAGGGGAAGCAGCACGGGCTGGGCCAGGGGCGTGCCGCCGGGACGGGCCCCGACCAGTTCCTGGGCCATGCGGACGTAGACGAATTCGTCCCCCTCCATGCTGGCGTGGGCCACGGCCAGGAGCAGGCGGGGGGCCAGGGCCAGACCGGCCAGTCCCACCAGGAGCCACCGCGCCCGGCGCTCGGAGGGGCAGAGGTCCGGCACGCCCATCGCGGGTGCCTTAGGAGCCCAAACGCTGGCGCACCAGGGTGCTGACCGCCTTGCCGTCCACCGGGCGGCCCTGGAATCGGGCCATCACGCCCTGCATGAGGGCGCCCATCTGCCGCCGGGCCGCCTCGGGCAGCCCGGCCTGCACCTCGTCCAGCGCGGCCTGGAGTTCCTCGGCGGAGGGGGCGGCGGGCAGGTACTCCTCGACGATCTCCAGTTCCCTGGCCTCGGCCTCGGCCTGCGCGGCCCGGCCGAACTTCTGGAACTGCTCGATCGACTCGCGACGCTGCTTGACCAGGCGCATCAGCACCTGGACCTCGGCTTGGGGCTCCAGGGGCCCGCCCGCCTCGATGGTCTCGTTCTGCAGACGCGACTTGATCATGCGCAGGACGGCCAGACGCTGGGCGTCGCGCGCCCGCATGGCCGTCTTGAGATCCTCGGCGACCCGATCCGAAAGCGACATGCGACCTCCTGCAACCTTTCAGGGCCCGGGGGCTCTGATTCTACGAGAGCAACCCAAGGAGGAACCGACGATGGACGTGGTCCACCTGCAAATCACGCTGGTCCTGGTCGCCCTCTTCCTGTCCGTGCTGACCCGGTCCTGAAGGAACCGCCTCCGGTCGACCCTCAGGGGTCCTGGGGGGCCGCGCCGGGCTCCTCCTCTTCGACGGGCAGCGGCAGCTTCTCCCTCTCCCGGCCATACAGGCGGGCCAGCTCGGCCAGGCGGGCGCCCGCCTCCTGGCTGAGGGCCCCGGCCCCGAACCTCCAGGTCCAGTTCCCCGCCGCCCGGCCCGGCAGGTTCATCCGGCCCTCCGCCCCCACGCCGAGCACATCCTGCAGGGGAACCAGGGCCACTCGCGCCACCGAGGCGAAGACTCCGCGGATCATGGTCCAGGCCGCATCGTGGCCGTCGGTGGCGAAGTACCGTCGGAAGTGGTCCCGCTCCTGGGGCGCGCTGCTGACCTCGTACCAACCTCGCGACGTGTCGTTGTCGTGGGTTCCGCTGTAGGCCACGAACTTCTCGGTGTAGTTGTGGGGCAGGAACAGATTGTCGGCGCGCCCTCCGAATCCGAACTGCAGGACCTTCATTCCGGCCAGCCCGAACTGGTCCCGAAGCGCCAGGACGTCCGGGGTTATATCCCCCAAATCCTCGGCCACGATGGGCAGGTCCTGGCCGAACTCACGCTGCAGCGCGTGGAAGAAGTCGGCCCCGGGGCCCTTCACCCAACGCCCGCGGACAGCCGTCTCCTCGTCGGCGGGCACCTCCCAGTAGCTCGCAAAACCCCGGAAGTGGTCGATGCGGACCAGGTCATAGCGGGCCAGGGCCGAGCGCATCCGATCCAGCCACCACCGGTAACCGGTCTGGCGCATCTCCTCCCAGCGGTACAGGGGATTACCCCACAACTGTCCGGTGACCGAGAAGTAGTCCGGGGGGACGCCAGCGACGACGGTGGGCTGGCTGCGCTCGTCGAAATGGAAGAGCTCCGCCTGGGTCCAGACGTCGGCGGAATCCATGGCCACGAAGATCGGCAGGTCCCCCAGGATCCGGATGCCCCGCTGGTTGGCATGGGACCGCAGCGCCTGCCACTGGCGGGCGAAGACCCACTGGATGAAGCGATGCGCATGCAGGGCCTCGGCGTGCAGACGGCGGGCGTGTTCCAGGGCCTGGGGCCGGCGCAGGCGGAGCTCCTCGGGCCACTGATTCCAGGCCCGGGCGTCGTAGGCGTCCTTGAGGGCCATGAACAGGGCGTAATCCTCCAACCACCAGGCCTCGGTCTGGCAGAAGGTGGAGAAGTCGCTGCGCAGTTCCCCGAAAGCCTGGGCCTGGAAGCGTGCCGCGGCCCGCTTCAGCAACGGCAGCTTCCAGTTGTAGAGGGCGCCGAAGTCCACCCGATCCTGGGGCAGGTTGGGGGCCCCCGCCAGGTCGGCCTCCTCCAGGAGTCCGGCCTGCACCATCCGCCTGAGCCCGATGAGGTACGGGTTCCCGGCGTGGGTGCTGAAGCTCTGGTAGGGGCTGTCCCCGAAGCCGGTCGGCCCCAGCGGAAGCACCTGCCAGACGGTCTGCTGCGAGCGTTCCAGGAAGTCGACCAGGTCATAGGCCTCCTGGTCGAAAGAGCCGACCCCGTAGGGTCCGGGCAGGGACGTCGGATGGAGGAGGATTCCGCTGCAGCGTTCCAGATTCACGTTGGCACCTCGGGCGTCGGGCCGCCGGACCGGCGGCCGGTGTGAGGCCCGCCCCTTTGCCGTGGCCGGGGGTGTTTCCTACCCGCCCCAGGACTCCCGGTGCAGCACCTGCTCGGCGGGCCGCAAGCCCCGCGCCGCGGAACGGGAGGGCCGCACCTGGCCCGGATAGCCCAGGGTCACCAGGCCCAGGACCTCGACCTCCGGGGGTATCCCCAACAATCCCGCCAGGCCGGCCAGCCGGTGGCCACCCAGGAAGCCGGCCCCCAGCCCCTCGGCAACCGCCGCCAGCAAGACCAGCATCAGCGTGCAGCCCGCGTCCAGGTACCAGTAGGGGACGGGCCAGTCGATCTCGCGGCCGTCGGGGCCCAACTTGTCGGCCTCCCGGTAGCGGACGTGGTAGTCCTCCTCCCGACAGCCCAGGACCAGGTGCACGGGGGCCCGGGAAAGCCAGGGTTCCAGGCCTCGGGCCAGGTGCTCGGGCTCACCGGCCAACCGAGCGATCGCCTGGCGCTTGGAGGCCTGGGTGACCACGACCAGATGCTGCCCCTGGGCATATCCGGCGCTGGGCGCCCGGCGGGCCGCTGCCAGCACCCGCTCGAGGACTTCGGCTGGCACCGGGTCCGGGCGGTAGTGGCGCACCATCCTGCGCCCTCGCAGGACCTGGGAGAACTCCACGCTCCAGTCCCTCAGGGCTGCGGCGGAGCCTGCTGCATCCGCAACAGTTCCTCCTCGGTGAAACCGACCGGGTCCTGGCCCAGCTCACGCATCCGCCGGGTGGGGTAGTGGTCGCCCGGGAAGATGGTCAGCCAGATGCGCAGAGCGTGGACTTCGTCCTCCTTCTGGCCCAGTTTCTCGAGGGCGTGGGCCAGCAGACGGATGGCGTTCACCCGGTCGAGGCGCTGTTCAGACAGTTGCAGGGCCCTCCCGGCAGCAGGCACGACCTGTTCGTAGTCGCCCACCTCATAGAGCAGGAAGGCCTTGGCCAGGTACAATCGGACGGACTCGGGGTTGTGGTGGAGTCCCTCTTCCAGGAAGGCCAGGCCCTCCTGGCGCCGGTTGAAGTTCATCACCAGGTCGTAGGCCGCCACGTCGTAGGCCTCGACCAGATGCGGATCCAACGTCGTCGACAGGCGGTAGATCGGCAGGATGTCACGGGTCTGCGTCCAGGCAATGCCCTGGGCCTCCATCACGTGATGGTACAGGTCCCCGCGCACGTACAGCATCTGGGCGGCGAAGGTGCGCAGCTCTCCCAACAGATCCAGGACGATGTCCACCTGGGTACGGCCCTGCAGGGGAGGGCGGAAGAGCCGGTCATGCCAATCCGGCAGCCGCAGGTTGGCTACCGCCAGCAGCAACAGGAGGATGCCGACCAGGGCGGCTCGAGCCGGCCGCCTCAACGCCACCACCGACGCCGCAGCCAGGCCACCAGGGCCGCATCCAGGAGCAACACGATGGCGGCCTGGGTGGCCACGCTGGCGGGTGCCTGGGGATCCCTCCAGGGGGCCTCGAAATACGCCTGAATCGAGTAGAGCTGGATCGGCAGGTGGCTGGACGCGTCCGCATCCTCGCCGGCGCCATGCCCGTGCCCGGCGTGCGGGTCCTCCTGGCCGGCGCCGTGCCCGTGCCCGGCGTGCGGGACCTCCTGGCCGGGCTGGGCCGCCCCTCGCGGCCCCATGGCCACCAGAGCCAGGACCAGGGCGACCACGCCCAGCACCCGACGCCAGGTCCTCACAGATCCCGCCTCTCGAAGCTCCAGTCCGCCAATAGCAGGAAGAGGACCATCCAGCCCAGTCCGTAGACGACGGCGGCGGCCAGATAGGTTCCGGGAACCGGGTCCCCGTGCACGATCGGGTCCTTCAGATGCAGCACATCGAAGTGCGGCAGGACCACCCGCAGCCCCTGTACGGCCACTCCCTGGATCCGGGCCTCTCCGGAGGACATGAAGAAGTTGATGAAGCTCTGGGGGATCCCGCCGACGATGTAGAGGAAGCCCCCCGCCACCCCGGCCAGGGCCGGACTGCAGAAGGTCGAGATGAACAGGCAGAAGGCTCCCAGGACCCCGGCCTCCAGGACCGAGAGGCCGACGGGAATCAGCACCATGGGGTCGGCATGGGTCCCCAGCAGGGCCAGGGCCAGCAGAAGGCACACCCCCAGGAGCAGCATGCTCAGGCTCATGACCACGAGGTAGCCCAGGAACTTGCCCAGGATGTACTGCATCCTGGAGACAGGCCGGGCCAGCAGGGGATGCAGCGTGCGGCGCTCGACGTCCCCAGGCAGGGCCGTCGACCCCAGGAACAGGGCCAGACCCACGGCATACAGACCCAACAGCGTCAGACCGACATCCTTGGTGACCCGGTCGAAGCCGGTCATACCGAAGGCATTGAACAGGTTCGGCAGGACCAGCATCAGGACCGCCAGGAACAGGGTGATCAGGTGCAGTTGCCTGCGCACGGACTCGGTGATGTACAACCGGGTCATGACCAGGACGGCGCTCATCGCTCTTCCACCCCCTCCTGGGTCCGCGTGATCTCGAAGAAGGCCTGCTCCAGGCTGCGCCGGGCCACCTGCAGGCTGACCAGGTGCCCCCCGCCCGCGCGGACGAGGTCGATCACCTCGTCCGACTTCTCGCGGGGGACCCTCAGGATGCGGTCTCCGTCCGATTCGATCGACGCATGGCCGGGGACCTGGTCGGGGCCGCCCCGGAAGCGGACCTCGACGTGGGCCAGATCCTCCAGCCATTCGCGCAGGTTGCCGCAGCGCAGCATCCGCCCGCGGTGGAGGATCCCGATCTGGTCGCAGATCAGCTCGACATCGGTCAACTGGTGACTGGAGAAGAAGATGGTGATCCCCTGGCCCTTCAGGCGCAGGATGATGTCCTTGACCTCCAACTGGGCCAGGGGGTCCAGCCCCGAGGTGGGCTCATCCAGCACCAGCAGCGGGGGTTCGGCGATCATGGCCTGGGCGATGCCGAAGCGCTGGCGCATCCCCTTGGACAGCTCGCTCAGGCGACTGCGCCAGCGGTCCTCCAGGCGCACGGCCTCCAGGGCCTCCCGGCAGCGGGCCTGGCGGCGCTGGGTTGGGATCCCGGCCAGACGAGCGTGGACGTCCAACAGTTCGCCCACGGCCATGAACTCGTGATAGACGGCCGTCTCGGGCAGATAGCCCAGGTGGCGCCGGGCCGCCGGAGTCCCGCAGGGGTCCCCGAACAGGAGGGCCTCTCCGGAGGTTGGCAGGACCAGGCCGACCAGGCTCTTGATCGTGGTCGACTTGCCGGCGCCGTTCGGCCCGATGAAGCCGAAGATATCGCCCTCGCGAACCTGCAGGTCCAGATCCTCCAGGGCCACCAGGCCGGCCTGGCGCCCCTTGCGGTAGATCTTGCGGAGATGGCGGGTTTCAATGGCGTTGCGCATGGCGGTAGGGCTCTGCCCATTCAAGATTCGCAGTGGATCCCCTGCCGGCTGGCGATGAGGGCCTGGGGCCCACCACCGGGGCCCACCACCGGGGCCCACCACTGGGGCCCACCACCGGGGCCCATGACAAGTATGGAGGTCTGACCGCCGGATGCTCGAAGTGCCACGGCCACCATCCTGACGAGGGTCCTGTCCATGCCCCGCCGACTTCTCAAGCCCTTCCATCCGCCTGTCGCTCCCCCGGCCACCTTCCGCGACGAGGAGGAGATGCACGACCGATACCGCTACTGGCGGGTTCGGCAACTGTACACCACCTTCATCGGCTACGCCATCTTCTACTTCGTGCGCAAGAACATCCCCCTGGCCATGCCCCTGATGGAGAAGGACCTGGGCCTGGCCAAGGCGGACCTGGGCAAGATCCTGACCCTGCACGACATCGTCTACGGAATATCCAAGTTCCTCAACGGATTCCTGGGGGACCGCAGCAACGCGCGCTACTTCATGGCCTTCGGGTTGCTGTTGCAGCGGGCGGGTTACAATGCCCTGTGGGCATT
>CAZQPM010000213.1:0-7174 GCA_964595195.1 uncultured Burkholderiales bacterium | reverse complement strand
GTGGAGCCCAACTCGCCGCACATGTACATCCCCGAACCCAGGCCTCAACCGCGAACCCGACAGGCCCGCCCCAGGGTCGAGAAGCCCAGGCCCGCTCAGAAACTCCCGACGGTGGAAGAGCCGAAGGCCTCTCCGCCCCCGCTCATCCGTCCGGATCGCCCGCTTCCGCCCAGGATCCCGATTGAGGACGCCACGGGTGGAGGTCGGCGCGAGGGTGAACGCAGCCACTCCGCGGACCCGTCCGCGATGCCGGGTGAGCCTGGGACGACGGGGTCCTCCAGCGACTCCTCGGGGGGAACCGGGCCTGGCAGGCGGTCACCCCTGGACGCCATCGAGCGACGTGGGGAGTTGCCCCGCCTGGAGGAGCGCGCGCACCCCGACTTCTGACCGGACGGCCAGGCCGCCACACCAGCCGGTGCCAGGGTCCTGGCCAGGATCAGCACCCCGGTGCAGACCTCCGGTTCCCTGGCAGCCAGGAATCCGTTATATTGGCGGGGCGTGCCTTGCGGCGCGCCCCGAGCTTCGGGCCCGGAGTGCCCCGAGGCCGAGACGCGCTCGTCGGGGAGACCCCATGCCCGAAACGCCAGAGGGCCCGTGAAAGCAATCCTGGTCAATCCGCCTTTGTCCCGCCAGGAACTGAAGAACCCGGTGGTGGCCAACCTCTTCTCCAACGCGATGCCGCTGGGGATCCTCTACATTGCAGCCTACTGCCTGGAGCGGGGCATGCAGGTGGCTGCGCTGGATGGCCCGGCCGAACGGCTGGACCTGGCCGAGACCGTGGCCCGCCTGCAGCGCTTCCAACCAGACGTGGTGGGGATCACCACCACGACTCCGGTCTTCCATCGGGCCCTGGAGCTGGCCCGCGCCATCAAGAAGTGGGCGCCGGGACTGCCCGTCGTGGTCGGTGGCCCCCATATCAGCGCGGCTCCCATCAGCGCCATGCAGCACGAATGCTTCGACGTGGGGTGCGCCGGAGAGGGCGAGCAGGCCTTCTTCGAACTGGTCACGGCCCTGGGTCGGGGGGAGCCGGCGGATTCGGTCCGAGGCCTGATCGTCCGGCACCCTGGGGGAGGCCTGATGTTCACCCCTCCCCGACCGTCCCTTGTCGACGTGGACACCCTGCCCTTCCCGGCGCGGCACCTGCTGAATCCGAAGCTCTACGCCTCCCTGCCGACGGACGTGCGCTATCTTCCCAAGTTCACGCAACTGGCCACGCGGGGCTGCCCCTTCCGGTGCACCTTCTGCGACCACGCCGCCGAGGGCAGGAAGTATCGCAGCCCCAGCCCGCGCTACCTGGTCGACGAGATGGAGCACCTGGTCAAGGACTTCGGAGCGCGCGAAGTCGCCTTCGTGGGCACGACCTTCACCGCTCGGCGTGCGGACGCCGAGGAGTTCTGCCACCTGCTGATGGAGCGCAACCTGGGACTGGTGTGGACCTGTTCGACCCGGGTCGACGTGGTCACCGAGGATCTCCTGCGCCTGTTGAAGCGTGCCGGATGCTGGTCGATCCGCTTCGGCGTGGAGAGCGGGAATCAGGAGATCCTGAACTTCATCAAGAAGGGCATCACCAAGCAGCAGGTGCGCCGCGCGGTGGAGTTGTGCGACAAGGTCGGCATCCACACCAAGGCCTTCTTCATGCTGGCCCACCCCAAGGAGACGCGGGAGACCATCCAGGAGACGATCGATTTTGCCTGCTCTCTTCCCCTGACGGACGTGACCGTACAGATCAACACGCCGCTGCCCAACACGCCCCAGTACTTCCACGCCCGGAAGTATGGAACCCTGGATGACGTGGACTACTCCAGGTACTCGTTCTTCGACGCCGTCTTCGTCCCGCACGGCCTGACCCGAGAGGAGATCCTCGCCTGCCACAAGGAGTTCTACCGCCGCTTCTACTGGCGACCCGGCACCCTGCGTCGGCAGATGCGCAAGATCTCGCACCTGGCCACGATCAAGAACTACCTGCGCTGCCTGGACCTGATCTTCTACCTGACCCTGGACGTGCTGAAGAAGCCACCCGCTCCCAGGCCGCCGGAGCCAGGCTCGTGAATCCCTTGGAGACGTTTGGGTGCCGCCCGGCGCAACCCGCCGAGGCCAGCCTGCTGGCCGCGCTCCACGCCGACGGCCGGGGCCTGTCGCCCGCAGCGCTCCCGCTGACCGTGCTGGTCTTCCAGGCCCTCCTGGAGAGCCCCCTGGCGACCCTCCGGGTCCTGGTCGCCGAGGACCGCGTGGTCGGCTTCGTCCTGGCGACCAGCGACCGCCAGCGCCTGCTGTCGGACCTGCTGTCCCGACGACCGGGGGCCCTGCTGGCCCGGGCCGTGCGCCACCCCCGGAGCACATTGCAGGCCCTGGGAATCCTGCGCGGAGGGATGCGGCGCCGCGGGGCCACGGCCGAGATCCTGGAGGTGACCCTGCAGCCCCCTTACCGGATCCAGGAGGCTGAGGACCGACTGGTGGCCGAGGCCGTGGAGGAACTGCGGCAACGCGGCGCCGACGAGGTCTGGGTGGCGCTCGACGAGCAGCATCCGGCATCCTGGGGCGCCCTGCAGGCCAACCGGTTCGAACGGGTTCCCGAGGCCGCCGCGGTGCCCGGACGATGGGCCGCTGCGCGCCGGGGACTGGTTCCTCCCGTCGGCCGGGTGCCCGGGCCCTTCGGGGTCGGCGACCGCCTGCGCTGCGCCCTGCGCTTGGAAATGCTGGTCATCCTGCCGATCTACGGCCTGGTCCTGATCCCCTTCGCCTCCCTCCTGGCCTGGCTGGGTTGCCGGGTGGACCGCAGGCTGGGCCTGCCGCCCGTCCTGCCGGAGCCCTGGAACCTGGCGGCCATGGCCCTGCTGCTGGGCCTGGGGGGCCTGCTGCTGCTGTGGAGCTACTCCTACCTGATCCTGGAAGGGGAGGGTGGACCCGTCCCCCCCTTCTCAGCCAAGACCCGCCGCCTGGTCCGCACGGGGCCCTATGCGGTGGTCCGCCACCCCTCGGTGCTGGCCAAGCTGATCGGTGCCTGCGGACTGGGCTGCGGCTTCAATTCGTGGACCTTCCTGGGCGCGATACTCCCGCTGTTGCTGGCCTGGTCGATCCTCTGGAACGGCTCCCGACAGGACACCGACCTGGTCCGCGTCTTCGGCCAGGAGTATCTGGACTACCGCCGGCAGACGCCGATGCTGGTGCCCGGCCTGCGCGGCCGCCCTCGATGAGGCCCCTGGGCCTGACCGCCCGCTGGCTGGTGACGGCGGCCCTCCTGGCGGTGGCCCTGCACCAGGCACCTCCCAGGCAGTGGCTGCCCGTCCTGGGCCAGCTTCAGTGGGGCCCGGCAGCCCTGGCGGCGCTCCTGATGGCCGTCATCGTGGGCGTGAACACCTGGAAATGGTCGCTGCTGCTGGAGGTCCAGGGGATCCGACCGGGCCTGCCCTGCCTCCTGTACCACTATGCGGTCGGCTACTTCTTCAACTCCTTCATCACCGGCACGGGCGACGTGAAGAGGGCCACCGACCTGGGCCGCGAGCAGGGTGCCCTGCCCGAGGCCATGGCCTCGGTGCTGGCCGAGCGCTGGACGGGAGTCCTGGGGCAGGTCGCCCTGGCCTCCGTCACGATCCTGGCGGCCTTTACGCAGGATCCTGGCGCCCTGTGGCCCCTGACCCTGGCCGCAGGGGGCCTGTGCGCAGCCCTGGTACTCGGCTACCTGTGGTTCGAGGACGCCCGACCCGGTGCCTCCAAAAGCCCGCGGAGTCTGGCCGCATGGGTGCACCGCCTGCGCCTGGCGGTCGGTGCCTACCGGGGGCAGAGGAGGGTCTGGTGGTCCTGCCTGGCCCTCTCCCTGGTGGGGCCGCTGCTCCTGGTGCTGATCCACATCGTGCTGGCCGCAGCCCTGGGACTCTCGGCCCCACCTCTGGCCCTGCTGCTCTTCGTGCCCACCGTCTCGGTCTTCGCCCAGTTGCCGATCACCATCAACGGCTTCGGCCTGCAGGACTACTTCATGGTCAGCCTGCTCCGAGGTACCCTGGACCCGGCCCAGGCGATGGCCCTGTCCCTGGCCTTCCACGCCCTCCGACTGGCCACCGGGGCCAGCGGCGGCCTGCTCTACGCGCTGGCTCCGTCCGGGGCCCGAGGTCAGGACCGGGCCCGCAGCCTGAGCAGTTCGCGCAGGAGGACCCGGAGGTGACCCAGGCCCACGGGGAAGGACTCGGCCTTGGAGTGCCCCCCGATCCTGTCGCCTTCGCGGGTCGCGATCTCGACGATCCGCAGACCGGCCCGCATGGCTCGCAGGCTCATCTGATACTCGATCGGGAAGCCGGGTTCGTCCAGGTCCAGGCGCTCGAAGGCCTCTCGGCGGATCCCCCGGAAACCGTTGATCGTGTCCGAGACATAGGCTCCCCGACCGAAGAGGAGGTTGGCCAGCAGCGTGAAGAGCTGGTTGACCCAGGCTCGCGGACGCCAGAGCTGGTCGTCCTCCTCGTTGCGGGATCCGGGGGCGAAGCGCGAGGCGATGGCCAGGTCGGCTCCGTCCCGCAGACACGCGACAAGACGGGGTAGATCCTGGGGGTCCTCGTTCCCGTCGGGGCTGTAGAAGACCAGGAGGTCACCGCGGGTCTGGCGGGCCCCCACCCGGAAGGCGTGGCCGCGCCCCCGGCGCTCCTGTCCGACGACCCGGACCCCTCGCTGCTGGAAGAACTCCCGCGTCCCATCCTGCGAGCCACCGTCGACCACCACGACCTCATCGAAAAGGTCCAGGGGAAGGGAGCCGAACAGGGTCCGACTGCCCTCGATCTCGTTGTAGGTCAGGAGGATCAGGCTGCTGCTCATCACCGGCCCGGGTTCGCAGCCTGCTTCGGGGTCCCCTGCCGCAGAGGGAACAACGCGAAGCGCCAGACTCGGGGCCGGGCGGACTCGGCCCGGCGTCCCCGGACGCTGGTGAACTGGTCGAGGGTCTCGGTCCCGAGGCGCGGTTCTCCCAGCATCGGCGTCAGGGTGGCCAGGACCCGGTCGAAGGTCGCGGCCCCGCCGGAAAGGCCGGCCATCATCGACTCGTGGACCGCCACGTGGGTGTAGCCGGCCCGGGCCAGGGCCCGAAGGTCGCCCTCCGGATCCGGGCCGACCGGAAAGCGTCCCGGTTCCAGGAGGTGGCGCAGGAGCGGCAGGTCGGCCAGGGCCACCGGCGTGCGATGGTTCTGCGCGGTGGGTGAGCTCAGGCCCGGCAGGGCCTCGCGGTCGGCCGCCCCGCCGAAGAGGGGGATCCCGGTGACCGACTGGTAGAGGTCCAGCGCGTTCCGGTCTCCCGTCCCGGGAGACTCGATCAACTTGTCCCGACGCGGGTCCAACGATGCGTAGAGAGCCGGTACCTCGAAGCGCCCATGACGCAAGGGCAGCACCCCGCGATTGTTGAGGTCCGCGCCCGTCACCCCCAGCACCACCAGGACGACCAGGGGGCCCAACCACGGCTGGTCCCCGAACCAGCCCCGCAGAGCCTGCAGGTGCCGGGCCCCCAATCCCGACAGGCCGAGGTAGAGCAGCGGTGCGAACCAGGTCGGCGACTTCACCCAGGTCATTCCCGGAAGCCAGGTATACAGCAGCAGGAAGGGCAGGGGGATGGCCTCCCCCAGCAGAGCCACGGGTTGCTGGGTCGGGCCGACGCGCGCGTAGGGCCCCAGGATCAGCAGGAGCCCGGCGCCCGCCAACAGGTACCAACCTCGGGTGCCCCGGGCCAGGGGCACGAGCAGGAGAGCCAGCAGCAGGGGGTTCAGACCTTCGGAGTGCTGGGGATGGAACAGGAAGTCCAACGAGCGCGACCCCTCGTGGAGGGCGCGGTGCCCCCCGACCATCTGGGCGGCCGTGGGGCCGGCCAGAGGCGCCGGCCAGGGGAACGGGTAGGCCCCCTGGAGGACGGCTGCGATCAGGGGACCGTGGCCGAGGGTGGCCAGCAGGAGCGCCACCAGCAGGGCTCCTCGGGCCCTCCCCAGATCCTGTCGCAGCAGCGGCAGGCTACCCGCCAGCAGCAACAGGCCCGCGGCCGCCAGGGCCAGGGCTCCGACCAGCCAGGTGGTCAGGAAGCACCCCACCAGCGTCAGCGCAGGCCAGACCCATCGCTGCGGGCGACCCGTCGGGTCCAGACGCACCAGACTGGCGACGAAGAGGGCGGGGAACACCCACAGCGCATCGCGGGCCGCACCCGCCTCCAGTTGCCCCAGCACGGTCGGATTCAGGGCCAGCAGGGCTCCGCTCAGGAGGGCTCCCCAACCGTCCCGGGAGACGGCCCATCCCAGTTTGTAGCCTCCCCAGGCATTGGCGGCCAGGACCAGGACCACCTTGAGGTTCCAGGCCGCTTCGCCCGTCCCCAGCAGCCACGTCGGTGCCGAGAAGAGGTAGAGGTCGACCGGGCTGAACAGGTCCGGACCCACCCCTCCGGTGAGCAGCACGCTCAGCGCCTCAGCCATCCCCACGTGGCCGGAGGCGATGTCCAGGAGCAACTGGCCGAACCACCAGTCGCGCCAGGCCCACAGTCCCAGGCGCCCGCAGGTTCCCGTCCAGGTTCCGGGCTGGGGCCAGGCCACCAGGGCCACCATCGCTGCCAGCAGGAGCAGGGGGGCCAGGTGCTGCGCCAGACCGCTCCAGGCGGGAGGGCCCGGATCGCGGCCGTGCCACCAGCGAGACCTCATCGCCGCAGGACGGCCGCCGAAAACGCGGGCAATTGATCGGAAAGGGTCCGGCCGCTGATCAGGTCCCGTCCCCCGAGGCCCGGGATCCGGACCGGCGCGGGTCCCGCATTGACGGCCACCAGGACCGCCTGGTCACCCAGGCGACGTTCGAAGAGCAGGGCGGCTCCTTCCCCGAAGAGCGGGCGGAAGCTGCCCCGGACCAGGGCGGGCAGTTCCCGGCGCAGGTCAACCAGACGCCGCAGACGCTGGCGCTGCTGACGGTTTCCGGCCTGGGGATCGACCGGATAGCAGCGGCGGCAGTCGGGGTCCTTGCCTCCCTCCATCCCGATTTCGTCTCCGTAGTAGATCATGGGGGTGCCCGGCAGCGTGAACTGCAGGATCTCGGCCACCGTCAGTCGTCGCTGGTCCCCTTCCAGCAGGGTGGCGATCCGCGCGGTGTCGTGACTTCCCAGCAGGTTCAGCAGGCAGCCGTGGGCCTGCTCGGGATAGGGCAGGAGCACCTTCTGAAGGGTGACCAGGAAGTC
>CAZQPM010000212.1:0-7191 GCA_964595195.1 uncultured Burkholderiales bacterium | reverse complement strand
GCAGTCCCCCGTTCCCGCTGTTCCGGTGCCCCCGCCGGTCGACGGTGGCAAACTGGCCTCCGTAGGGTTCCTCCCGCCAGTCCTGGGCCTCCTCGCCCAGGGGGATCTCCAGGCGTGCGCGACTGGACGAACCTGCGTACTGGCCCGAGCTGCCCGTGTCCAGGGTCGGCTCCTCGTTTACGTTGGGAGCGAAGCCCTGCGGGCGCACGAAGGGCTTGACGTCGATGGCCCCCCCGCAGACGGGGCAGGCGTCCAAGGGCTGGTCGACCTCGCCCACGGCGGCGAAGCCACAACCGGCCCGGTCCCGGCCCTCCTCGCAGGCCAGGAACAGCTTCTGGCTCTGCAGGGGGTCGGCCGGCGAGGACTGGAAAGGGGAGTACAGGGCGCCCGAGCGGTAGACGTACTTGTCGATGGTCAACTCGGCCCCGGGGGCGTACTCGCTCAGCGCGATCTGCAGGTCGCGCTGCGGCGCGAACCTGAACTCCGGACTCCCCCCCCGCACCGGGCGACGCTTGAAGACGTAGAACGAGACGACATCCGTGGGGAAGGCGTAGCGCGGCAGGACGGCCTGCTCGATCAGCGTCTGCAGCAGTTCCTGGGCCAGGATCGGCTCCAGGCGGTCGCGCTCGGACTGGTCCATGGTGTCGCGGCGCCGGTAGGCTTCCACGGGCAAGGCCCGGGAGATCCTGTCGACCAGACGGGCTGTGGCCTCGTGAGCCACCTCGGCCCTCTGCTGGGCCGGGATGTCGGATTCCAGCCAGTGGCTGCGCCGCGGCAGCCAGGCCTGGATGGACTCCTCCACTCGCCGGGAATTGACCTCCAGCCAGCGGCTCAATCGGCTCAGCGAGCACGGCCCCATGCCCAGGAACTCCTCGACCGTCCCCATGGCGGCCAGGAGGCCGTTGCGCACCTGGTCGCCGGGGACCGTCTGGTGGAAGAAGGTCTGCAACACGAAGGCTCGGGCGTGGCGCAGGGCGATCTCGCGGTTCTCGACGTAGACCACCGGCGGACGGACATCACCCGCGATGATGCCTCCGGGCTCCGAGAAGAAATAGCTGTCGTGGGTTCCCCCGTGGGCCCAGGTGACCACGCCCGCCACGGCCCGCCCTCGACGACCGGCGCGGCCGGCGCGCTGCTGGTAGTTGGCCACCTGGGGAGGGACGTTGCGCAGGGCCACGGCGCTGAGGTTGCCGATGTCGATGCCCACCTCCATGGTGGTCGTGCAGCTCAGCACGTCGACCACGGGTTGGCCCGCCTCCAGGGGCATGTCCTGGAAGCGCAGTTCGTATTCCTCCACCCGGGACAGTTCGGGATCATCCTGGGCCGAGGACAACTGGGCCGAGTGCTCGGCGGCGAAGAGGCCGAAGGGGTCCAGGTCGCTGCCATTCAGGGCTCGCTGCACCTGGTCGCGGTAGAAGGAGAGCCGGGCAACCAGGGGGGCCTCCGACAGGTCCAGGGGCTTCAACCCACCCAGGCAGTCGGGGCACAGCGTGTCCAGGTGGGCCACGTGCAGCCGGCTGCAGCGCCCGCAGACGGTGAACTCGGCAGGCTCGCACAGGTCCAGCCGCAGCCCCTGCTCGGCCAGGTAGTAAAGGTTGTCCTCGTGTTTCAGCAGGGGCGTTCCCCCTACCCGCTCTTTCAGCCAGGCCGTCAACAGGGCGATCTCGTCCGCCCCCAGCAGGGTCTCCCGGAGGTAGCGGTCCAGGCGTGTGGGCATCCAATGCACGTTCTTGGCCGGGTCCAGGCCCTGGGGGCGGTATAGCTCCAGATTGTCGGTCCGGAAGTGGACCACCCCGTCGGGCCAGAACGAGGGGCGCTCCAGTTGGGTGCGGATCCACAAGCGCAGGAAGGCCCGCTGGCGCTGTTCGTCCCAGCCCAACTCCGGGAAGGTGGTCTTCACCAGGTCCCAGACCTCGTCCACCTCGCGAAAGTGGCCCAGGCCCAGGGGCGCCGGCGAGTAGAAGCGGTCGGTCATCTCCTGGTAGAGCAGCAGCGACCAAGCCTGCGAGCGGGGTTGGCGGCGTGCGGCGCCCAGAGCCGCCCGCAAGGGGATGGACTGGACCTTGAGGACCGAGCCACAGAAGGAGGCATCCTCCTGCAGGTACTGGGCCACGGCCAGGTTGCGTTCGGCCCAGATCCGCAGGAACGCCTCGTAGACCAGATACAGTTCAGCAGGGACGCCAAGTTCGGCTTGCACGCGCTGGGCGGCCATCACCAGCACCTGGCGGAAGGTGTTGCGCAGGTGGGACATCTCCAGGGCGGGCGCCAGTCGGGCCGCTCGTTGGCGGCCGTCGGTGAAGCACAGGACCTTGCGCCCTCCGTTGGGCAGGTCCTGAGGCCCCCGCGCCGTCTGCCTGGGCTGCTCAGCGAAGAGCGTCTCGACCAGGACGGTGAACGGTTGCTCGCCCTTGGTGGCGAAGTTCAGCACCTTCCCGCCCCCCTGGCAGATGCCGCACTGCTTGAAATCCGCGGTCCGTTGGCCCTTGCCGTCCACGTAGCGCCAGAAGGTCCGCACCAGGTCCTCGGCCCCCGGTTGGTTGACGAAGCCGGTGCCCAGGTGTACCCGGAGGGGCTCCACCCGAGCCCCGTGGCTGGGAGGCTCGGCCAGCAACTGCAGGTCCACCAGGGTGGAGGGCTCGGACTCGGTCCACAGGAACTCGGGCGCCGCCACCTGGTTGAGGGGCACCCGGGCCAGGAAGTAGGCGGCCCCGCAGTCGCGGCAGGACCCCAGTTCCAGGACCCGCGAGCTGCATGCATCGCAGTGCAGGCGGCTCGCCAGGAACATCTTGCCAGCCGCCCCTTCCGCCAACGCCCCGGGACAGGCCGGGTTCGTGCAGGCATACAAGCCGGGCAGGCCCCGCAGGAACAGGTGGATGCGGGCCGGCACCAGGGCCGGAGCCGTGGGCTCGGGGCGGGCCAGAACGCACAGGGTCAACAACACCTCGGCCGCATGCTCGGCCTGGGGCACCCCGGGAAAGAGGGCCTTGGCCAGGGCCCCCAACGGCGCGGTCCGACCCGCGGTGCGGGCCAGCAGTCGCTTCACCTCGGGCAGGTCGGGGAGGCGGCGATACAGAGCGGCCTCGGGATCGGGCTGGGGAGCCAGGTGCAGAAGTTCGAAGAGGGGGAGGGCGCTCTCGGCCAGCGACCGCTCGGGTTGGTGCAGAGCCACCAGGTCCAGTCCGTCCAGCACCTCGGCCAAGCCGGGGGTCCGGCCCTCGGGGTCGCCCAGGGCCATGCGGCTGCCCGTGACCACCTCGAAGTCCTCGGGCCGCTTGGCCGTCAGGTCGGCCGCGAAGCGCCGAACCCGCTCGTGAGCGTCGGGGCCGTCGCTGAGGCTGGCGCTGGTGCAGATCACGCGGAAGCGATCGGGGCTCCCCTCCAGTCCCAGGCGCGCCTGGAGTCGGCGCAGCAGCAGCCCGACCTCCGCGCCCCGCGCGCCACGGTACATGTGGGCCTCGTCGACCACCAGCAGCAGGCGGTTCTGGCGGTCGGAGTGCAACCACTCGCGGGTCTGCTGGAAGATCGGCCGCTCGATGGGCCGCATCAGCATGTACTCCAGCATCGAGTAGTTGGTGACCAGCAGATCCGGAGCCGTCTCCTGCATCTCGTGGCGAGTCAGGAGCTCCCGATCCCCGGGGGCGGTACGCAGCCGGTTGCTCCAGCGCTGTCCCGGGCGACCGTAGAAGGCTTCCAGGTCCTTGGCGGGCCAGCGCCCCTTGGCCTTGAGTTCCTCCTGGAGGCTGCTCAGGCGGCCGTGCAGGTAACCCTCCAGGAGGCCACCCGCCCGGTCCCTATCCCGGCGGTCCATGCGGGCCCCCGGGTAGGGCGTGCGGCTGGTATACATACCGAACTGCACGGGCCGTCCACCCAGGGCCTCGAAGTGTGCACCCAGGCGCTGGTTCCCGAAGAGGATCCGCAACCGCGCCACCTGGTCGTTCACCAGCGCGTTCATCGGGTAGAGGATCAGGGCGCGCATCCCCCGGCGGCGATACGAGTCGGGCCGATGCGAAGCTTCCTGGTGCATGGCTGCCAGCAACGGTAACAGGAAGCACTCGGTCTTGCCCGAGCCGGTGCCGGTGGCCACCACCAGGTCCCGCCCCCGGGTCAGGAAAAGCTCGAGCGAGCGCGCCTGGTGCTGGTAGGGCGGGTCGAAAAGCAGGGGCTCGGAGTTGCCGGGCTTGCGGAACTTCGCCGGATCGGCCAGGTCGGTCAGGAACTGTCGGGTCTCGGGCCACAGGTCCAGGTCGGCAAAACACTCGCCGACCTCGTAGCGCGGCGTGCTCTCCACGTAGGGTTCCTGCGCCAGGACTCCGTCCCGACCCCGACGGTCCAGCAGTTCGCGGCGGGCAGCCACCAGGGCGGGGTCGCGAAGGGGGTAGGCGGCCTCCAGGTAGGCTCGCAGTCTCTGGTGCAGGCGGTGGGCCAGGCGCGAGGGTGTGTAGCGTTCCCGACGTTCCTGCGGGTCCAGTTCGGGCTCGGGCGGTGGAGGCGGCGGCTCCACCGGGGCGGCCGGAGGCGTAGCGACTGCGGCCGGTCCGGCCTGGTGGCGCTCGATGCAGGCCTTTACGCCGGCGCGGATCGAGGGCGCCATCGAGGGCAGGTCCAGGACCTCGCGCACGACCCGAACGGTCCTCTGGCGAAGGATCTCGCCCAGGAGCGCGTCCGCATAGGCCTCGCTCATTTCCTGGACTCCAGAGAATTGGATCTGGATGCCCATCCCAGCCCCCAGGGCCTTCAGGACGTGCTCAGCGTGCTCCGAAGCCCTCCGGACGTCGTCCAGCCGAGGGGCTTCCGGCCCGAGATCCAGGACTTCGCTCATTCTGCCTCGTTCCAATCCCACAGGTTGCGGTCAAGGTCCTCAAGGAAGGGAGACACAGCCCCCCGACGGGTCGCCACCAGGAGGTGGCGCATGGCGCGCGACACCGCCACGTGGAACAGGCGCCTCTGGGCCTGCTCGTGGAGTCCCGGGTCATCTCCGGAGGGCAGGGGGGAAGGCATGAGGTCCCTCTCTACCGCGGGAAGGGCCACAATTGGGAACTCCAGCCCCTTGGCAGAGTGCATGGTCATCACCTTGACCGTAGGCGAGTCGAGCCTGTAGTTGCGCCCCTCGACCAGTTCCGCCTTGAGCCCCTCTGAGGTCAGGGCGGCCACGGCCTCCTCTCCCAGCCTTCTTGTGGGGCACAGGACGGCGGCGGCTGCAGGAGACAGACGCAAGTCCCGAGCCGCCTGGCGGACCTCCTCGGCCAGCCAGCGGAACTCCTGCAGCCGGTTGGCGCAGACCTCGATCCGGGGCGGAGGGCCTTCCCGCACGAACTGCTGGTCCAGGGTCTCGGGGTCGCCTACCCCGTGGGCCCTCAGCACGTCCGCGGCGGCCAGACCCAACGCCCGGGTCGAGCGGTAGTTGCGCTTGAGCAGCCGGGCCCGCCCTTGGAACCGCAGGCTCTCATGCACGCGCGCCCAGGAGAATCCCCGGTTATACAGCGACTGCCCGGCGTCGGCGGCCAGGAACAGGCCGCGGGGATCGCGGCACACGGCCACGCACAGCCGCAGGGCGACGGGGCTCAGGTCCTGGGCCTCGTCCACCAGGACGTAGTCATAAAGCCGCGACGCCCGCCCGGTCTGGATGGCCTGCAGGGCCCGGCTGCGAATCTCGCCCCAGGTGGCCAGGTGCTTCCTGGCCAGGTCCTCCTTCCAGGCCCGATGCAGCGCCCAGACCCGTCGGCGCAGAGGCCGGTCCAGGCGGACCCCCCTTCCGGAGCGGGAGACGGCCTCATACTCCTCCAGGGTCGACAACCCCTGCCCCTCAATGACCCAATCGAACTCCTCCAACAGGTAGTCGACCGGCAGGGTATCCAGGGAGGCCGCCTCCAGGAAGGCCTCCAGGTCGTCGGCGCCGCTGCCCAGGCTGGCCCGGGCGCGATCCAGGGCCTTGCGCCGGTCCTCGGTGGAGGCCGCCCGAGGCATGGGGCAGCGGGTCTCGGTCAGGATGGCCATGGCCAGGCTATCGGTGGTGCGCACGTCCACGTTGCGGGGCCGATGTCCGAGAAGTTGTTCGAGCAACTGCTCGGAAAGGGCTTTCAATGCGTTGGTGTAGGTGGTGAAGAGGGCCGTCCCCCCGGCACCTGCGTAGCCCCCCTCCAAGAGGGCCTTCGCCCGGTACAAGGCCACCGTGGACTTGCCGGAGCCGGGCCCTCCCTTGACCATGGCCGGACCCTGCAGGCTGCGGTCCACCAGGGCCTCCTGGTCCCCGTCCAGTTGCAGCAGGAAGTCGGTGAGGCGCCCCTCGACGTAGGCCTCCAGGTCCTGGGGCCTCTGGACGGCCAGGCTGGGTTGCTCGGCGACCTCGGCGATCGGACGGGGGAAGATCACGTCCATCAAGCGCAGTTTCCAGCGTTCGGGAACGTCCGAATCCAAGAGGTCGTCCTCGCTCTGACAGGCCAGGAGAGTTGCGTGGAAGTCCAAGGGAATCTGCCAGGCGGCCAGGTCATCTGCGGAAAACCGGGGCAGGCACTTCGAGAAGGACGGGGCTGGCGCGTGCTCGACCGCTGGAACGGTCACCGCCTCCAAGTGCGAGTCATCAAGCTCCGGCTCCACCTCGACGGCTTCCAAGGGCTGGTCGGGCAGATCGGGAGCCGCGGGGAAGCGCTCGTAGATGTTCTTGCGCGGCCCCAGAAGCATCAGCTCGACCACCCGACCGCGGGGGTTGACCGCATAGACCAGGCGGTAGTCGTCAATCCGGTAGCGGTAGAAGCTCCGATGCCCCAAGAGCTTCTTGACGTTCCCACCGCCTCGCAACGGGTTCTGCTGCAACTCCTCCGTGACCTGGGTCATCCGGTTGGTGATCCGGCGCGGTGTCCTGACCAGGTCCGACAAGAAAGAGGGCTTCACGGTGACGGTAAAGGACATGATGACCTCAACAGATGCTGCCCTCGGCGCTTCCCCCTTGGCCGGAGGGGTCCTGCCCGCGGGGACGCTGCTACTCTATTGCCTCCCCCACGGCCACGCCCAATCGCTCCTGCAGCACCCGGGACAGCCACCGGGCGTCCTGCACCTCCAGCGTCCACTCCCGCCCCTGGACCTCCCAGGAGAGGGCCCGCAGCAACCGCCACTCCTCGCGCGGCAGCGGGGAGGGCACCACCAGGCGGGCCTGGTCCTCGGCCAGAAGCTGCAGTTGCATCAAACGGGGCGAAC
>CAZQPM010000211.1:0-7222 GCA_964595195.1 uncultured Burkholderiales bacterium | reverse complement strand
CGGATCCTCAAGCCCCAGCGGCGGACACCGAACCGCACGAAAAGCGGCGTATGAACCGTGATTCGTGCGGTTCGGTGCTGGCGGAGCCCCCTCGGGCCTCGCGTTGCCGCCCGAGTCAGAGGAGACGCTCGGCGGCCGGCTCGCGCAGGTTGTAGCGCGAGGCCATGGCCCGGCCGTAGGCCCCGGTCGTGGCCACCAGCAGGATATCCCCGGGGTGGGTGGCCGGCAGGTGCCGGTCGCGTCCCAGGACGTCTCCGGTCTCACAGATGGGCCCCACCACGTCGGCGACCAGGACGGCGGGTTCGTCCAGGCGCGTCAGGTTCACGATCTCGTGGTAGGCCCCGTACAGGGCAGGGCGCAGCAGGCTGTTCATCCCCGCGTCCACCCCGATGAAGTTCTGGTCGCCCTTGCGCTTGGTCTGGTTGACCCGGGCCAGGAGGACCCCGGCCCGGGCCACCAGGTAGCGCCCCGGTTCCAGCCACAACCGGAACTGCGGCTGGCTCTGGCGGAAGACGGTCAGCATCCGGTCCAGGGCGGCCAGGTCGAAGTCCGACTGGTCGGCCCGCTCGGGGACCCCCAGGCCTCCGCCCAGGTCCAGCACCCGCACGTCGGGAAGGTCCTCGGCCACCCGGGCCAGCGCAGCGGCGGCCCGGGCCCAGGCCTCGGGGGTCTGGATGCCGCTGCCGCTGTGGGAGTGCAGTCCGGTGGCCCGCATCCCCAGGTCGTCCAGGCGCCGCCGCAGGTCCGGCAGGGCCTCGACCGGGATGCCGAACTTGGACTGGTTGCCCGCAGTGCGCACGTGGCGGTGGTGCCCGGCCCCCCGCCCCAGGTCCAGGCGCAGGAAGACCTCTCGTCCTCGGAAGACTTCGGGCCAACTGTCCAGGGGTTCGAGGTTGTCCAGCGTCACGGTGGCCCCCCGGGCAAACCCCACCTGGTAGTCCGAGCTCGAAGCGAAGTTCGGGGTGTACAGCAGACGTTCGGGTGGCAGGGTGGGGAACAGGCCGCGGACCAGGGTCACCTCTCCCGGCGAGACGCACTCGAAGCCCAGCCCCTCGGCTGCGAAGACCGCCAGCACCTCGGGGTTGGGGTTGGCCTTCACCGAGTACAGGACGCGGTCCACCGAGCCCAGGCTGCGCAGGCGTCCGGCGGCCTCGACCAGGCTGGCCCGGTCGTAGGCGTAGACCGGAGACTCGCGCCGGGCCAGGGCCAGCAATTCGTCCCGGCGACGCTGCCACCAGGGCTCCCTGGGGGATCCCGCCGACCGCGCCAGGCCGAACTGCTCCTGCCACGAGGGGCCGAAGACCTCCGGGTCCGGTCGGCCCGAAAAAAGTTGCGAGTGCAACAGTCCCTGGAGTCGTTCGACCTGATCCTGGTCCACCACGAAGGTCAGGTTCAGGTCGCTGGAGGCCTGGCTGACCAGGTGGACCCTCTCCTCCTCGAAGAGCTCCAGGGCGGGTCCCAGGCGGTGCAGCGCCGAGCGGATCCGCGTCCCCACCAGGCTCAACGTGGCGCAGGGAGCCGTCACCCGAGGGGTGCACAGCCGGGCGAGGTCCCGGGTCAACCGGTCCAGCGTCGTCTCCTCCAGCAGGTTGGCGGCGGCGTCCAGGGTGACCGTCACGTTCGTCTCGGAGGTCGCCACCAGATCGATGGACAGGCCGTGGTGGGCAAAGACCTCGAAGACCCGGGCCAGGAAACCGACCTGCTGCCACATGCCGACCCCCTCCATCGAGATCAGCACGACGCGCGATCGGGTGGCCAGGGCCTTGACCTGGGCCCGGGCGCGACCGCTGAGGGGAGCGATGCGCGTACCTTCAGCCTCGGGCCAGGTGGTGCAACGGATCTGCAGGGGGATGCCCGCCTGCTGCAGGGGAGCCAGGCAGCCGGGATGCAGGACCTTGGCGCCCAGGGAGGCCAGTTCCTGGGCCTCCTGGTAATCCAGGTTCCTCAGCAGGCGAGCCGACGCGACGCGGCGGGGGTCGGCCGTGTACATTCCCGGGACGTCGGTCCAGATCTCCACCCGGCAGGCCTCGAGACGGGCCCCGAAGCAGGCGGCCGAGGTGTCCGAGCCTCCCCGGCCCAGCAGGACCGTCTCACCCTGGGAATTCGAGGCGATGAACCCCTGGGTCAGGTGGACCGCTTCGACCGTGGCCATCCTCGCCTGCAGGGCCGGGTCGGCTGCCGCCGGGCAGCGGGCGGACAGATAGCGACGCTGCGCGGTCTCCTCGGGCGAGCCCTGGGCCTGCAGCAACTCCCGGGCGTCCCACCAGCGCACGGGCAGGCCCCGGCGCACCAGGCAGGCGGCCCCCAGGCGCGTGGACAGCAGTTCCCCGGTCGCCAGCAGGCGGGCCTTCAGGCGGGGAGGGCACTCTGCGGTCAGGGAGATGCCGGTGGCCAGGCGCTCCATGGCGGCAAGGTCTGGTTCCAGGAGGCCCGCGTCTGTCAGGTCCAGGTCCCGGGCCAGGGTCTCGTGACGTTGGCGGAGCTCCCCCAGGATCGGCCCGTGCTCCCCCAGCAGGGCGGCCTCGACCAGGGCCTCCAGGCGATCGGAGACGCCCGCCAGGGCCGAACACACCACCAGGGGCCGCAGGCCCTCCGACAGTCGCAAGTCCACCTGCCGGGCGATGGTGTCCCAGGAGGCCCTGGTCGAGACGCTGGTGCCCCCGAACTTCATCACGACCCACGGCATGGTCACCCGATTCCTCCCCTTCTCCAGGAATGCCCCGGGCTACTTGACGGCTCGCAGGTGGGGGCGGTCGGGCACGGCCGGCATCTCTCCGGACGAGCGATGCCGGGCGATGACCTCCAGGATCGACTCGGCCAGGATCACCGGGTCGTGGCGCACCAGGGCGTCCTCGTTCATGAGGTTGGCAGGGATCGGCTCGACGCCCAGGCTGCGCAGGCGCGGCATGTCCGGTTTGACCGGGTGGGCCCCCTCCCTCTCGTACTTCCCCAGCAGGCGGTTGGGAGGCGCGACGTTGACGATCGCGTAGTCCACCAGGCGGCCTCCCACGTGGCGATGCAGGGCCTCCAGATGGTCGGCGGCCGTGTAGCCGTCCGTCTCGCCGGGTTGGGTCATCACGTTGCAGACGTAGACCTTGGGGGCCGAGGAGGCCCGGATGGCTTCGGCCACCCCCTCGACCAGCAGGTTGGGGATCACGCTGGTGTAGAGGCTCCCGGGCCCCAGGACGATCAGGTCGGCTTCGGCCAGGACCTTCAGGACCTCGGCCGGGGGGCGGCAGCGCCGCGGTTCCAGGTAGACCTCACTGACCGAGCCGTGAGCCTTGGGGATGTCGCTTTCGCCCGCCACGATGCGGCCGTCCTGGAGGCGGGCGCACAGGGTGATCGGGCAGAGGGTGGCCGGCAGCACGCGCCCCCGGGTCGCCAGGATCTGGCTGGCCCTCTTCAGGGCGACCTCGAAGTCACCCGAAAGGTCGGTCAGGGCTGCCAGGAACAGGTTGCCGAAGGAGTGCCCCTCCAGACCCTGCCCGTCGCGGAAGCGGTATTGGAACAACTCGGAGAGCAGGCTCTCGTCGTCGGCCAGGGCCACCAGGCAGTTGCGCAGGTCGCCGGGGGGGAGCATGCCCAGTTCCTTGGAGAGTCGGCCGGAACTGCCGCCGTCGTCCGAGACGGTCACGATGGCCACGACGTTGGAGGTGTGGCTCTTCAGGCCCCGGAGCAGGGTGGAAAGACCCGTGCCGCCTCCGATGGCCACGATCTTCAGCCCGTGCCCCAACTGGCGGCGTTCGTAGAGCAACTCCACCAGGCGCTTGCTCTGGTAGGGCACCGCGGCGCTGTAGAGTGAAGAGAACCACTTGTTGGCCGCCCACAGCATCACGGCCAGGCCGACCACGATCAGGAACCAGTCGACGGCGACGGTGGGGTGCGGCCAACCCGTCCAGGACTCGACCAGTTCGGCCAGCGTGATCTCCACGAACAGGGCCGCCCGATACGCGGTCAGCAGCATCAGCCCCATCGAGAAGGTCACCAGGCCCAGGGCCGAGACCAGGAGCCAGCGTTTGATGCCCATCCCTGGCAGCAACCACTTCAGGGGTGCCAGGAATCCGGTCTTCATGGGGAGGCTGCCGTCTCGGCCCGCTGGACATCCCGGTGTTCGATCGAGACCGGGTGTCCGCTGGCCCGCAGACTTGCGGCCACGGCCTCGGCCACGGCCGTCGAGCGGTGCCGTCCTCCGGTGCACCCGAAGGCCACGGTCAGGTGGCGCTTGCGTTCGCGGACGAAGTTCGGGATGAGGAATTCCAGCAGTTCCAGGATCCGGCTGACGAAGTCCCGGGTCGCCGGGACGGCGAAGAGGTAGTCCCGGACCGGTTCGTCCAGACCCGACAGGGGGTTGAGGCTCTCGACGTAGTAGGGATTGGGCAGGAAGCGGCAGTCCAGGACCATGTCCACATCCATGGGGACGCCGTACTTGAAGCCGAAGCTGACCACATGCAGGGTGGCCTGGCCGCTTCCCTCGGACGCCGAGAGGCGTTGCAGGATGGCGGCCCGCAGGCGGGGTGCCGACAGGTTCGAGGTGTCCAGGTTCCAGTCCGCGCGGGTGCGCAGCTCCTTCAGCAGCCGGCGCTCCTCCTGGATCCCGTGGAGGATCCGGCCGTTGGTGGCCAGGGGGTGTTGGCGGCGGGTCTCGGAGTAGCGGCGGACCAGGACCTCGTCGGAGGCCTCCAGGTAGAGGATGAAGGGCTCCAGGCCCAGGCGCGGCAACTCGGCCAGAGCCCCCCGCAGTTCGGGGAAGAACTCGCGGCCCCGGATGTCGATGACCACGGCCAGCCGGTCCACGTTGGACGAACCGCACAGTTGGGCGAACTTGGGGATCAGGGCTGGCGGCAGGTTGTCGACGCAGAAGTACCCCTGATCCTCGAAGCACTTCATGGCCAGGCTCTTGCCGGCGCCCGACATTCCGGTGATGATGACGAATTCGCGTTGAGCCACGGGGGGATCTTCTTCGGTTCCGGTCCACCTCCTGGCCTGGCGGGGAAGGCCCGCCAGGCAGGAGGACGGGACCTGTCAGTAGACGGAGAGGTAGCGTTCGATCTCCCAGGGATGGACCTGGCAGCGGTAGGCGTTCCACTCCTGCAACTTGGCCTCGCGGTAGCTGCTCCAGATGTGCGGGCCGACCGCCTGCTTGAGGAACTCGTCGCGGTCGAACTCGGCCAGGGCCTCGGCCAGGGTGCCGGGCAGCGTGGGAATCCCCAGCCGGAAGCGTTCCTCGTCGCTCATGTCATAGAGGTTGCAGTTCATCGGCGGTCCCGGATCCACGCGCTTCTCCAGGCCGTCCAGACCGGCGCAGAGCATCAGGCCGATGGCCAGGTAGGGGTTGCAGGACGGGTCCGGAGAGCGGACCTCGACGCGGGTCCCCTTGCCGCGCGGGGCCGGGATCCGGATCATCGGGCTGCGGTTCTTCTCGGCCCAGCACACGTAAACTGGAGCTTCAAATCCCGGGACCATCCGCTTGTACGAGTTCACCAGGGGATTCGTGAAGGCGGTGAAGGCCTGGGCGTGCTGCATCAGGCCGCCGATGTAGTGCCGGCAGGACTCCGACAACTGGAATTCGGCCTGGGGATCGAAGAACAGGTTCTGGCCGTTGCGGAAGAGGGACTGGTTGACGTGCATGCCCGACCCGTTGATGCCGAAGACCGGCTTGGGCATGAAGGTGGCGTGCAGGCCGTGCTTCAGCGCGATCGTCTTGACCACCATCCGGAAGGTGACCACCTGGTCGGCGGTCTTGAGGGCGTCGGCGTAGCGGAAGTCGATCTCGTGCTGCCCGTAGGCGCACTCGTGGTGGGAGGCCTCGACCTCGAAGCCCATGGCCTCCAGCGTCGTCACCATGTCCCGGCGGGCTTCCTCGCCTCGGTCCACGGGGGTCAGGTCGAAGTAGCCGGCCTTGTCGTGGGTCCGGGTGGTCAGGTCGCCATTGGCCTCGGTCTCGAAGAGGAAGAACTCCGCCTCGGGACCCGCGGCCATCTGCAGACCCAATCGGTCGGCGCGGGCGATCATGCGGCGCAGGAATCCTCGCGGGTCCCCTTCGAAGGGTGTGCCGTCCGGCTGCAGGATGTCGCACAGAAGGCGAGCCTCCTTGTGGTCGGCCGGCTTCCAGGGCAGCAGGGCGAAGGTGGCCGGGTCCGGCATCAGGCGCATGTCGGATTCCTCGATCCGCACGAAGCCCTGGATCGAGGAACCATCGAACATGACCCCCTCGTCCAGGACGGCCTCGATGTAGCGGCCCGGAATCCCGATGTTCTTCAGGCCTCCCAGGATATCGGTGAATTGCAGCCGGAGGATCTTGATATCCAGCTCCTTCACCAGTTTGACGACGTCGTTGCGATCCAGTCTGCGGCTATCCACGGTAGTGCCTCCTCAGGGGTCCCCCACGATGGGGCGGGGCATTCTGTAACCGGGTGGGTTCTCCTGTGCGGACCGGCGGCCGTTGCTGCACCCCAGGAATATGGGAACAACAGACCCGGGCCCGGGCGACCCTGCCGGGTGGCTGGCCGGTGTCCGTCGTCTGGGGGCAGCAGGCGCAGGGGCGCTCTACATCGCCGGTGGCGCTGTCGGAGTCGCTGGCAGGACCGGGCTTCCGGTGTGCAGCACTGCGGCCACCACCAGGCCGAAGGCCAGGATCACCGCGGCCATGACGATGGCCACGGCCACGTTGCCCTTCTTGAGTTCCTCCCATTCGTCCACTCGGGGCGTCATCTTGTCCCAGACGAACATCAGGATTCCCAGGGCAAGGCTCATGGCCAGGGAGGCCGTCAGGGCCCAGACCAGGGTCTTGAGGATATCGACCCATTCGCCAGTCATCGGTGCACGTCACCTTTCTCGGCTGCCCGGCGGGCCGGGCGGATGCAAGTCCCAGGGCCGAAGGCTGTCGGCCGGACCGGGTCCCCTTCGAGTCTCGGGGCGCGGTCCCTGGCAGGGGGGGCAACTCGGGCGCAGCCCGCGCCCCGGGGGCCGGCTACCCGGCGTCAGCCCGGCCCGGCCCGCAGAGGGCCAGGACCTCCCGAGCGGCACGGAGGCCTTGAGCCTGGGCTTCTTCAAAGATCGAGAGACCCGAGAGGTCTGAATGGGCGAAGTGGATCCGCCCCTGGGGTCGAGCGGCCCGCTGCCTCTCGCCACCCCACCTCATGCCCGTAACCGGTCGGACCATCGCGTCGCCCAGGACCATCACGTCCAGGCGCCGGACGAGTCCGGCCAGGTCGGGGTGGAC
>CAZQPM010000210.1:0-7269 GCA_964595195.1 uncultured Burkholderiales bacterium | reverse complement strand
GATGACCTGGCACGAATTGCCGAGATAGCTCAGCTGGTAGAGCACGCGACTGAAAATTGCGGTGTCCCCAGTTCAAATCTGGGTCTCGGCACCAGGACCCTCGCTTCGGCGGGGGTCTTTTTGTCATCCGATTGGCCGCGCCTGCTGAAGGACCCGCCCCGCCGGCCGAGAAGGCCCGCTCCCAATCGTGGACCAGCGGAGGAACAGATCAGTGGCGACAGGGTTGAAGGACGTCGGCAAGAGCACCCCGGTGGTGGAAGTCATCCGCCGGGTGCTGGAGAGCAAGGGCAAGCCCGTGACCGTCGAGGAGTTGACCGTCGCGGTCATGGACTGTTGGGGGCGGGACTTCCCCAGCAGCCCGTACGAGGACGTCGGCCTGGTCTACAAACTGGCCACCCGGGTCCTGAACTGCCAGGCCTCGTATGATGAAGTCGAAGGCCGGGTGCCCGTGGTCGAGCTGCCCGAGGAGGGGTTGGAGCCTGTTCCCCTGCATTGCCGGATGGGCTTCGAGGACATCAACCGGATCGCCGATGAGATCCGTCACGTCAAGCTCACCCTTCCCGCGCCCTCCCTGGCCCGGACCGTGATCGAGGAGAAGCCTGCGGCGTCAGGTCGCAAGAAGAAGTAGCCCGGGCGGCCCTTCGAAAACCTCGGTTCGAGAGGAGTTCCGACCATTCCCCGTCTCTTCGTGGCGGTCGAGTTGGGAACAGGGATCCAGCGTCGCCTGGCTGCGATCCAGGATTCCTTGCGGCCCGGGGCGGGGGGGATCGGTTGGGTCGCACCGGAGAATCTCCATGTGACCCTGAAGTTCCTGGGGGAGGTCCCCCGGGAGCGTATCGCTGGGGTTCAGGAGGCCCTGGACAGGGTCGCGCGTGGTTCCCCGCCCCTGGAGTTGCGGATCGCCGGGCTGGGGGCCTTCCCGGATCGGCGGCGACCTCGAGTGGTCTGGGCGGGGATCGCGGGCGGGTGGGAGGCCCTGGGTCGACTGGCCGCCCGCGTGGACCGGGAACTGGCGGGACTCGGGTTCGCTCCCGAGGCCAGGCCCCATGTCGGGCATGTGACCCTGGGTCGGGTCCGTCAGCCCCATTCCTCGCCCCTCCTGGAGCGGGAGATCCTGGCCCGGGCGGAGGTTCCGGTCGGCAGTCTGTCGGTTCGGGACTTCTGCCTGGTGCACAGTCAACTGCGCCCCGGGGGACCGGTCTATACGATTCTCACGCGGTTCCCCCTGAGGGGCGAACCGTCTACACCCGGTAGGGAGCGCCCCATCGGGAGAACCCCGGAGCCTGAGGGCTCCGGATAGCAGGCAGCCCGCTGGCAGGCTGCCGTAGCGTTCCCGGGGCGACCCGGACGCAACCTGGCGAGGTGCATCATGGATAAGCAGAAAGCTCTGGAGATGGCCATCGGCCAGATCGAGAAGGCCTTTGGCAAGGGTTCGATCATGAAGCTGGGCGAGGCCTCCTCGCGCTTCGAGGTTCCCGTGATTCCGACCGGTTCCCTGGCGGTCGACGTGGCCCTGGGCATCGGGGGCATTCCCCGCGGTCGGGTCAGCGAGGTCTACGGTCCCGAATCCTCGGGCAAGACCACCCTGGCCCTGCAGGTGATCGCCGAGGCCCAGAAACTCGGGGGCATCGCGGCGTTCATCGACGTCGAGCACGCCCTGGATCCGAACTATGCCCAGAACCTGGGGGTCAAGACCGACGAGCTCTACGTGGCCCAGCCGGACACCGGCGAGCAGGGCCTGGAGATCGTCGAGACCCTGGTCCGCTCCAACGCGGTCGACGTCGTCGTGGTGGACTCGGTGGCCGCCATGGTCCCCCGGGCCGAGATCGAGGGGGAGATGGGGGACTCCCACGTCGGCCTGCAGGCCCGCCTGATGTCCCAGGCCCTGCGCAAGCTGACGGCCGTCATCTCCAAGAGCAAGACGGCGGTGATCTTCATCAACCAGATTCGCGAGAAGATCGGCGTCATGTTCGGCAATCCCGAGACGACTCCGGGAGGCCGGGCCCTGAAGTTCTACGCCTCGGTCCGCCTGGAGGTCCGCAAGATGGACAGCCTCAAGCAGGGCTCCGAGAACATCGGCAACCGCGTCAAGGTCAAGGTGGTCAAGAACAAGTTGGCCCCGCCCTTCAAGGTGGCCGAGTTCGACATCCTCTTCGGCAAGGGAATCTCGCGGGAAGGCAGCCTGCTGGACGTGGCCCTGGAGGCCGGCATCATCTCCAAGTCGGGAACCTGGTTCTCCTACGGTGACACCCGGTTGGGTCAGGGGCGCGACAACGCCAGGACCTGGCTGGAGGAGAACCCCGAGGTGGCCAACGCCATCGAGCGTCAGGTCCGCGAGATGTGGGCCGCCAACTCGGCTGGGGCCGGGGCGGCGCCGGTCCAGGTCGAGGCCTAGGCTTGGCCGACCTGCGCGACCGCGCCCTGCGGATCCTGCAGGAGCGGGATCACTCGTGCCAGGAATTGCGGTGCAAGCTCCTGGCACGAGGGGAGTCCGCTGAGGCCCTGGAGCCTCTCCTCCAGGATCTGTTGCGGCTGGGATACCTGGATGACCACCGCTACGCCGTCCAGTTCGCTCGCGATCGGATCCGACGAGGCAAGGGTCGGCTGCGGGTCGTCCAGGAACTGGTCCAGCGGGGCATCCCACGGGACCAGGCCGAGCAGGTCTGGGAGCAGGAGTCCCCGGAAGGCGAAGTCGACAGGGCCGAGGCCCTGGCCCGGCAGCGGGCCGCGCTGGGCCGGTCGGCAGAGAGCACGGCCAGGTTCCTGGCGGGTCGGGGCTTCACCGCCTCCACCATCCGGGCCGTCCTGGGGCGCGCCCCTCGGGTGGAGGACGACTAGACCGGCATCCGTCCATCCGCATCGGAACTTGCGGCCATCGTTGACACATTCCCTTGAAGATCGGTACAATCAGGTTTACTGCGCATCGCTCGGGAAGGCAATTGCCGAGGGGTGCGTGGGTTTCAGGCCCACAGACGGTTTCGGGCCGGCCGTGGGCCGGGAACCAAGACACCAGGAGGTGAGCCTGCCATCGACCCCGTCACAATCCTGATCGTGATGGTTGGGGCATGCTTGCTGTTCCTGGCCGCCGGCTTCCTGACCGGAAGTCGAATCGAGCAGCGCAAACAACAGGCGGCCGGTCAGACGGCCGAGGATATTCGCAGGAACGCCCAGCGGGAGGCGGAGGCCCTCAAGAAGGAGCGTCTCCTGGAGGCCCGGGATGAGATCCAGGGACTGCGCAGCGACATCGACAAGGAGAGGGAAGAGGCCCGTGGGCAACTGCAGGCCTCCGAGAACCGTCTCCTGGCGCGCGAGCAGGCCCTGGACAAGAAGGACGAGCAGCTCGATCGACGGGAACAGCGCCTGAGCAGCCAGGAACACGAGCAGGAGAAGCTCCGCCAGGAACTATCGCAATCCGCCACGACCCTGCGGGAGGCGCTGGAGCGCAACGCCCAGTTGACCACCGAGGAGGCCCGGGCGGAACTCTTCGCCCAGGTCGACCGCGAGAACCGTCTGGTCCTGGCGCGTCGCGTGCGTCAGGCCGAGGAGGCGGCCAAGGAGGAGGCGGACCGCAAGGCCCGCCGCATCATCAGCATGGCCATCCAGAAGTGGGCCTCCGACCAGGTGGTCGAGTCCACCGTCTCGGTGGTCAATCTGCCTTCGGACGAGATGAAGGGCCGGATCATCGGGCGCGAGGGTCGGAACATCCGGATGCTCGAGAGCCTGACCGGCATCGACCTGATCATCGACGACACCCCCGAGGCCGTCATCCTTTCGGGCTTCGACCCCATCCGGCGGGAAGTGGCCCGCATGGCCCTGGAGAAACTGGTGCAGGATGGCCGGATCCACCCGGCCCGCATCGAGGAGATGGTCGAACGTTCCCGCAAGGAGATGGACGAGCGGATCGTCCAGGAGGGTGAGCGGGCGGTCCTGGAAGCGGGCGTGACGGGGTTGCACTCGGAGCTGGTCAAGCTCCTGGGGCGCCTGCGCTTCAGGGCTTCCTACGGCCAGAACGTCCTGTGCCACTCCCTGGAGGTCTCGTTCCTGTGTGCCCACATGGCCGCGGAACTGGGCGGCGACGTGCAGTTGGCGGGTCGGGCCGGCCTGCTGCATGACCTGGGCAAGGCGGTGACGGCCGAGATCGAGGGGCCTCACGCCGTGATCGGTGCTCGCCTGTGCGAGAAGTACGGCGAGTCTCCCGAAGTGGTCCACGCCGTCGAGGCCCACCACGAGGATGTCGAGCAGCGGACGATCGAGGCCATGCTGGTTCAGGCCGCCGACGCCATCTCGGCAGCCCGGCCGGGGGCCAGACGGGAAAACGTCGAGACCTACGTCAAGCGCCTCGAGAAGCTGGAACGCGTGGCCAACTCCTTCGAGGGGGTCGAGCAGACGTACGCCATCCAGGCAGGCCGAGAGGTGCGGATCCTGGTCCGCCCCGAGACCGTGGACGACCTGGGAGCCACCCGCCTGGCCCGCGAGGTGGCCCGACGGATCGAGGACGAGATGCAGTATCCCGGGCAGATCAAGGTGACGGTCATCCGCGAGACCCGGTCCCACGAGTATGCGCGCTGAGGGGGCGGGGCGGGGGGACTCGGGCGAATCGGTCCGCTTCCTGACGGCGCTCCTCGTCCGATACCCCCAGGTGGGGACGGTGAAGCTGACCGATTCGGGAGACGACGCGGCGGGACGGGTGCTCAGCCTGGAATTCTTCCTGGCCCGCAGGCTGGAGACCGCCCGGCTGAGGGAGTTCGCCCGGGACGTGCGCGAGGCCCACGAGGCCTTTGCAGGCTTGAGGAGCTTCCGGCCGGGCCTGCTGAAGATCCTGCGAGGCGGCGGATCTCGGGCTTCGGCCTCCTCGGAGTCCTTCGAGTCTTCCGAGGACCTCCAGGAACGGGTGGATTCCCTGGTCCTGCAGAGGGATCTGCGCACGTTCAGCCTGGAGGACCTCTCGTTGTTGATAGCCCTGGTGGAGGAGGAATTCGAGAGGGACCTGGTCGTGGGCGAGGACCTGCAGCAGGAGGACGACGGCTACCACGAGGAGGTCCTGGTCGCTGCGCTGGACCGGATCCGCTACCCGACCGGCGAGTCCGATCTGGTCGGCTTCCGGGACGATCTTCGGGTGCTGGTCTACCCCTGCAGCGAGGGGGACTGACCCGCTTGAGTCGGCACCGCCTCCGGGTCGAACTGCACTGCCACAGCACGGCCTCGGATGGGACCCTGCCACCTGAGGACCTGGTGGCCATGGCCTTGGGCAAGGGCCTGGTGGCCCTGGCCATCACCGACCACGACACGACGTCATCCTATGCTCCGGCCTGCCGGGCAGCCGCCGCCCAGGGCCTGGAGATCCTGCCTGCGTTGGAGATCAACGCCGAGGAGGCCGGGCGGGACGTCCACATCCTGGGTTACTACGTCGACCCCGGTCAGGACTCCCTGCAGGAGGCCCTGTCGGCGCTGCGCCAGTCTCGCCTGAGGCGACTGGGCGAGATCCTCGGGCGCCTGGACGAGCTCGGCATCCCGGTGGGCCGCGACCGGGTCCTGGAGTACGCTGGAGGCGACAGCGTGGGACGTCCCCACGTGGCTCGGGCCCTGGTCGAGGCGGGGCACGCCCAGGACGTGGCGATGGCCTTCGACCTGTTCCTGGGGACCGGAGGCCCGGCCTTCGTCCCGCGCCGAAGTCTGCGGCCGGCCCAGGCCGTCCGCCTGATCCGGCAGGCGGGTGGCGTGGCGGTCCTGGCCCACCCGGGACTCCTGGTCGACGAGGAACTGGTCCAGGCCTTGGTGGCCGAGGGCCTGCAGGGCCTGGAGGTCCACCATCCCATCCACTCCCTGCAGGCGCGTCAGCGTCTGCAGGCCCTGGCCCAGCGCCTGGGCTTGCTCGTGACGGGGGGCTCGGACTACCATGGTCCCGACCGGAACCACGCGGTAGGCTTCGGCGACGTGCTCCTGGCTGGGGACACCCTGGAGCGCCTCCGCCGGGCTGCCGGGATCGGTTGAACAACCGCCCGGGAGGCTGGACCATGCTTGTGGAACACGAGACCTTCACCGATTCCGTCCGCAGCCTGCGCGAGGCGGGGGCCCGCTTCCTGACGCTGGAGGGTGTCCGCAGGCAGGACGGTGAGGTCGACTTCTTCTACCACTTCGGAGCCGGCGAGGAGGTGCACACGCTGGCCACCCGCACGGTCGGGCAGGCCGTCCCCTCCCTGTTCTCGTTCTACGGGGCTGCCGACTTTCCCGAACGCCAGGCCGCCCGGGCCTTGGGCGTGAAGTTCCTGGGGCACCCGAACCTGCCCCGGGCGGGAGGAGAACGATGAGGCGCGCAACGCTGGCCTTTCTGGCCCTGTCGATGCTCCTGACGATGGCGGTCCTGGCCCAGAACGTCACCTCGGTCCAGGACTACAAGCAGGCTCGGGTGCTGGCCTCCGGCGAGCACTGGGCCGAGGCCCTGGTCATCCTGGAGCGGGCGCTGAAGGATGACCCGGACTATCCCGATGCCCTGTATCTGGCGGGTATGTGCCACCTGGCCCTGAAGCAGTATGACAAGGCCGAACCGCGCCTGAAGCGGGTCACCGAGGTGCGCCCCGAGTTCTTCGTGGCCTGGGGCTACCTGGCCCAGATGTACGTGCTGCAGAAGCAGTTCGACAAGGCGCGGCAGACCCTGGGGGCCCTGGGCAAGGTCAAGGGCGGCGCGCCCGAGTCGCACTACGGATTCGGCGTCCTGGCCTGGGCCGAGGGCAACCTGGAAGTGGCCGAGAAGGAGTGGCGCGAGGCGATTCGCCTGCGGCCGGGCACCCCCAAGGCGCACCACAACCTGGGCGTCCTGCTTCGCGAGAAGGGGGACCGGGTCCGGGCCCTGGTCGCCCTGCGGGATGCCGTCCGCCTGGACCCTGAGAACGCCCTGTATCGCTTCAACCTGGGTCTGGAGCAGATGGAGACCGGGAATCGGGTGGACGGGATGGCCAATCTGGACCGGGTGCGGGCCCAGGGCGAGCGTCCGGATCTGGCCAACCTGGCCCTGGCGGTCCAGATGCTGCTGAATGGCCACCCCGAACCGGCCGAGAAGGCTGCCTCCCGAGCCTACCTCGGCAATCCCGACCTGACCGTGGCCCTGGTGATCCGGGCGCGGGCGCTGGAGGCCCTGAAGCGTCCCCAGGAGGCTCGGGTCCTGTATGAACAGGCCCTGGCCGGCGACTCCACGCTGGGCGAGGCGCGTCGCGCCCTGCAGCGGATCCCCGCGGCCGCCCCCGAGCCGGCACCTTCGCCTGCCTCGGAGGC
>CAZQPM010000209.1:0-7290 GCA_964595195.1 uncultured Burkholderiales bacterium | reverse complement strand
TCCGCCACCTCCCGCCTCCAGAACTCCTGGACCGACCCCAGCAAACTGGGGTCGGGCGGGGGCTTCTCCAGCTCCTCAAACCAGGCGGCCGCCTCCGGGGCCGTCAGGGTCTGCCACTGCGGATGGCCAAGCTCCCGCAACTTGCGGCGAAACCCCGGCACGAAGTCCGGGGAGGGAGCGGGGCGGGGCGCCTTCCTCTGGGGCGCCGGGGCAGGCCTGGGCGCAGGGCGAACCGCCGGCGGTTGCTTCCCCCTGGCCTGCGCCTGGCGCTGACCCGCTTGCCACTCCTCGAAGAGATCGGAAAGGCTCCCGTCGCTTGCCCGTGGAGCCTGCGCCTGGCGCTGGCCGGCCTGCCAATCCTCGAAGAGCTCGGAGAGGTCACCCATTGTTGCCGACCTTCAAGCCGAGGAGGGGCGCCAGTCGCCGGGCCTGGTCCGGGTTCCGCTGCAGCATGAGAGCCAGGAACTCCTTCTGCTGCGACAGGGGCAGGGACCGCAGTTTGCCGATGGTCTTCTGGTCGGCCGCGTCAAGCTGCGCCGGGGTTGACATACCCTGCTGCCTCCCCTGGCCACCTCCGCTCTGCCCGATACCCAACGCCTCCTGAATCCACCCCCACACACCACCTCCGCCAGGAGGCCGGCTCGCCGGGAAGCGAGGGTCCCCTCTGCGGGCAGCCCGGGTCTTCCACTCCTCATAGGTCGCCGGCGGAGACGGGCGCCCCCCGTAAGCCTGATGCAGTGCCTGGAGCCTGGATCTGACAGCCTCGGGAGGGACGTAGTCGGGTCGGTATTTGTCGCCCAGGCCCTCGCCCTTGGATGCCGCAATCTTCAGCCGGTCATATGAAGCCTGGTCATCCATGGCCCGGGACATGTCCTGGCGCCAATCCTCGATGGCTGCCCCGTCGGCCGCTGGCTTCTTGACCAGCTCCACTTCCAGCCGACGCTGATGGTTCAACGAGTCCTGGTCGGCCTTGGCCTGGGCCGACGCGATCCGCGCCTCCTGTTCAGCCCGAACCCTGGCCTCGTCCGCCTTCCTGGCACGACGCTGCCGAAGGGCCTGAATCTCCGGGATGGGGATGTCCGGAATCTCGGCTCCGCCCTGACCCATGCGTTCTGCCGCCGCCACCGCGTCTTGGACGGTGACCGGACCCTTGCCGGGAATCAGTCCCGAGCCCGGCAAGCCCAACTGCTGCATCACCGCGGAGAAGACCCCATAATTGCCGGCCCCAGGCGACAGGGCTCCCGTCGCGCTTCTCTGGAAGGCAGGACGGGGTCCCGGGGCCGCCGTGTCCCTGCTGGTAGGCATGGACCTGGCTGTCAGCGTCCCGCCCTTCATCATCCACTTTTCAGCGTTGAGCGGGTCAGCTCCAGTCAACAGCGCCTGGCTGGCCAGCGCCTGGTCCACCCCGCTGTCACGAAGAGGGTTGAACCCGGCCTTCTGGGCTCGGGCTTGAAGGTCAACGAACGGCTGGACCACCTGGTCTCCAGCGTCCACCGACCCGGGACGGGCATACAGATGCTGCAGGGCAGCCTTCTGGAGCATCGGAGCCAGCCGCATCGCCCGCTGAAACTCGAAGAGCATCCGAGCCGCCCTCGGGTCACGGTCGAAGGCCTGCAGGGGGGACTCGCTCTCCAGGTGCTCTCTCGTTCCGTCAGGGTTGATCTGCCACGCCATGTCGACCTCCTAGAACCTGGACCATGGGGCGCCTTCGTGTCGGTTCCCCCACGCGTCGACCCAGAACACCCCGGAGGGGTTGGTGGCGCCTCCTGAGCTGCTGGTAGCGCCGCCAAGACCGCTGAGGAGGTCCGACAGGTCCCCCCCGGTCGACCCGGGGGCAACGGCTGGGGTTGGGGCCGCCAAAGTCTCCTGTCCGGAAGACGGCGACCGGACCTCCCCGGCAAAGGGGCTCAAGATGTTGTCCTTCCCCAGATACTGCATCACCCACTGACCGATGTTCTGCGGGTCGTAGAGGCGCATCAGTAACCGGCTCCCAGGTAGTCCAGGACCGAGTTGTCATAGAGGAAGTCCCCGGGGAACGAGGTCGAGGAGACCGCCGGCGGATAGCCACCCTGGGTGCTTCCTGGGGCCGGGCCAACCCACTGGAGCGGACTGCTGCTGGGCTTCTCCCGGACGCTCTTGAACGCGTCGTGTCCCGGCATGTAAGGGGCGTTCAGAATCTCCGGGTTCGTGATGTGGCCTTTGGGGACCCCGAACGGCCCATCGCTATACCCCTGGCCGGCACCGGACTGGGCCATGTTGATCAACGTGGGGGCCAGGCTGAGGATGGAGCGATAGTAGTCATTGAGAGCCCCCGCCCTGGCGGCCGGGGCACACCACGCAGCCCGGCCCCGACGCTCCCCTGGCGCCATCTCAGCGTCGCACACGGGGCAGGTTTGGGGCGCGGGGGGTGGTGGTGGCTTGATGCCCAGGGCCGCGGCGAGGGTCTCCTGCGAGACGTCGAGGACTTGCGCCAATCGCACAAACCTCTCGACCCTCGGCCTCTTGTCTCCGCGTTCCCAGCACTGGACGATGGTCCGGCTCACCGCACTCAGGTCATCCATAATGCTACCCTACTGTTAGCACAGCCTGCTAACAGTAGGACTGCAGTCAAAGCTTCGAGAGGAGGGTTATACTGTGGCCGTGGGCAAACTGTCGGTTAGCGTTATCCCCTTGCGCATACGGCAGATCCGCGAACAGCGCGACCTGAGTCAGATCGCCTTTGGCGAGCGGCTCGGAGTGTCACGGACCACGATTCAGGGCTGGGAGCGAGGAGACAAGTCCCCAGCGCTGGAGCGCCTGGACGACATAGCTGCGGCGCTGTCGTGCGAGGTAGACGACCTGCTCAGGATGGAGGATCCGCCCCAGCCGCCGTTCATAACGAACATCCTGCCCGACGTTCTCGCCGGCGCAGGCCTGGCCCCGGAGCCACCTCCGCCAGATGTCCAGCAGCCCGCCCCGCAGGCGCACGCCCCGCCTGGGGCGGTAGACATGCATGACTTGCTGGCCCAGCTCGTGCAGTCGCAGGCCCACCTATCCCAGGCGATGGCCCGCATGGCGGAGGGTCAGGCGGAACTGCAGCAGGGTCAGGCGGAAATCCGGAAGGTCCAGGCAGAGATTTCCCGGGCGGTAGCAGACCTGGCAGCGCAGGAGCAGGGAGCGACGCGAGTTGATGCTCGCCGTGGTCGCAAGAGGGCGGGTTAGGAGGCGGGACGATGTCTGAACGAGGAGAAGCCACCCACTCCATGACCTGCCCCACTTCCCGCCGCCCGCTGGTTGTGCTTATGGTCCTGGTCCTGCTGTCGTGCCTGGTGGCTCCCCTAGCGGCTGGGGAGGTGCCGCCGGTCTGCCAGGCGGCGGCCTACTACATCGGGAACGTGCGATCGCGGAAGTTCCACCTGCCGACGTGCAGGACGCTGCCGGCCCCGGCCAACCGGGTGGAGTTCGCGACCCGGTAGGAGGCCATCAATCGGGGCTACTCGCCCTGTGGGAACTGCAACCCGTGAAGTGAGGTAACCGATATGGACGAACAGAACCTGGATAACGTAAGGTGCGCCGTGCAGGCGGCCCGAAACTACTGGCTGGCTTTCATGGACACCGGGGAGGCGGACATCTCCCCGCGCGTGGAGGAGATCGAGGAAACCTCCGATGGGTTCCGGATTGTCTTGAGTATCCCCGCCCCAGCCAAGTTCACTTCGATGCTCTTGACTGGTGAAGCGGTGGGCAAGGAGCACAAGACCTTCTTCGTTTCCGGGGAGAACCTCCGGGTCACGCGGATGCTGTCCGGCGTGGAACCGCTTGCCAGTTGAACCTGACTCCAGAGAAACTGGGGGACCTCATCAGGCGTTACCGGGGGCGGGGTCTGCTCCTGGATGCGAACGTCCTGATTCCGTATCTGGCCGGCCTCTACGATCCCGGGTTGTTCGACAAGAAGAGGGCTCTCAGGGCTTTTTCACTTGACCACACCCGGCTGATTCGGTGGATGGTGGACGAGGTCGGGGGCTTTGTTACGACCGTTCCGGTCCTTGCCGAGGTCACCAACACGCTGGACGACAGGGGTTTCCTGGCATGGCTCGCACCCCGGTTGAGGAGCGGCTTGATAGAAGACCTCCATCGTCCTGCCCGGCTGATCGTAGAGCAGACGGGGCAGGGTTTCCTGTTGGGTCTGGCCGACGCCTCCATCATCGCGTTCTCCGGGCGTTACCTCCCAGTCACCGGCGATAAGAAGCTGGTCAACGCTTTGGAGCGCGCTGGCATAGAGCACCTGCGATTCGACCTGCTGTGGGCGCAGTTGACCTCTGCCAAGATGGAACTCGATGCGCAGTGTGATGGTTCGAGGCGCGCCCCCTACCCTCCGGTCCTTCGCGGTCCGGCGTAGGCGCCCCAGCCTTCCTCGCACCGACGCTTCATCTCGAGCAGGAGCGCCCGGACCTACTCCTGCCCGCCCCGGGAGCGAACCCAGTCCATGAGGTCCGGGGGCAGGCGGAGGGTCATGGCGGGAGCACCCTTCCCGTCCCTGTCCGGGTAGACCTTGGGGCGAATGGGCGGCCTGGGCTTCGGCTTGGATGGTTCCATCATGCCTCCTCGACCCCGATCTGAGGCCTGGGCGAATAGAGCAGGCCTTCCAGTCGCTCAGCAGCGTGGGCGTCAACACCTGGGCATAGGTGCCCGTGGTGAAGAAGATCGTGGAGGCCCACGGCGGCGGGATCCGAGCCGAAAGCGCCGGGCGCGGCCAGGGGACCACGTTCCTCCTGCACCTCCCGGTCCCCCGACGCCGCGACAAGGGGGCCGCCCCGACGCGGTGACGCCGGCGGCGCGAGGCGGAGGCAACCCGGCCAGAGGCTCCACCCCCTAGTAGGAAACCCCGGATTTCCGGGCTTCGTCCATCACGCTTTCGGTCAGGACCGAGTCCAGGTTGTTCTCCAGGCCCGCGCTGGGGGCCGCCGGCAGCGGGGCGGTGGCGGCGGGCATGGCCCGGGCCTTGCCCTCGCGCAGCATGTGGGAGGCACCCCGTCTCCAGTCCCTGGCCTCCTCAGTGGCCTCGTAGGTAGCGCCGCCCTGGTAGAGCACGTGCCCCGAACTGCCGTCGGCGCGGACCACCTCCTGACGGTAGGTCAGGAACTCGAAGCGCCCGCCTCCCAGCTCCGCCACCTGCCGGAACTCCACCTCGCCGCTGCTCTGGATCCCACTGCAACCCAGGGCGTGGACGGTGATCCCGCGGGCCCGGGCAGCGCGCACCTCGGCCCGGAAATCGGCTCCGAAGTCCTGGTGCGGCGCGGCATCGCCAACCAGGAAGAGCATGCGCGAGGTCCCCTGCGCCTCGTCCCAGCGGATCTCGTGGAGGGCCGCGTGCAGGGCCTCGGCCACGGCCTCGGGGGTGTCCCCCCCCCCATCGGCCTGGAGTTGACGCACCGCCGATTCGACGATCCCGGGGTCTTCAGCCAGATCGAAGACCCGGTTCACGAACTCGTCCCCATGGTCCCGGTAGGCCACCAGGCCAAAGCGCACCCGCGGTGCGGGGCGGCCGCCGCGAATCCGGGACATCATGGCCTGGATGTGCTGCTTGACCACGTCGATCTCGTCGGCCATGCTTCCGGTCGCGTCGATGACGAAGACCACGTCCAGGCGGGGGCCGACCAGCGCGATCGGAGTCGGCACCGGCTGGGGAGGGTCGGCGGGCTTCCAGGGCCACAGGGCGGCCGCCAGGCCGACGGTCAACAGCAACAGGGCGGCCGGGACGGCCCAGCGGGCTCCCCAGGGGCCGGCCATCGCCTGCCCGTAGCGGGAGCAGACGCGCCGCCCCAGGGGGTGCAGCATGCCGCAACGCGTGCAGCGCTGCTGCAACACCCGACCGCAGGCCTCACAGGCCTGGCTGGTCAGGGGATTGCGGGTGCCGCAGGTGCAGGTCAGGGCTTCCGGACTGAGGCGGAGCTTCCGATCCTCGCCGTACTCCAGCCAGGTTCCGCAGGCCTCGCAGCGCAGCGTATCGCCGATCCGGTCCAGGGCACCACAAACGGGGCAGGTGAGAGCAGGCATCGGGAAGACCTCCTCGCCAAGTCATGCCGGGACCGTCGCAGCCGGATCGGAATTCTTCCCCACAAAGCCACAGGGCCCGGGAAGCGCAGGCCTCCCGGACCCCGTGGTCACCCTCCCCGACCCCAGCCTACGGGATCAGCGAGGGCAGGATCGCATAGAACTCGGTGGCCTTGACCACGTCATCCAACTTGTTGCTGTCGCGCACGGTGTGGGCGGTCTCCTCGTCACCAGGGCCGAAACCGATGGACGGGATGTTGGCCTTGCCCATCCAGTAGATGCCGTTGGTCGAGAAGTTCCATTTGCTGGACGGCACGTCTTCCAAGCCGATCAGGACGCGGGCCTGCTGGCCGGCCTGCACCAGGGGGTGGCTCTCGTCCAGCGCCCAGGCCGGGAAGTACTTGTCGACAGGGAAGACGAAGCCGGTGTAGGAGGGATCCTCGTAGCGCATCATCTCCACGGTGATGTCCTGGCGGTGCTGCTCGGGCACCAGCTTGCGGACCTGCTCGATGGCCCCCTCGGCGGTCTCACCGAAGGTCATGCGCCGGTCGATGTAGACCCGGCACTCGTTGGGGACGGCGTTGATCGACGGGGTCTGGACCTTGACGTCGCTGACGGTGATCTTGCCGTGGCCCAGGAACTCGTGGTCGCCCAACTCCGGCTCCAGCTTGGAGATGCCCTCGATCACCGGCAGGACCTTGTAGACCGCGTTGTCGCCCAGGTGGTTCGAGGCCGCGTGGGCGCTCTTGCCCTTGGAGACGACCTCGATCTCCACGCGTCCCTTGTGGCCGCGGTAGACCATCATCTTGGTGGGCTCGCCGATGACCACGAAGTCAGGGCGGATCCCCTCATGCTCGACGAAGGCGTGGGGTCCGATGCCGTCGCACCACTCCTCCATGTTGCCGAAGTAGTAGGCCTTCCAGCCCTTCAGCATGCCCAGGCGATGGGCGATGGCCAGGCCGTAGACCATGCCCGGGGTGCTCCCCTTCTCGTCGCACGCGCCGCGCGCGTAGAGGACACCGTTCTCCACCTTGCCCTGGAAGGGGTCCCACTCCCACTCCGCCGGGTCACCGATTCCAACGGTGTCGATGTGGCTGTCCATCACGATGGTGCGCGGGCCATCCCCGATCTCGCCCACGATGTTGCCCATGCTGTCGAACCAGGTCTTGCTGAAGCCGAGCTTCTTCATCTCCTCGGCGATGCGCTCGCCTACGGGTCCGATCTGGGACTCCATCGAGGGGATGGCGCAGATCTCACGCA
>CAZQPM010000208.1:0-7313 GCA_964595195.1 uncultured Burkholderiales bacterium | reverse complement strand
CCGCCCCTCCTCCCCATCCGGACATGACCGACGGTCGACCGTGCGCGCCGGCCGGGTATGTGGAGGGAACCACCAGCGCACGTGTAACCTTCTTGTCATCTTTCCCGTCGCGTCCCCCTCTACAATGCCAGGTAGGGGGAGAAGCGAATGCAGGTGCTGCCATGATCGACAAGACAAGGGTGGTCATCGGATCCTATAACGTAGAGAATCTCTTCGCCAAGAAGGATATCGAACCCGGGAACAAGACTCGCCCCAAGAGCGAGATGTCGCAGGCCGCCCTGGCCGAGAATCTGCGCCAGGCCGATGCCGACGTCGTGGCCCTGCAAGAAGTCTCCTCCAGGGAAACCCTGGACAACTTCCTGAAGGCTCAGGACCTGACCCGCATGTATCCGCACGTGGCCCACGTTCCCGGCAACAGCGAGCGGGGTATCAACGTCGCCATCATCTCGAAGTATCCTTTCGAGACCATCGTCACCCACAAGGACGAGACCTTCCCGCTGGCGGACGGCTCCGGCCAGACCAGGTTCAGCCGGGACTTCCTGCGCGCCGATGTCGATCTGGATGGCGTCCCCGGGGCTGAGGTCACGGTGTATACCACCCATTCCAAGTCGCGCCGGCCCGCCGCCCCGGGTGAGCCCTCGGCCGACGTGCAGCGCCTCAGCGAGGCCCAGGCCATGCGCGAGATCGCCGAGAAGGAGATGAAGCCCTACCCCGGGCGCATCTTCGTGGTGACCGGCGACCTGAACGACAACACCGACGATGCTTCGGTGAAAGCGATTCTCCAGCCCAAGGACGGCAGGGAATCCTGGCTGGACAGCCTGGACCACCTGCCGGCCAACCAGCGGAACACCTGGCCATCCAGCTCCCAGCGCGGCGGAAAGCACGGACCCGAGCAGTTCGACCACATCATCTACCCCGGATCCCTGGACGGGCAGATGAAGGGTTCCGAGATCCGGCGCTTTGGCCCCTCGGCGGACGGCAAGATCGACAACGTGTCCTCGCTGGCCTCGGACCACCTGATGATCACGGCGGAGTTCGAGATCACCAAGTAGCCCCGCTGCTGCCGCGGAAACCACGGGCCCGATGCCGCTGCCAGCGGGGTCGGGCCCTGTCGTTGGCGCAGGGTGGGGTACGCTCCGAAGCCATCCCCAAGATCCGGGAGCGGGACGATGCCATGGCTGGCCCATCTTGCGGTCGAGCAGGCCGGACGGACCGCCCGCATCGCGCCTGGCACCGGCTCGTCAGGGACCGGGTTGTCCAGGGACGGGTCCGGGCCGGCGAGGCGACGGGAGTGGTAGCCACACAGGCTGCCAGTCCCGGGGAGCCGCGCTTCAGACCGCGGCCGCCCGCCCTCGGATCCGCCGTTCCAGAAGCTCCCGGGTACCGCGCAGGAGTTCGGCCACCTGGGCCACCTGCTCCAGTCCACAGCGGGCCAGGTCCAGGCCCTCGGAGAGATCCTGCTGGTTCCCGGACTCGACGAAGCCCGCCATGCGCTCCAGACCCTGGCGCACCAGATCCAGGCCTTCGGCCCCCAGGGACCGTTCCGGGGTCAGCAGTTCGGCCGACTCGTCGGGCAGGTCGACGGCCTGGAACTCCTCGCCCAGGGCGGCCAGTTCGCGGGCCACTTCCGCCACGGCCTCGCCGAAGCCAGACCGCGACAGGCTGCCTTGGCCCACGGCCTCCGCCAGTTCCTCCAACTGCTGCAGGCGATCGGTGGAGATCACGAACCCTCTCCCTAGAAGACCTCGGCCAGCAACTCCTCGCGAGGGTTGGGGATGACCACCCGATTGACCAGCACGCCCTTGCGGGAGATCACCTCGGCCCCCGCCTCGACGGCGCTCTGCACGGCCGCCACACCGCCGGTCATGGTGACGAAGGCCTTGCCTCCCAAGGCCACCGCCAGGCGGATCTCGAGAAGTTGCACCGAGGCCGCCTTCACCGCAGCATCGGCTCCCTCCAGCAGGGCGGCCACGGTGAAGGACTCCAGGATGCCCAGCGCGTCCATGTGCGCCCGGGGTCCGGTGCCGGCCAGGGCCGGGAAGACCTGCTCGTGCAGGTTGGGAATCACGAAGCTGTCGATGACCGCACTGGCGCCGATCACCTCTCCCGCGTCGACGCTGGCGGTCACCGCCGCCACGTTGCCCCGGACCAGGACCATGTACTTCCCCGAGCAGATGGAACGGGAAAGCAGCAACTCGACGTCCGCCGCCTTCAGCATGGCATCGGCCACCTCGAAACCGGCAGCGATGCTTGACAACTCGATCAGTCCTACGCAGTTACCCGCCATGGCTAACCCTCGATCTCCACTTCGCGATCGGTGACCCGGACGACCACGCCGGCCAGGCTGGCGTGCAGGTCGACTCCCAGTTCACCGTCGGGGACTCGGGCGACCGTATCTCCCACGGCAACCCGGCTGCCCACCTGCACGACGGGGACCCCGGCGCGCCCGATGTGCTGACGCAGCCACAGGTGGACCCGCCCGGGTCGGCCCGGGCACTCGCGGAAGGGGGCCTCGCTCTCGAAAGCCTCCACCGCCAGGCGACGCCTCAGCAGGCCTGAGGGTACCCGGCGCCCCTCCTTCATCGGATGCACGCGGACCGGCTTCTCCTGGACGAACCTGTGCCCCGCGGCCCTCAGGTCGGCCTTGGCGCGGTCGCAGGCCTCCTTGGGATAGAGCTGCTCGGGGCAGGAGTACAGCGTGCACAGCCCGCAGGCGCAGCACAGCGCGGCGTGCTGGTTCCACAGTTCCTTCCCGGTCGCCGTGAAGCCCAGGCTGCGCATCACCTTGTGCGGCTGCACCTCGTAGCCCAGCAGGTAACGAGGGCACATCTCGGTGCAGTAGCTGCACTGGTCGCAGGCCGACTTGCCGATCTGGTGCTTGGCCTCCAAGGGCCGCAACTGGCGTGCCACCAGGGGATGGTCGGCCGGCAGGACGATCAGGGCCCCGGTCGTCTTGGTGACCGGTTCCGCCAGATCGCTGGTCAGGCGCCCCATCATCAGGCCGTTCAGGAAGACGGCGACATCCGGACGGGTCACCCCTCCGGCCCACTCCAGGACCTGCCCCAATGAAGTCCCCAGCGGCACGTGAAAACACGAAGGTTCGGCGACCAGGCCCGTGACCGAGACGAACTTGTGGGTGACCGGGACCCCTTGGGCTGCCTGGAAGACGTTGTAGAGCGTCTCGACGTTGTTCACGACGCAGCCCACCTGCAGGGGCAGGCCGGCGGGGGGAATCAGGCGCCCGGTGGCCAGGTAGACCAGCTCGTACTCGTCGCCCGCCGGGTAGAAGTCACCCAGGGTGGTCAGCTCGATCGAGGTCCCCTCCAGGCGTGAACCGATGGCCTCCAGGGCGTGCCGGTTCTTGCCCTTGATGCCGAAGAATCCTCGCTGGGCACCCGTGACGGCCATCATGATGCGCATGCCGCCGACGACCTGGGGGGCGAAACGCTCCATCACGTGGACGTCCTTGTGGACCAGGGGCTCACACTCGGCCCCATTGGCCACCACGAACTCGACGCGCGATTCCGCCTTCACGGCCGTCGGGAATCCGGCACCCCCGGCGCCGACGACCCCCATCCGGCGCAGATCGGGACCTGCCACGGTCATCACCTCGTCCTGGTTGGTGTGACGCCCGCCGTCCGCAGACGACGGGCTGGAGCCGGCACCTTCTCGCCCTCCCGCACCGGCACCTGCCTGCCCCCCGCGGCCGGGGGTCTTGGCCCTTCGACAGTCCTTTCCCGGCTGGGCTATAATCGGGCCATGGCGCTTCCGAGGGAGCAGCGGGTCGACTGGCAGGAGTACCGGACCTGGTCGGACGAGCAGCGCTGGGAGCTGATCGACGGGTTTCCCTACCTGATGGCCCCGGCGCCGCGACCCCTGCACCAGCAACTGGTGGCCTCCTTCCATCTGGCCATGGCAGCGGCGCTGGGCCGAGGCCGGTGCCGGGTCTACCTGTCCCCCCTGGATGTACGCCTCTCCGACTGGGACGTGGTGCAGCCAGACCTGCTGGTCCTGTGCGATCGAAGCCAGTTGCTGTCGACCCACGTGGAGGGCGCACCCAGCCTGGTCGTCGAGATCCTCTCGCCCAGCAGCGCCCGGCACGACCGACTGCGCAAGCTGGCCCTCTACGCCCGACACGGCATCCCGGAGTACTGGATCGTCACCCCCAGCCCCCCGCTGCTGGAGGTGCTGGTCCTGGACGCAGGCAGCTACCGGGTGGCGGGCGTCCACGCCGAGGTGGGTCGGGTGGTGAGCCCCACCCTGCCGGGACTGGACCTGGACCTGGCGGAACTCTTCGAGCCCTGCGACACCTCCGACCTGGATGAGGTCCGAGAGGCCACGCCTCCCTGCGCCGCGCAGCCCCGAACCTGACCCTCTCCCTCGCCCGAACTGCGAGGGGGGAACAGACTGTAACATGTCCCGGGTTGCGATAACCGAGGCCCGCGCCTATCCTCAGGGTGTATCCTTCCCGAACGAGGACGACATCGTGCAGATTCGCTTCGAACCCAGGCTCCCCGAGCAGGCCCCCACCCGCGCTGCGGCCCCGATGTCCCCGGCCGTTCCGGCCGTGGTCCCGGCCTGCGACCGCGTGGAAGTGCAGGGCGTCGAAGCGGTCGCCACAGCGGAACCGACCCCGGCCGCTCCGCCCCAGGCCGCCCCGACCGAGCCCCACCGGGCCGCCCCGGCCCCCGGACCTGCCACACCGGCCGCGCGGATCGTGCCCTCCTCGCCGGACTTCCTGGTCCAGTTCGAGCCCGAGATGGCGTCGGCTTCCTCGACGACCTCGAACGCACCGGCCGCCTCGGCCCGCCCTCCGGCAGGCAGCGAGGCCCTCCCCCACCAGCGCAGCTTCGAGGCGCGCCTGCCCGAGGACGTCCACGAGGCCTGGACCCAGACCTGGACCTACGCCAACCGCTACGACCAGGAGTCCGTGGATCTGCCCTTCCCCAGCCCCGGCCGGCAGGGCCGCCTGGACCTGGGAGACGTCGCCTCCACGGTGCAGGGCCTGAACGCCCTGGGGGCCCGGGACACCGCCCGCGGCGTGCTGGAGAACTGGCTGGATCTGGGCGAGCGCTTCTCGGCCCTGCCCGGCTGCACCCGGTTGAACGAACTGGGCCGTTCCGCCCCCCCGCAGCTCTCCTCCCTGCTGCTGGAGGCCTCCCAGGACCATCCCGATCCCCAGTTCCTGCCCCGTTCCTACGCCGTGGTGGCGGGGGACCATCGCAACACCTGGAGCGACCGCTACTTCCACCAGACCCCCACGGGCCTGACCCGCTACACGGACGTGGACTACTCGCACGAGGCCACGCTGATCGAGTCGGGTGGGGGGAAGAATACCGCCCGCGACGAGGGGGGCCCCGGGGCCTGGAACGCGGTGGACCTGAACGCCTGGCTGTACCGCACCGAGAAGGACCTGGAGACCATGGCCCGCACCCTGGCCCAGCGCTCGTCCGGAACCGAAGCCGGCGAACTGGACAAGCAGGCGGACGACTGGGGACAGAAGGCCGCCGAGCGCAAGGAGCGCATGCTCGACACCCTGTGGGACCCCACCCGCGGCATGTTCCTGGACTGGAACTACCGCGAGAACCGCTTCTCGGACGTGCCCACCCTGGCCTCCTACAGCGTGCTGGCCGCCGGCGTGCTGGATCCCCAGGTGCCGCGCGAGCGTCAGATGATCGAGTCGATGGCCGGTCAACTCCAGGACTTCGCGCCCGGGCCCGGCCAACTTCCCGCCTGGAACAAGCCGGGTGCCGGCCCGGAACAGGCGGCCGACGCCGCCGACCTGCGGATGGTGATCCAGGGCCTGGAACGGGTGGGACGAACCGGACAGGCCCAGGCCCTGAAAGCGGCCACGCTGCAGGACCTGCAGTCCCGCCCGGCCCGACCCGACGTGCGCGAACTGGGCGCCCGGGCGGCCCTGAGCGCCGCGCCGGAGACGGAGTCCACGGCGCCGGCGGGTCCCGTCCGCGACCTGGAGTCCTGGATGTCGCCCGAGGGTCGGGCCCGCCTGCTGGGCCTGGGTGGCCTTGAGAGCACCGTCCGCCCGGCCGACGCCGGGGCCCTGGACCGGCGCCTGCGCCAGCTCCACCCCAGCATGCTGGAGCCGACGGTGGTCGGCGACCTGCGCTCGCGCAACCTCTTCCCGCTCTTCTACCAGGTCGGCCAGAACCCCGACGGAGGCTGGACCGCCGGAGTGCAGGCCCCGGCCGGGCCGGGCCGCCCCCTGGGCGCCCGGGAGCCGGTGCAACTGGGCCCGCTCCGCCTCACGGCGGGCGTGGAGGAGGCGAAGATCCACGCCTCGGCGGATGGAGCCGCGGTCCTGCGGGCCGGCGGGGCCAGCCTGCCGATCGCCGTCTCGGGGGACCGGGTGGTCCTGGGCGACCGCGCCTACCCGCTGGCCGACCTGCCGCGGGACGCCTCCGGTGCGCCGACCCTGGACCTGCCCCGAACCCTGCTGGGCGACTTCTCGCGGGCCGGGGGCAACCCCACCCTGGAGCACTTCTACGACGTCAACCGCAGTTGGCTGTCCCAGGCTCCACCGTCGCCCCCGGCCAGTTCCATCCAGGAGATGCCGGGACGCCCGGGCTGGAAGGGCCTGAACGACCTGGTGGCCGGCAACTGGACGGAACTGACCTTCCCGCCCAGCGTGGTGGCCAAGGAGACCAACGCCCAGTACTTCCACCCCGCCGCCGTGCCCAGCGTGGGCATATTCAAGACCCAGTTCAACTGGGACAGCTACTTCATGGCCCGGGGCATGAACCTGCAGGGCCAGGGCGGCACGGTCGTCGGCATGGCCGACAACCTGCTGTACCTGCTCAAGACCACCGGCCGCGTGCCGAACGCCGCGCGCTCGGTCTACCTGAACAAGTCCCAACCCCCGATCCTGCCGATGCTGGTCCGCGAGGCGGCCCCCATCCGCGAGGCCCAGGAGGGCCGCGAATCGACCGACCGCTGGTTGTCCGAGGCCCACGACCTGATGGCCCAGGACTACGATGGGTTCTGGTGCAAGGTGGGGCCTGGCGAACGAGGGATCGAGTCGATCGAAGGGCACAAGGTGCGCCTGTCCCGCTATGGCGGCGACAACTCGAAGTTCGCCATGGACGAGTCCGGTTACGACACGACCTCCCGCTTCGAGGGCCGGGCCCTGGACGTGGTGCCGGTGGAGCTGAACTCCTTCCTGTGGCAGTACGCCCGCCAGATGGAGGACAGCGCCCGGACCCTGGCCGAGCACGCCCGCGAGAAGGGTGACATGCAGGCCGTGGGCACCTACAGCACCAAGGCCACCCGCTGGCAGGCCGAGTCCGCCGCCCGCA
>CAZQPM010000207.1:0-7356 GCA_964595195.1 uncultured Burkholderiales bacterium | reverse complement strand
ACTTCCCGGAACCGGTGGCCCCGGTGACCAGGACCAGTCCGTTCTTCTCGAAGGCCATGCTCTCGAAGGACTTGGGCAGGCCCAGTTCGTCGAAGGTCTGGATGCGATGGGCCAGGACCCGCATCGAGATGGATGAGCCGTGGTACTGCTTGTAGATGTTCAGCCGGAACCGGCGCCGCAGCGTGGGAAACTCGACGGTATAGTCCAGATCCCGGCCGGCTCCCTCATAGAACTGACTCTTCAGGTAGCGATCCGTCAACAGATCGATCAGCTTGTCGATCTCTTCCTGAGTGATCGGGTCGGGCTCCATCCGCACCAACTCACCATGGAGGCGGGCGATGGGCGGCGAACCGGCGGAGAAGTGGATATCCGACGCCCCCTGCATCAGGGCGCTGTGCACCACGCCCCACTCCATCAGGACCCTTTCGGCTTCACGATCCAGGATCATCTTGCTTGATTCACGGCCTTTCTGAAGACTTGCCTCCCCCCTTCGCCACGATCCGAACAGAAGCCTTCGCCAGCCCACCCGGACCGAGGACCGGCTCGAATGCTGGGGTTCCATGTGTCGTTCGGCCCAGGTCCTGCTATACTACCCCGGTAGACCGTAAGCCTCGGGGAAGGGGACGCGGATCGCGGAAGGGAACGGGTCTGACATGGTCAGTCTGGGCAACAGGATCGAGACGAGCCTCCGGAGTCTGGTGCGGCGCCTGAGGAACAGTCCGGGGGCGGAGGGTATGACCCTGGTCTCCAATGAGGCTGCGCTCAAGGCCCACCAGACCGAGGATGGCCGCGTGGCCCTGACCAGCCTGCTGGACGGCCAACGCCTGTTCTGCGTCCGCGGAACGCTGGATGCCGCCCTGACGCGGGTTGAAGGCGATCGTGGAACCGTGCTGCGCCTGCCGATCCGGAACGGCGAAGGGGACCGACACTGGGTCGGCGTCCGCGTCCTGCACTCGGCAGCGGGCGACCCGCCTCAGGCCCTGCGTCGCGTGCGCGCCGTGGCCTTGCCCGAAGGCCTGGAATTCCATTTCCGCGCCGACAGCGCCCCCGACTCGACCGAGGTGGTCCTGGAATTCGCCGTGCCCTCGGAACTGCAGGTCACGGACTTTCGGCCCTTCGAGGATCTGCAACCCCTCTTCCGCGAGTTGCCGGGAGTCCACGAGATGGCTTCCTACCTGCGCGCCTGCATGCACCACCGCCGCAGCCAGTTGCAGATCCTCGCCGACCTGGCCGAAATCCTGCGCTCGGCGCGAATCCAGGACGCGGTGGACCTGATGCGCCGCCGTCGGATGGCCATCCTGTTCCACACCGAGCCGCTGCTGCGCCTCTCGGAACGCCTGGCTGCGCGGCGGATCGAGATGTCCCCGACGATCCTGGGACTGGCCTGCCTGGCCGCCGAGTTGGAGGGCCGCACGCTGGGCCTGGAGGACCTGGCGCAGCAGTTGGACGACGCCGTTCCCTACGAGCCGACGCTGGACCTCCTGGAGCGCTTCGAGGATATCCTGACCGACCGGGAGCGCGGGTCGGCAGCCGCCGATTCCGAGACGTCGCCGCGAAACCGGGCCCTGGTCCGAGCGGCCCAGGCCCTGGTGCAGGACTCCGCCCTGCGCATCCTGGCCGACCTGGCCTCCCAGAGCCGGGCGGGCACCGCGGGCAGCCTGGTGCGCCTGCTGCGCCGGGACCTGCGCGACGCCAGCGTCCTGGCCGACCGGTCCCAGCTCGCCCTGCGGCGCCTCCTGGCCCGCCGGGGCCGCAACATCTCCCGCGGCACCATGGCCGGGCTCTGCCTGTTCGTGGAGGCCGAACTGGGCCTGCTGACCTGGGAACAGATGGAGGCCCTGGTCCGCAGCGGCGAGCGCCCGGCCACCTCCGCCTATACGCTGGCTGCCGTGGGCGGGGCCTGCGACCTGGAACTGCGCGGGTTCGAACTGTCGCCCGAGCACGTCGCCGACCTCCTGCGCGTGACCGAGGGCCAGGCGCTGATCCAGTCGGAGCGTGACTTCCTGACCCCCGACGAGGCTCCCCCGAGCCGTGACCGGACATGCGTCCTGGCCCACCTTCCCATCCTGGACAACCTGCACCCCCAGGACCAGGCGGTCCTGGCTAGGGCTGGGCGGCGGCTCTTCTCGTGCTACCGTGCGCAAGAGGGGCGCCGGGTCTTCTGGGCCGACCACTCCGAGGCGGGGGGGACCTTTGCCGGACGAGCCCTGGGCCATCTCCGGGCCGTGCCCTCCGCGGAGTTGCAGGGTCGCCAGGGGGTCGTGACCGCCTGGGCAGACCTTCGCGGACAGGTCAGCTTCCGCTACCATGAGGAGTTCCCCGTGGCCGGGATCGTGGCGGACCCCGCCGGACCCCGCTGGACGGGAGAGGTCGTCGAACTGCCCGAGGTGGGCGACCTGCCCTCGGTGTTGCAGGAAATGGGCCGGCACGACCTGTCCACCCTTCACGACCACCCGCAGATCCCCGAGACCCTGGCCGAGCTGCAACAGGCCCTTGAAGGACTGGGCCACGAGACGATCGACTCGCTGCATGCCCACCCGCGACTGCTCTCCTTCGTGCGCCTGGGCCTGGTCTCACCCTCGCTTGTGCGCCTGATGTGTGAGGCCGCCGACCGCAACACGCGCCAGGCCATCCTGGAGGCCGCCCGGCGCCCGGATGGGGTGCGCGAGGAACTGCTGGCCCACCCGTCCCTGCTGGCGATGCTGGACATGGCCGAGACCGCCGAGACGGGACTCCTGGCGGCGGCGGTCAGCCTGGCCCCGCGCGCGGAGGTCCACCACCTGGCCGCGGTCCTGTTCACCATGCTGCGCCGCCACGTCAACTCGCAGCAATCCACCGTGCGCTGGGTGGTGGCCCGCATGCTGGGGACGACCCTGGGGACCGTGGCCCTCGAGGACTCGGTGGGGATCCTGGGTGCCCTGCGCCAGGATCCTGGCCGTACCACGGCCCTGGCCGCAACGGCCTCGCTGGCCGCCCTGGAACTGGCCACGATCCGGCCCCTGCCTCCCCTGGTGGAGGTTCGCGCCGTGCCGGCCAGCCAGCGCGAGCAGGGCACCGGTGAAGCCGAGCGCCTGGCCCTGCAGGTCACCGACCACGTCCGCAGCTACCTGCTCTTCCCCCGCGACGAAAGCCCGGGGACGCGGTTCCTCGTGCGTGACGACCCACCCCTTCCGCGCCCCTACCGGACCCGGATCGAGGCCCTGTGCCGCTTGGTGGCGGGACTGAATGCGGCCATGCAGGCCGATCCCCGCGCCGGGCGCCTGGAGATCCGGCCTGCACTGGCGGCCGCCGAACCCCAGAGGTTTGCCGTCCCGGACGCCGGACCGGCAGGGCCCTGGACCGTTTCGGCCGAGGGGGCTGCGATGGCGGACCGCACCGGTTTCTCGCCGTTCTTCGACCACCTGTGCCGGGTAGCCGACCATCTGCCCCTGGAGGAGGTGGAGGTCCTGCGCCACGGAGAGGACGGAGAAATGGAGGTCTTCGACCCTTCGCGGCGCCTGTTCCGCTCGGTCTCGGAGTGCCAGCCCTGCCTTCCCGGCGGCCCCGAGAGCCTCAAGGCCGCGGCCCGCCGCTTGGTCGCGCGCCTGGCCCTGGCCCAGGACCTGGAGGAACCCGTGGCGCGCATGCTGCAGGTGCACTGGAGGGACCTGACCCGGAACCGACTCGGGTGAGCCGCCTGATGGCCCGCGTCCGGGGGCGTGTGCAGGGAGTCGGCTACCGCTGGTTCCTCCTCCGCCGGGCCCAGGCCCTGAACCTGGGCGGCTGGGTGCGCAACCGCGCCGATGGCTCGGTGGAATTCCTGGCCGAAGGCCCCCGGCCCGACCTGGCCCGGCTCCTGGAATGCGCCCGGCGGGGTCCGACCGCGGCCCACGTCACCGGCGTGCAGGAGGAGTGGTCCGAGCGGGAATCCGGGTTCGACCGGTTCGAGGTGCAAGACTGAGGGGCGAGGGGTTTCCTCTCCCCCGTCGACGTCAGGCTGGCGGAGTGGCCCGGGCCAGGCGTCGGACGTGAACCCAACGGGCGGTCAGGTGGATGCCCAGGATCTGCAGCAGCAGCAGGCCGATCTGCTGGTCCAGGGGCAGGGGCGCGATCAGGTCGTTGCCTCCCAGACGGATCGGATTCAGGCCCGAGACCAAGTCCACCAGGGGCAGGATTCCGGCCCATGAGGGGTCCTCAGCATACCGACCCAGCAGCCAGCCCAGGAACGGAAAGGTCACCAGACTGGTCACCAGGGCCAGGCCCCCCCAGTGCATTCGCGGGGCCACCAGTTTCAGGACCTCGACCACCCACTGCTCGTTCCCCTGGCTGGCGTCGGCCGCGGCCTGGACGCGGGCCTGCAGGGCGGGGTCGGCCACCATCACGATCTGGGCATCCAGGCCCCCCAGGAAGGCCCAGACCAGGTACACGCCGGCCACCATGGCCAGGGAAACCTGGGCATAGACCGAGAGGTTGCGCAGGGTCGGAGTGGGACCGTTATCTGCGCTCATCCTTCCGACACCGCCCGAACCACGCGGCGGACCGCGACATGGAACAGCAAGAATCCGTCCTCCTCCTCCTGACCTGCGAGCCGGGCCGGGTTTCCGCGGAGGAAGCGGGGTTCCTCCAAAGGGACGGCGAAGAAGGTCTCATGGACAGAAGCCGTCTCTTCCACCAGACCTGGCGGGAACTGGGTGCCCAGGGCGATCCGGACCCCGTCCTGCAGGACCTGGAGCAGCGCTGGTCCGAGGACCATCGGCTCTACCACACCCTGACCCACCTGGACTTCTGCCTGGCCGAACTCGAACGGGTGCGTCACCTGATGAAGCGGCCTGCAGAGGTCTTCTTCGCCACCTTCGCCCACGACGTGGTGCACGATCCACGGCGTTCGGATAACGAGAACCGCAGCGTCGAATGGGCCCTGCAGATTCTGCAGGAGGCCCAGGTCCCGCCCGAGGTGCGCGAGAGGGTGGCCTGGTTGGTCCTGTCCACCCGTCACGACCAGATCCCCGAGGAACTGGACGCGCAGTTGTTGATGGACGCCGACCTGGCCATCCTGGCCGCCCCCCCCGAACGCTACGCCGAGTACGAGCGTCTGGTGCGCAAGGAGTACCACCACCTGCCCCGGGTCATCTACCGCCTGGGGCGAGCCCGGATCCTCAAGGGGCTGCTGCGCCGCCACGCCCTCTTCCTCAGCGAGGCCTTCCGGGATCGCTATGAGACGGACGCCCGCGGGAACCTCAAGCAGGCCCTGGCCAGCCTGCGGTCCCTGCGAGGCCGGCTGGGTCTGTAGGGAAGATGCGGTCGGGAGGCCGGAGTCGATCATGGGTCCGAAAGGACGGACCGGGCACCGGCCAGGAGGGTCGGGCCCGACCAGGAAAGGGGGAGCCACCATGGATGAACGCGACGAACGCGACCTGGACACCCAGGAACTGGAGGTGACCTGCCCGTTGGACGGGCACGAGGCCACGATCCAGGTCCAGACCGACGAGAATCCCTTCGAGAACCCGGTCGTCGTCTACTGCCCGAACTTCGGCGACGAAGCCATCACGTGCGGCCAGCCCTGCCTGCACTACGAGGGCTGAACCGCAGCGGGATCAGGGCTGCCCGGCCTTCCAGGACCGGTAGACTTCCTGGACGGCCGTGAAGCGTTGCGAACCATGCGGATGGGTGCGGTGCTGCTGGTAGGCGGCCCCGGTGTGCTGTTCGATGCGGTCGATGAAGGCATACCAGTAGCGGAAGCCATCCAGCGAGTAGCCCGACCGGAAGGCGACCATGGCCCCGGCGCGGTCGGCCTGCATCTCCTTGGCGGGGGCCAGGCTGAAGCTCAGATACTGTTGGATCTGCTGTTCCAGAAGCCAGGGGGGCACCCGTCCACCGTACTGGTTCTGCAGGCGCAGGCCCTCCTCGATCTTCTCGCGTGCGTGCCCCAGGTAGCAGTGGCTCAGCTCGTGGCAGACCCAGGCGGCCAGGATGTCCTCGAAGAGGACCTCGGCCTTCTTCCGGGCCAGGTCGTCCAGTCCGGCGGGAGGCGGAATCCGGTAGGGATTCTGGGGATCGATCCCGGCGCGGTCGCGCAGCGGGGCCCCATAGCCCCCCACCAGGCCCAGGCGGCCGATGTAGGAGGCCAACTCATCGACGTAGGGGGTCTCCAAGCGTCCGTCGACAGCGATCGACTCGGCCAGGCGGTGCAACGTGTCCAGCAGAAGGCTGTCCAGGATGACCACGCGGTGCCAGGCCACGCCGTTGAAACCCAGGGTGGAGAGGAAGACGCCGTAGGTCACCTCCTCCTGGCTGTTGGGGAAGACCTCATGCAGGTGGGCGTTGACCCGCGCCCCGATGCGTGCCAGGACCGGCTCGTAGCGAGCGTCGGCCGGGAAGTTCAGGGTGTAGTATTGGCGGACCATCTGGTCGCGCATCACCAGGGAGGCCTCGATGGGGTCGCGGACGGCCGGTCCCCATCCCTGGGCTGCGGCCGGTGCCACCAGGGCCAGCAGCAGGCCCAGCAGCAGCAGGGCGCGGCGTGAGGGCGTCGAGGTCATCATCTGCCCCATACTATCATGGTGCCCTGGTGCCAGGGCACCATGGCACCTTCCTCCCCCTGCAACCGCGCCCTGACCGCCGGGTTCCGGACCGACCCGGCGCCCCTCCCCGGAATCCTGGAGGGCAGGACGGCTCCGGGGCGCGCCGAATGGCCCGCGCCTGAAAGGGAGAGACTCCCGACACTTGCGAAGAGGATGGCCAAGACATTGAAGCGTTGGATACCCGGTCTGGTGATGATGGCCTTTCTGGCCGGGGCCTGCAGCCCCCAAACCCCCCCCTCCCCCCCCCCCCCCCCCCCCCCCCCCCCAGCCCCCGTCGAGACCGTGTCGCCGCCTCCCGCAGGGAACGCCCAGGCTCCGGCTTCGCCCGACGCCGCCCTTCCCGGCGGCCCCCCGCCGGCAGGCAACCAGCAGAGCCTGCCCGGCGGCGTCAAATACACGATCCTCAAGCCCGGCCAGGGCCCGACCGCCGAACCGGGCAAGACGGTCAGCGTGCACTACACCGGGTGGCTGACCGATGGCAAGCAGTTCGACTCCAGCCGAGGCCGGGGTGAGCCCTTCCAGTTCGCCCTGGGCGCCGGCCAGGTGATCCCCGGCTGGGACGCCGGCGTCGCGGGGATGAAGGTGGGCGAGCAGCGCCGCCTGGAGATCCCCCCCGAGCAGGGCTACGGTGCCCAGGGTGCCGGTGCGGACATCCCGCCCAACTCGACCCTGATCTTCGAGGTGGAACTGCTGGACGTCCCGTAGCCGCCTCCCCCGCCCCCCCGGGTCCAGGAGTCCCGCCTCGACCCTGATCTTCGAGGTGGAACTGCTGGACGTCCCGTAGCCGCCTCCCCCG
>CAZQPM010000206.1:0-7414 GCA_964595195.1 uncultured Burkholderiales bacterium | reverse complement strand
CGGCGCGCAGGCCCCCCCGGAGGGCCCCGCCTGGACCGCCGGAAGGGAGACGGAACGCCATGCTGGGACGCTTCAGGAAGCTCTTCTCGAAGGTCGAGGACCCCGTCGCGGCCCCCGCCGAGGCTCCCGCCGGCCCCATCCCCAGCGTCGAGGAGATCCTGGGCCCGCCGGTCCTGGTCTACGTGTCCTATGGCGAGGTCCTGACCTTCCGGACCTCGCGGATCCTGCCGGTCCTGGAGCCGTTCGAGACGACCCTGGAGATGGGGGAGGGGCTGAGCCGCACGGTGACGATCCATCCCCGGGCCCGCAAGGTCGTGGGCGAGGACCCGGTGGAGATGGAGTACAGCGCCGACGTGTCGGGGCCGCAGGAGGCCCTGGCCTGGTTGCGCCAGCGCTACGGCAGCGAGGTCCTGGCCCGCGGGGGGCAGGAGGAACGCCGGGCCACCTCGCGACACCTCAACCGGATCCGGGTCCGCTCCCGGCACCTGGTGCGCTTCCAGGCCGTGACCCACGACCTGTCGCCTGCGGGAGTCCGCCTGATCGCCGAGGGAGACGTCAGCCCGGGAACCGTGCTGGACATGGACATCGAGCTCGATCACGATCGCCTCCCCGACGTCAAGGCCCGGGGACAGGTCGTCTGGTCCGCCCCGCATGAAGAGGGCAGGACCTGGTTCCTGGGGCTGCGCTTCACCGAGGTGACCGAACAGGCCACCCTGGACGAGTACGTCTCGGGTCTGGGTGGGGCCGCGGAGGAGGGGCTGACGCGCAAGAACTTCCTGGATTGAGGGGGAGGAGGTAGGGCCACCCGAGGAGGCCGACCCCCTCCCCGTCAGAGAAGGCCGGGAAGACCCTGGAGTCTGGATGGAGCCATTGACCACTGAGACCTGTTCCCCCGCAACCCCGTTGAAGCGTCCGATCCGCCGGGTCCTGGCGCCCATTCGAGAGTTCATCCACACCGAGAGTTCCAGCGGGCTGGTCCTGCTGGCCAGCACCGTCCTGGCCATGCTCTGGGCCAACCTGTGGCCCGAGGGCTACGCCTCCACCTGGGACACGCACGCGGCGCTCCGCCTGGGCGCCTGGACCCTGGACCTCTCGCTGCGGCACTGGATCAACGACGCCCTGATGGCCACGTTCTTCCTCCTGGTGGGTCTGGAGATCAAGCGCGAACTGCTGGTCGGCGAGCTGTCCTCGCCCCGCCAGGCCCTGCTTCCGGTGGCCGCCGCGCTGGGGGGAATGGCCGTCCCGGCCCTCTTCTTCCTGGCCGTGGCGGGTGGGACGGACGCCGCCCGGGGGTGGGGCATCCCGATGGCCACGGACATCGCCTTTGCCCTGGGCATCCTCTCCCTCCTGGGCAGTCGGGTGCCGGCCTCGCTGAAGATCTTCCTGGCGGCCCTGGCCATTGCCGATGACCTGGGCGCCGTCCTGGTGATCGCCCTGTTCTACACCGAGACGATCCAGGTCAACGCCCTCCTGGCGGCCGCGATCCTCTTCGGCTTGCTGCTGACCTCGAACTGGCTGGGGATCCGCCGGGTGACGTGGTACGCCGTGCTGGGCCTGGGGCTGTGGCTGGCGGTCCTGTACTCGGGTGTCCACGCCACGGTGGCGGGCGTCCTGCTGGCCATGGCCCTGCCGGCCTGGTCCCGGCTGGACCTGCCCGGTTTCCGGGACCACGTGGAAGAGGTCGCCGAGCACCTGCGCGAGCAGGCCGGGACTCCTCAGCGCGTGCTGGCCGACGAGGATCTGCTGGCCCAGGTGAGACATCTGCAGCACGCCTGCTCGCGTCTGCAGCCGTCCCTGCATCGCCTGGAACACTTCCTGGCCCCCTGGGTCGCCATGGTCGTCATGCCCGTCTTCGCGCTGGCCAACGCCGGGGTGGCCCTGTCCCGTCTGGGCCCCGGCCTGTCGGACCCCCTGGCGACCGGGATCGCTGCCGGTCTGGTGCTGGGCAAGCCCCTGGGCATCGTGCTGGGCACCTGGGCGGTGGTCCGCACGGGGCTGGCGGCCCTGCCCACGGGAGCGACCTGGAGCCACTTCTGGGGGCTGGGGATGCTGGGCGGGGTCGGGTTCACCATGGCCCTGTTCATCGCCGGTCTGGCCATCCCGGACGCGGCCCGCCTGGACACGGCCCGCCTGGCGATCCTGTCCGCCTCGACCCTGGCCGGTGTGGTCGGGTTCATGGTCCTGCGCCGCCTGCCGCAGGGGCCGGCCGAGGACTGAAGAACCGGATAGGAGATTCGCGCGGGGCCTGGGAAGGGAAGAACACCCGTGATGGCCGGACCCGGGTCTCGTGGGGCAGGACGCGCGGGATCCTGGGGGGGGCGGGCCCCCAGGCGGCGGGCTTCGGCCCGGCCTCAAGAAGGCGTCCTGCCTCCGACCTGGGATCGCCCTGGTCGGCACGGAACCTGGCGCGACGCCGGTCGTCGGAAGGGACGCACCGTGACACTCCTGGTCGGCACCGACTTCAGCAGGAAATCCCACCAGGCTGCCCGCACGGCGGCGGCCCTGGCCGTCCGCCTGGGCCAGCCGATGGTCCTGATGCACGTGGTCGACGGGCCCTTCGCCGAGCGCTCGTTGGAGAGATCGGGCAAGCGCGCCCGGCGGGGCCTGGCGAGGGTCGAGGCCGAGGCCGAAGCCCTGGCCCGCCCGGGCCTGCAGATCGGCGTGGAGCTGCGGGCCGGCCAGCCCGAGAGGCTGCTAGCGGCAACGGCCGAGGAACTGGACGCCTCGCTGGTGGTCGTGTCGGCCAATAGCGGGGCGTCGGCCCAGTCCTGGCTGCTGGGGTCGGTGGCCGAGCGGACGCTCCAGACCTGCCGACGTCCGGTCCTGGCCCTGCGCGACTGCCGACCCCTGCGGCAGTGGGCCGAGGGGACCGGGCGTCTGCGGATGGTTCTGGGCACGGATCTGGCACCGGGCGACTCCCCCGGGCGGAACCTGGCGCGAGGCCTGCTGCGTCACGGCGCCTGCTCGCTGACGGTCGCCCACGTCGTCTGGCCTCCCGAGGAGCATCGGCGCTTCGGCATCCAGGACGCCGCGGAGTCCCTGCATCCCGAGGCCGGCCTGCTGGTGCTGGGCAGGCTGCGCGAGTGGTTCGGTGGGGCAGAACCCGGGGTGGCCTTCCGCGTGGTCAGTGCCTCGGGACGGGTGGCCGAGGCCCTGCTGGGCGCGGCCACCGAGGACCGCGCCCACCTGGTGGTCGTGGAACCGCGCCGCCTGACCCGGTTGGAGAGGCTGTGGGAAGGGTCGGTCTCCGGGCACGCCCTGCGGGCGGCCTCGATGAGCGTCCTGTGCGTCCCCGCGGGCGACGACACGGCCCCGGCTTTCGAGCACCTCGAGCGCGTCCTGGTGGCCACCGACCTGACACCCGAGGGGAACCGGGCCGTGGGCTACGCCGTCTCCCTGCTGGCGGGGGGCGGCGACCTGCACCTGATGCACGTCCTGGGCCAGCTAGCGGAGCCGGAGGCCCGGTCCCGCCTGCAAGCCCTGCTTCCCGCGGACCTGGCCCCGGGGACCCGGGTCCATCTGGAGACGCCCTTCGCGATCGATCCGGCCCTGGCCATCTGCCAGGCGGCCGAGAGGCTGGGCGTGGACGGCGTGTGCCTGGCGATCCGCCGTCGCTCGGGCCTGTCTCGCGCCCTGGGGGATTCCGTCTCGCGGCGGGTGGCCGAGGAGTGCCCCGTGCCCGTGCTGCTGGTCCCACCGCCTGCCGCTCGTGGGCCTGCCTATCTGGGAGTGCGCCGTCAGGCGGACCGCTGACTTTCGCCCTCCCGCGCCCGTGGAACCGAGGCCCTCCAGGATCCCGAGGGGTGCGCTGCGAAGCCTGGATTCCTCGGAAGACCCTGAAGGCGAGCCTGTCGATGGAAACACGCGTCGTCCGCCGCCACGAGCTGGCCCCGGGCCAGGTCGAGGCCATGTTCCACCTGATGGAGCTGCACTACGACCACGTCAACCCCGAGGTCTTCCGCCGCGACCTGGCCCGCAAGGACTACGTGATCCTCCTGGAGGAGGCCGGCCGGACCGTCGGTTTCTCGACGCAACAGATGCTGACGGTGAACGGTCGACGCGCGGTCTTCAGCGGCGACACGATCGTCCACCGCGACCACTGGGGCTCTCCGCGCCTGTCCCAGGGCTTCGCCCGCTTCTTCCTGCCTCTGGGCGAGGTGGAGCCCCTGGATTGGTTCCTGATCTCCAAGGGCTTCAAGACCTACAAGTTCCTGCCCACCTTCTTCCAGGTCTTCCATCCCCGCCAGGGGGTGCCCACCCCACCCGAGGTCCAGGCCCGGATGGACGAGCTGGCCCTGGAGCTCTACCCCGAGGAGTACGACCCCGCCCGCGGCGTGATCCGCTATCGCCAGCAGAAGGATTGCCTGAAGCCCGAACTCCTGGACCTGCCCGAACGTCGCGACGATCCCGACCGGCTCTTCTTCCTGGAACGCAATCCGGGTCATCGGCGGGGCGAGGACCTGGTGTGCCTGACCCGCCTGCACCGGGACAACCTCAGGCCCCGGGCAGTGCGGATGCTGTTGGGCGAACGCGGAGGGTGACGCGCCCGATGTCGGCCCTTCGCAGCATGGTCCAGGGCGTCCTGGAAGTCGTCCTCCGTCGCCAGGGCCGGGCCTTCCTTCGGGGGGACTTCCGTCAGGAGCAGCAGGCCCTGCTGTGGAACCTGGTGTCGTCCAATCGACGCACGGCCTACGGACGCCAGCACGGCTTTGCGGAGGTTCGGGGCCCGGGTTCCTACCGCGACCGCGTGCCCCTGGTGACCTTCGAGGACCTGGCTCCCTGGATCGAGCGGATCCAGCAGGGCGAGCGGGCGGTCCTGACCCGCGAAAGGGTGCGCCTGCTGGAACCCACCGGCGGGTCGTCCGGGGGTGAGAAGCTGATCCCCTACACCCGGACCCTCCAGCAGCAGTTCCGCAGGGCCCTCGACCCCTGGCTCGGCGACCTCTTCCAGGCCCATCCCCGTCTGCGCGGCGGGCGCAGCTACTGGCAGGTCACCCCACACCTGGCGCCGCGGCGCTGGACGGCGGGTGGCATCCCGGTGGGCTTCGAGGATGACTCGGAGTATCTGGGAGGCCTGGCCGGGCCCCTGTTGGACGCGCTGATGGTCCGGCCCCGGATCCACCCGGGCATGGACACCGAGGCCTTCCAGACCGAGACCCTCCGGGCCCTGCTGGCGGGAGAGGACCTGCGCCTGGTCTCCCTGTGGAACCCGTCCCTCTTCCTGCGCCTGCTGGACTTCCTGGACCGCCACCCCGACCGGGTCCTCGACCAGCTCCCGGCCCGGCGGCGCGAGGCCCTGGGCCCCGCGGTCCGGGCCCGCGAGCACGCGGCCCTGTGGCCGGACCTGGCGGTCCTCAGTTGCTGGACCGACGGCCTGGCCGGCGCCGATGCCGAGGCCCTGCAGGCCCGCTTCCCCCAGGCGGTCCTCCAGCCCAAGGGCCTGCTGGCCACCGAGGCGGTCGTCACGATCCCCCTGACGCGGGCCCTGGAGGAAGGGGGCGGCATGGTCCCGGCCTGGCGCAGCCACTTCTTCGAGTTCCTGCAGCCGGACGGCACCACCCTCTTGCTGCAGGACCTGGAGCGCGACGGGGTCTACGAGGTGGTCGTCACCACCGGCGGGGGCCTGTATCGCTACCGCCTGGGCGACCGGGTGCGCGTCACGGGCTTCTGGCGCGACCTGCCCCTCCTGCGCTTCGTGGGGCGCGACCGGGTGGTGGACCTCTTCGGCGAGAAGCTCTCGGAGGGCTTCGTCCAGGAGGTCTTCCGGGATCTCGAGGGTTTCTTCCTGATGGCCCCCTGCCGGGACCACTACGTCCTCTACGCCGAGTCCCCGCTGCCTCCCAGCAAGGTGGACGGGCGCCTGCGCTGCAACCCCCACTACGACCTGGCGCGCCGCCTGGGCCAACTGGCGCCGGCCCGCGTCGTCCGCCTGACGGGCCCGGCCCGGGCCGAGTACCTGGCCAGCCTGGCGGCCCGGGGGCAGCGGCTGGGGGACATCAAGCCCTCGGTGCTCAGCCCGCACCGGGATTGGGCCTTCACCGGCGAAGAGGTGCCGGGATGAGGATCGCCTTCCTGGCCCCGGCCGGCGCCATGCACCGCTACAATGGGAACTTCGGCCACACCCTGCACTATGCCCCGCTGACCCTGACGACGCTGGCCGGTCTGGTGCCCGAGGACCTGGGGGCGGAGCTGGTCCTGCACGACGAGTCGGTGGGCCCCATCCCCCTGGACCTTTCGGCCGATCTGGTCTGCATGACCGTGATCACCGGCACGGCCCCGCGCTGCTATCGCTACGCCGACTACTTCCGCAGCCGGGGCCTGAGGGTCGTCCTGGGAGGCGTGCACGTCAGCATGCTGCCCGACGAGGCCGCCCGGCACGCGGACGTGATCTTCACGGGCTTCGCCGAGTCCACGTTCCCCCAGATGCTGCGCGATCTGGCGGCCGACCGGCTGCAGCCCCGCTACGACCAGGGGCCGGACTTCACCCTGAAGGGGCGGCCCCTGCCCCGCCGGGACCTGTTGAAGCGGTGGGGCTACATCACCACCCGGACCCTGGAGGCCGTGCGCGGCTGCTCGTTCCCCTGCACCTTCTGCGCCTATCCCACGGCCTTCGGGCGGACGGTCTACCAGCGCGAGGTGGGCGAGGTCCTCGCCGAGGTCGAACGCCTGGACTGCCGGCTGGTGCTGTTCCCGGACGTCAACCTGCTGGCCGATCGGGCCTACGCCAAGGAACTCTTCACCGCCCTGGTGCCCCTGAAGAAGCGATGGCTGGGCCTGGCCACCAGTTCCATCGGCCAGGACCCGGAGATGCTGGACCTCTTCCAGCGCAGCGGCTGCCGGGGCCTCCTGATCGGCCTGGAGTCGATCACCCAGGACTCGCAGGCCTTCGTGGGCAAGGGCGTCAACCGGGTGGGCGAGTATGACCTGCTGCTGCGCAGGTTGCACGACCACGGGATCATGGTCCAGGGCTGCTTCGCCTTCGGAGGGGACCAGGAGGACCCCTCGGTCTTCGAGCGGACGGTCGAGATGGTCACGCGCACGCAGATCGATCTGCCCCGCTACAGCATCCTGACGCCCTTCCCCCGGACGAAGCTGTACGCCGATCTGGAGGCCCAGGAGCGCATCTTCGAACGGGATTGGGCCATGTACGACGTCGAGCACTGCGTCTTCCGGCCTCGCCAGATGACGGTGGAACAACTCGAGCAGGGCATCACCTGGGCCTGGGAGACGACCTACAGCGCCGGGAACATCGCCCGGCGCCTGTGGCCCTTCGCCCTGAACCCCTGGCTGGGATTGCCCGTGAACCTGGGTTATCGCACCTACGCCCGGAAGTATCGGCATTTCACCCGGAGCGTCATGGTCGACAACTGCGACATCCCGGCGGTCGGGACTTGAGGCCCGAGCTCCCCGGACC
>CAZQPM010000205.1:1461-7415 GCA_964595195.1 uncultured Burkholderiales bacterium | reverse complement strand
GGCGCCAGCGGATCAGGGCTTCAAAGCTTTTCAGGGCCTCGTCGACCCCCGAGACGATCGGTTGGTAGAAGGCCAGGAACTCCTGGCCATCGACGGCCTGGCGCAACTCGGACTCCATGCGCAGCCGGTCTTCGGCCTGCTGGTGCATCAGCCGGTCGAACATCTCGGAACGGTCTCCACCCTGGCTGCGAGCCTGGGTCATGGCGGTGCTGGCGTCGCGCAGCAGGTGCTCGGGCCGCTCGTAGCCACTGGTCGAGACCGCGATCCCGATGCTGGCCGTGATGCGGCACGGCTGGTCGGCCACCCGGATCGGGTCCCGCAGGGACAGCGCGATGCGGTTGGCTACCCGGATGGCGTCGCTGATGTGCCGGATGTCGTCCAGCATCAGGCCGAACCTGGGCCCTTCCAGCCGGGCCACGGTGTCGGAGGCCCGACTGGCCAGTTGCAGGCGCCGCCCGACGTGGGCCAGCAGTCGGTTGCATTCCGACTGGCCCAGGGTGGCCTGGAGAACCTCGAACTGGTCCAGGCTGACCACCAGCACCGCGAACTGCTGCTCGGTCTTGCGGTTGATGCGGGCCAGCGAGCGCTCCAGGGTGTCCTGGAGCAGTTGGCGTCCAGGCAGGCCCGTCGCGTTGTCGAACATCTGCGAGGTGGTGATGTCCGAGAGCGACCCGGCCATCCGGTAGGCCTGCCCCTCCTCGTCGCGGACGGCCAGGCCGCGGGCCAGCACCCAGCGATAGGTGCCATCCTCGTGAACGACCCGGTGCTGGGTCTCCAGGTGGGGGAGGTTGCCCCGCAGATGGTCCTGGATGTCGCCCATGACCCGCTCGCGGTCCTCGATGTGAACCCGGTCCAACCACTCTCGCGGCGAGGAGCCGACAGCCTCCTCCTCGACGCCCAGGATCAGTTTGAAGCGTGGCGAGTAGTAGACCTTGCCGCTGCGCAGATCCCAGTCCCACAGGCCCTCGTTGGCTCCGCGCACGGCCAGGGCATAACGCTCCTCGCTCTCGCGCAGCTTCCGGTCCATGCGGCTCAGATGCAGGTGGGTCCGCAGGCGGGCCACCGCCACGGGGACGTCGACGGGTTTGGTGATGTAGTCGTTGGCCCCCAGGTCCAGGGCCTCGACCACGTCCGTGCTCTCGCTGCGGGCCGTGGCCATGATGACGGGCAGCTCGGTCAGGCTGTAGCGCTGGCGCAGCAGGCGCAGCAGTTCCAGGCCGCCCATCCCGGGCATCACGATGTCCAGCAGGACCAGATCGTAGCAGGCGGCTTCGATGGCTTCCAGGGCCTCCTCACAGGAGGCCACCGCGGTCGGCGTGAAGCCGTTCGTCTCGAGGTAGTGGACCATCAGCATCCGGTTGACGCCCTGGTCGTCAACCACCAGGATCCGGCCGGGTTCCGAGTTCAACGTCCGATCCTCCGCGTGCAGCCAGAGGCGCGCTGCGCTGTTGGGAGGCCTGGCTGCCGGGGGCCCCCCCCTCCGGCCCCAGCTCTTCCGTCCCCGGCCTCGCCAGGGGGAATACGCCGCGGGCCAGGGCCTCCCTGCCTGTCAGGGGGCCGGCCGGTCGTGAGGCCGGGAGATGATCCAGATCATACTCAAGGGGTTCCCAAGACGCTAGCCTGATGCCAAGAGGACGCGCGGGCGAACAAACAAAGCCAACTTGGCGGCTCGTCCGGGGAGTGAAACCTCCGGCGGTCACCCATCGGCACCCAGCGCAGTGTCGACCCAGCGGGCCTCTGACACGCCCCCGGAACCGCATCGGGGGCGTTCTGCTTCCTCCGGACCGGGCCGCTCCCGCAGGCCCCCCCGGACCCGAGCTCAATCGACCGACTCGGGCTCCAACACCTCGTCAGCCGCCTGGACATAGCCACGGCCCTTGTCACCCAGGATCTCGCCGGCCCGGATCATCTGCTCGCCCTCGGTGATCAGCCGGAGCCCTTCGCGCTCCAGGTTCTGGGCCTTCTCGCGGAGGCGGAAGCCCTGCTCGCCGCTGTGGCGGGCCTCTTCCAGCATCTGGCGAGCCTCCAACAGCATGGCGCGCCCGCGATTCTCCTGCCGGCGTCCCTGGATCTCCATGGCCCGGCCGTCCTGGAACTCGTCCAGGCCATCCTCCATGATCTGCTGGCCGGCGGACTCCACGACGAAGCCGTCCTGGATCTCGTCCAGGCCCTGACGCTCGTGGCGGCGCCCGGTCTCCTCGCGCTGGCGGGCCTGGCGGAACTTCTTCAGGGCCTCCCGTTCCTCGACGCGGGCCTCGGCCTCGCAGCCCAGGCCCTCGCGGATGCCGGACATTCCCTGGCGCTCCTGCCGACGGCCCTGCTCTTCAAGCCGGCGCCCTCCGTCGAAGAGCAGCATGCCCTCCTGCTGGAGGTCCTTGCCCATCTGTTCGACGGCGAAGCCCCGATCCACGTCAGCGTGCCCCTCGCCGATCAGGCGGTTCCCCTCGCCAGCCAGGACGCGCCCCTCTTCGCGGAGCTGGCGCGAGGCGGTCTGCAACTCACCGGCCTGCATCCGGTCCGAGTCGGCCTGTTGCCGTTCGGTGGCCGCCTGGCGGGTTTCGTTCTCGGCCAGGGCCCGGTCGGTGCCGATGGCTGTCAGCGTCTCGTGAGCCTGGGCCCGCAGGACGGCGGCCTGCGCTGCCTTGCCCTGGGATTCGGCTGCGAGGCGCGCGGCTTCCTGACCCCAGGCGGTGGCCTGGGTCTGCAACTGGCTGGCCCACTGGAGTTCCTGCATGCCCATCTGTTCGAGGTTCATGCCCGCCCAGAAGTGGAAGGGACACTGCTGCATCCAGCGCCCCCAGGCCTGGTCATACTGGCCCTTCTGGCGCCAGGCGATGGCCTGTTGACCCAATTGGTTGCGCATGGTCTCGGCTTGGGTCAGTTCCTGGCTGTGCCGGGCAGCGTCGGCCTCCAGGGCGGCCGCCTGATCCAGCAGGGCTTGGGCCCGGACCTCGGCCTCGGCAGCCCGGCCCTGGCGGGCCGCGGCGGACCCTTCCAGGCGTTGGGCCTTGTCCAGGCGGGCCGTGGCCGAGTGTTCCAGCAGCGTTGCCTGCTGGCTGAATTCGGAGGCCTGGTCCAGCCGGACCTTGCCTTCGGCAGCCTTCTGCAGGCCCTGGTCGATCTTGCGCCGGCCTTCGGTCTTCAGGTAGGTGGCCTGTTCTTCGCGGCCCAGGCCCTCGTTCAGGCGCTCCATCCCACGCTGCTGGCGGCGCTCGCCGACGGCCTCCTTCTGCAGGCCCTGGCCCACGGCGGTGCGGCCCTCGTCCTTGTGGGCCTCGGCGCACTCCTCGCGGGCCAGTTGCTGCTCCAGGCGGTCCACCTGGCGGGCCTGAGCGGCCTCGGCCCGGCGCTCGCGCTCCAGACCCTCGCTCAGGCGCCCGACGCCGTGGTCCTTGCCGGACTCACCCAGCTCCTGCAGGTCGATCCCGATTCCGATCGCCTCCAGACCCTCGTGTTCCAGGGCCTGCCCGGCGTCGGCCAGGCGCCCCCCCTGGTCCATCCGCTGCATCCCAGCCCGTTCGCGGGTCCGCCCGCGGTCGGTCGTCTGCCGGGCCTGGGCCTCCATGGCCCGCCCCTCGGCGTCCAACTCCCCAGCCTGGGCCCGGCGACCCTGGCCCTCCTCACGGCGGACCGCGCCCTCGGTCTCCAGGCGGTCACCACGGGCGATCTCCCGTTCGCCGGCCTGGCGCAGGTGCTCGGCGGCCTCGTAGCGGTCATCGCTGCTCAGGACCTGCCCTTCGGCACGCGCAGGCGCGGGGCCGGCGGGCCGCGGCGGGGTGACCGGGATTCGGATGGAGTGGGTCGGCTGGGTTTCCATGAAGAGGCTCCTCCAGGGACGAAAATCGCAGTCCATCCCATGGTTGCTGGCCCCAGTGTAGCATCCCCGTGCTCAGGGTTCGTTGCCGTTGTGTGAACCGGGCCCCACGCCCAGGCTTCCGGTCAGATGTCTGAGGTCGGGGCGGCGGGTGGCCCGGGGTGGGTGGGGGCGTCTGCATCCGGGGGCGGTTCGGCCGGACGGGCCTCCAGGATCGGGAACTCCGGCGTCCGGGCGAACAGGTCCGGACGGGCCCGGTACAGGCGAGCCAGTTCCCCGATGCGGTCGCGCAGCAGGTGCAGGTCCGACAGGATCGACTGCAGCAGGAAGCGGCGGGCCTCGCGCCGCTGGTCCAGGGCCAGCAGCGCCTGTCCCATCCCGTAGTGGGCCTCGGGGAACTTCTCGAAGCCCTCCAGGGCCTGGCGCCACAGGTCGGCCGCCTGGGAGAAGCGTCCCTGCAGCAGCGCGCAGCGGGCCAGGTAGTGCAGGACATAGGGATTGGTGCCGTCGTCCCGGCGTGACTCCTCGAACCGGACCTCGGCCTCCTGGATGCGCTCCAGGCTGCCCGGCCCGGGCCGGTCCTGGCGGTCCCGGGCATACTCCGCGGCCGAGAGCAGGGCCTCGCCCAGATGGTAGGAGGCCCGAAAGGCCTTGGGGTCCCGGTCGCGGGCGGCTCGCAACTCGGCCAGGGCCAGGAGCATCTGCGGGGCCCGGTCGGCTTCGGGAAGCCTCCAGGCCTTCTCCAGACGCGCGCAACCGCGGCGGAAGAGCAGGATGGCGGCGCCCGGGGGCGGGGGAGGCTCGTCCAGGGATTCCTGCTGGCCCGCAGGGTCGGGAAGTTCCAATGGGAGCAGTCGGCGTTCCAGGGCCATGGCCAGTCGGCCGATCGCCGGGGGAGATACCGTCAGGTCGAAGGGCCTGGTGGCCTTCGTCGGGTAGAGGATCCTCAGCGCCTCATCCAGTCGGCCCTCTCCCAGGTAGCGCAGGGCCTGGACCGAGGGCACGGCCTGGTTGGCTGGCGACAGGCTGCGTGCGGCCCACCAGTCCCGGCGGGCCTGCTCCCAGTCCTCGGTGTCGCAGGCCAGCAGGGCCCGGAAGACATGCAGGGCCGGGTTGGAACCCAGTTCCGCGGCGGCGGCGTCCAGAGCCCGGCGGGCCTCCTCCGCCTCCCCCAGTTCCAGGAACCCCAGCGCCATCTGCAGCCAGGTGGTCCCGCTCGGAGAGCTCTCCCGGGCGCGCGACAGCGACAGGGCAGCGTGGTCCCAGGCTCCCGATCGGGCCTGGGAAAGGGCCTGGGCGACCAGGCTCACGGCCCGGCTCAGGACGGCTTCTCCGTGTATCTCGGCATGGGCCAAGCGATTCTGGCTCCGAGCCGGGTCCCCTTCTGCTGCTCCGGACCGGGATCGCGCCGTCCCGATCGACTCTCCTCAGGCAACTTCTCAAGTGCCTTCTCAACAAGCAAGGTCCTGATGGATTCCTGCGAAAGCCATGCTAGGGTAGCCGGGGGATTTCTGCCCATCGACTGCGTATTTCATGTCCTGGAGGAGCCGTGGAGGTTCGCCCAACCAAGATCGAGGGGACTGCGTCCGCCGCAAGCGCCTCGGGCGTGGCTCCGGCCAGGACCCCCGTTCCTCCGCAAAGGACCGAGATCGTGAGTCTGCCCAAGGACGCCTTCCAATCCACGGGGATTCAGCCAGTCGGGGCCTCGTCGCTTGATGACCTCAAGCAGGAGCCACCGGCCTTGCTGGTGGCTTTGGATGAGCCCGCGCGGACGCTGGAGGTCCCGGGTGCCTTGCCCGTTCTGGAGGACTCGGCTGGCAGTCCCGGCGGATCCAGGCCGGCGGGGGGAGTCCCCCTGTCCGAAGCCCTACGCCAGGCGGTCTACACTCCCACCAGACCAGCTCCCAAGGCCCCCGGCATGGTGATCCCCGAGGTTCGGGTCGGCGACCCCCTGCCCAGAACCGCTGCGGCCAGCCCGGCCAGACCCGCTGCGAAGGCTCCCGCAGCCCCACCTTCGGGCAAGAATCGGAAGAACCCGGCCAGCGCCAAGGGCAAGCCGGCCGGTGCCCGGAAGGCGGCTGGCAGGCCTGCCCCGGCAGCGAAGGCGGAGGCGGCACCTGCGGCCATCCAGCCTGCCCCG
>CAZQPM010000205.1:0-1361 GCA_964595195.1 uncultured Burkholderiales bacterium | reverse complement strand
CGGAGGCGGCACCTGCGGCCATCCAGCCTGCCCCGGCAGCGGAGGCGGAGGCGGCACCTGCGGCCATCCAGCCTGCCCCGGCAGCGAAGGCGGAGGCGGCACCTGCGGCCATCCAGCCTGCCCGGGCAGCGGAGGCGGAGGCGGCACCTGCAGCCGTCCAGCCTGCCCCGGCAGCGGAGGCGGAGGCGGCACCTGCGGCCATCCAGCCTGCCCCGGCAGCGAAGGCGGAGGCGGCACCTGCGGCCATCCAGCCTGCCCCGGCAGCGGAGGCGGAGGCGGCCGTGGCGCCGACCGAGCTGCCCGACATGCATCCCAGCCTGGCAGCGCGGACGCTGCGCGGTCTGCGCCGGCTGGAGAATGCCCTGCTCTCGGCCATCGGCAGTGGGGATCCTGTCCTGGACCTGCAGGGCGAACTGGAGGCCATCAACCAGCTCGGTCCGTTGGTGCAGAGCCTCTCGGACCAGGAACTCAAGGACCTCACCGGCGAGTTCCGCGCTCGCCTGGCCGCGGGCGAAAGCCTGGATGACCTGCGGGTCGAGGTCTACGCCGTGGCTCGCGAGGCCGCCTTCCGGGCCACCGGGATGCGCCCCTTCGACGTGCAGGTGCTCGGGGCGCTGGCCCTGGGGCAGAACAAGATCGCCGAGATGAAGACCGGCGAGGGCAAGACCCTTACCGAGGTGCTTCCGGTCTACCTCAACGCCCTGTCGGGTCAGGGGGTGCACGTCGTCACCGTGAACCAGACCCTGGCCGAGCGCGACTGCGAGTGGATGGGCCCGGTCTTCAAGCTCCTGGGGATGACGGTCGGCCTGGTCCGGGAAGAGATGACCCCTGCCCAGAGGCGGGAGGGCTACAACTCCGACATCACCTACACGACGAACGCGACCCTGGGCTTCGACTACCTGCGCGACCAGACCGTGCTCCGTCCGGAGGATCGAGTTCAGCGAGCGCCTTTATTCGCCCTGGTCGACGAGGTGGACGAGATCCTGATCGACGAGGCGCGCACCCCCCTGATCCTGTCGGCCCGGGACAAGCCCGCCGAAGCCGAGTATCGCCAGTTCGCCAGCCTGGTTGCCGAGCTCAGCCCGGGTGTCCACTACCAGGTGGACCGCAAGAAGAACCAGGCCTGGGCCACCGAGGAAGGGGTCAAGCTGGTCGAGTCCCGTCTGGGGATCGACAACCTCTACTCGGAAGAGAACCTGGGCCTGGTTCCCCACCTGCAGAAGGCCCTGGAGGCCCGCGGCCTGTTCATGCGCGACCGGGACTACGTGGTGCAGGGTGGGCGGGTGATGATCGTGGACGAGTTCACCGGCCGGGTGTTGGAGGGGCGTCGCTACAACGACGGCCTGCACCAGGCCCTGGAG
>CAZQPM010000204.1:0-7452 GCA_964595195.1 uncultured Burkholderiales bacterium | reverse complement strand
CGGGACGTCCGGCTTCGGGGATGCCCCTCGGGGGTTCCTGCCCTGCGACCAGGTTCAGGGGCCGGGTTCCCGGCCCAGTCCGAAGACCAGGACCCGCGCCGGCTTCCCAGCCACCACCGCGGTCAGCTCGTGGGCTCGGTAGACGTGCAGGGCGGTTCCGGCCTGGCCGGGACGGATCGCCGAGGGAGGACCCAGGAGGGCCTGCAGTTCCATGATGCTGGATCCCCGGCGCAAGGCGGTCGTGCCAGCCGAGTCCAGGCGGCTCCCGGTCACGAAGAGCACCCGCTTGCCGGCGTCGAAGTAGACCGCGGGGTCGTCCTGGCCGCGCACCCCCTGGTGCTCGCGCCGATACAGCCAGGCGGGCGGATTCTTCTGCTCGACCTGGGGGCGGCCCAGGGCCTTCTCGACCTGGGCCGCCGTCATGCCCGGTCGGACCCCGTAGATGGTCAGGTCGCCAGCCGCCAGTCCCGCCGGGGTGGCCAGGTGGAGGCCCAGGAATACCAGGATCAGCGTCGTCAGGTTGCGGATGGGCATGGGCAGCGGTTCTTCATGAGCCGCCGCGAGGCCTCCAGGAGTCGCCCAGGACTCGCACCCAGTTCCGCCAGCACAGGCCTTCCAGGACCTCCCCGCGGAAACCGGCCTCCTCCAGGGCCCCGACCACTCGCGGCAGGCCGGTGGCATCCCCGACCCTCCTGGGGATGAGGGCCCCGTCGAAGTCCGAGCCCAGGGCCACGTGCTCGGGACCCATCCGTTGGACCAGGTATTCGACGTGTCGGACCAGGACTTCCAGGGGTGTGTCGGGTTCCATGGCCCCGTCGGATCTCAGGTCGCCGACGAAGAAGTTGACCCCCACCACTCCTGCGCTCCGGGCGATGGCCTCCAGTTGGGCGTCCGTCAGGTTCCGGGCGGAGGGGCACAGGGCGTGGGCCGCCGAGTGGGTGGCCACCAGCGGCGCCTCGGAGAGCCGGGCGACGTCCCAGAAGCCCCGTTCGTTGAGGTGCGACAGATCCAGCATCAGGCCCAGGCGGTTGCATTCGCGGACCAGGCGGCGGCCCGCCAGCGTCAGGCCCGGGCCGCTGTCGGGCGAACCGGGGAACTGGAAGGGGACGCCGGTTCCGAAGGCGTTGGGGCGGCTCCAGACCAGCCCCAGCGAGCGGACTCCCGCGCGTTGGAAGAACTCCAACCGGTGCAGGTCGGGGTCCAGGGCCTCGGCTCCTTCCAGGTGCAGCACCGCTGCGAAGACCCCGTGCTCCAGGCACCACTCCAATTCCTGGAGGTCCCGGACGATGCGCAGGGCACCTTCAGCCTGCCGTTCGACCTGGAAGAAGTGGTGGGCCACCTCGACCGTCCCGTCGAGGGCCCGCCGGGGGTCCAGGGGGGGATCCATCAAGGGATGGCGGTCGCCGCGGGTCTGGAGGAAGGCCAACTCGTCGCCCTCGCCGCGCTCCTCCTCGACGAAGATGGCGAAGATGCCGCCCTTCATCCCCCCCTCCAGGGCCCGAGGCAGGTCCAGGTGACCCTGGCTTCCCCGTTCCAGGAAGCTGCCCTGGGCGGGGCGGCCGGGAGGATACAGGCGGGTCAGGCAGTCGTTGTGTCCGTCGAAGATGGCTGGCATGGCCCCAGGTTACGCAGCCGACCGCTCGATTCCTGGGAGGGCCGACCCGGGTCCCCTGGAAGACTGCCTGGATGCTCACTGCGCTGGAAGAGGTCCGCAGGCGCCTGGCGGACCGCACCCCCCACCTCTTCGGCGAGGTCCCTTCGGGCTGGAGGCCTGCGGGCGTCCTGGTCCCCCTGCTGACTCGGCCCCAGGGCCTGGACCTGGTCCTGATCCGGCGAGGGCGCGAACTGGCCCGTCATCGGGGGCAGATCGCCTTTCCCGGCGGCGGCCGCGAGCCGGACGACGTCGACCTGCGCCACACGGCGCTCCGCGAGGCCGTCGAGGAAATCGCGGTGCGCCCCGACGGAGTCGACTTCCTTGGTCGCCTGGACGACGTCTGGACTCCCTCGGGCTTCGTGATCAGCGCCTTCGTGGCGGCCCTGGCCGAACCTCAGGACTTCCGCCCCCAGGCCGGGGAGGTGGAGGAGGTCCTGCAGGTCCCCCTTCGGGACCTGGCGGCCCGGGGCGTCTACCGGGAAGAGGTCTGGAGGCGACAGGGGCAGGAGGTTCCCGTGTCATTCTTCGAACTGGAGGGGCTCACGGTCTGGGGGGCCACCGGGCGACTGGTGGCGCGCCTGCTGGAGGTGGGCTTCGGCTGGCAGAATCCGGGTCGCCCCTGGACTCCCGTGGACCTGCCTTCCTGACCGCTCCTCTGCTGACTCCCCGATCCTCCTGGGACGGAACGCGCGTCACCTCCTGGAGGTGGCCTGTGCGCCTCCACCCGACAGGGACCCGGACCGTCGGCCTGGAATGCCCCGTCATCCCCTGTTCGAGGAGGCTCCCTTGGTCGTGGACTGCTCGCTTCCACCGCGCAGCTCGCCGGTTGAAGAAGGCCGATTCCAGCAGATCCAGGCGCGGATTCCCGAGGTGTGGCGCAGCCTGACCGAGGACCCCCAGGGCGAGCGCACGGTCGTGGTGCTGCCCTCCATGTCGCTGGACTCCTGCGAGCTCTCCCGCCTGGGGGGCTCGGTCCACTACGAAGAACGCCTCCTGTTCTTCCTGAACCTTCTGAGCCTGCCGCGAACCCGCCTGGTCTACCTCAGTTCCTGCCCGATTCCCGACGAAGTGGTCTCCTACTACCTGCAGTTCCTGCCCGGTGTCCCTTTCACCCACGCCCGGCAGCGTCTGAGGCTGCTCTCGGTCATGGACCGCTCCGACCAGCCCCTGACCCGCAAGATCCTGGAACGCCCGGCCTTCCTGGAGCGTCTGAGGCGAGCGCTGGTGAACCCGTCGGTTTCCTATCTGGAGGTCTATCGCTGCACCCCCTGGGAGAGGCAACTGGCGGTGGCCCTGGACCTGCCGGTCCTGGGGGCCGACCCTGCCCACGCCGCTCGAGGCACCAAGAGTGGCTCGCGGCGAACCTTCGCCGCGGTCGGAGTGCCCTGCCCGGAGGGCTTCGGCGATCTGCGCGACGAACAGGACATCGCCCAGGCCATCGTGACGCTCTCGCGCAGGCATCCCCGGTTGCGCCGGGTGATCCTGAAGGTGAACGAGGGCTTCGCGGGGGCCGGCAATGCCGTCTTTCCCTTGGGAGTCCTCCGCACGAATGGCGTCCTGGCCGAAGCCGAGGCCGTCCGGCGCGTCCTCGGGGAGTTGCCCCGGCGCACCCGCGTGCACGGTGGGGTCAGCTTCCAGGACTACCTGCAGACCTTTCGTCGCCAGGGCGGGGTGGTCGAGGCCTACCTCGAGGGAGTCCGGCACGAGTCGCCCACGGTCCAGGTCTACCTGACACCCCTCCAGGAGGTCCTGGTGGACTCGACCCACGACCAGATCATGGGCGGTCGCGAGCACATGAACTACCTGGGCTGTCGTTTCCCGGCGCGGGCGGAATACCGGCAGGAGCTGCACCGGGCGGGACTGGCCGTGGGACACCACCTGGCGGGCCTGGGGGTGCTGGGGCCCTTCTCGGTCGATTTCGTGGCCGTGCCACGGGTCGGGAATCGCTGGACCCTGCAGGCCACCGAGATCAACCTGCGCCGGGGGGGGACCACCCACTCGCTGCACACCCTGCGCTTCCTGACCGAGGGATCCTATCATCCAGCGGACGGCGCGTTCCACCTGGCCTCGGCCGAGAAGCGCTACTACGTGGCCACGGATGCGGTGGACGCCCCGTCGGCGCGGGGCCTGGCTCCCCAGGACCTGATCGATGTCAGCACGGACGCCGGCCTGCACTACAACTCCTCGGCGCACCGGGGTGTGGTCTTCCACATGATCAGCGCCCTGTCCCAGCACGGCCGGGTCGGCGCCACCTGCATCGGGACCTCTCCAGCCGACGCCCAGGCCCTCTTCGAGCAGACCCGCAGGACCCTCGAGGAGGAGTCGCGCAACACCGGGTGGATCGGGTAGGATATTCCAGTACCATGGACCCTGCCTGCGGATTGCCCTCCCGCCCCACTCCCCGAATGCGTCGGCGCCTGCTGACCGATATCCTTCGCGATGTCTCCAGGGCCTTCTACCTGACCCTGCGCATCCTGCCCGAAGGGGTGCGCGAGCCGGTCGGTCTGGCCTACCTCCTGGCCCGGGCGGCGGACACCGTCGCCGACACCCCGGTCCTGGCCCCACCGGTCCGTCTGCTGCACCTGCTGGAATTCCGGGGCCAGGTGGAGGGCCCGGCCTCCCTGGAGGTCCTGGAGAATCTGCGGGAGCAGACCCGGGGGACGACCCCGGGCGAGGAGGCCATGCTGGAGGCCCTGCCCGGCGCCTTCGCCCTCCTGGAAGCCCAGGATCTGGGCGACCGGCTGGAGGTCAGGCGGATCGTCGGCATCCTGATCCGCGGCATGGAGATGGATCTCAGGACCTTCCCCGGTGCCCTGGCCACGGCCGAGGATCTGGACGAATACACCTGGTTGGTGGCCGGGTGCGTCGGAGAGTTCTGGACCCGGTCGACGATGGCCCACATGCCGACCCTGCGCCGCTGGTCCGCCCTGCGGATGGTCGAACTGGGCTGCCGCTTCGGCAAGGCCCTGCAGTTGGTGAATATCCTGCGCGACCTGCCTCGTGACCTGCGGGCCGGGCGCTGCTACCTGCCGGCCCGGGAACTGGCCGCCGTGGGCTTGGAACCGCAGGACCTGGACACCGTGAACCTGCCCCGGGCCTGGCCCGTGCTGGAGCGCTGGGTCCGGGTCACCCTGGAGCACTTCGCGGCTGCCGAGGAATACGCCCTGGCCGTCCCCTTCTACAGTCTGCGCCTGCGCCTGGCCGTGCTGTGGCCGATCCTGATCGGTGAGGCCACCCTGGCCCGCCTGGTTCGCAGCCCCGGGTGGTTGGATCCCGGTGTGCGGGTCAAGGTCGGGCGCACCTGGATCTATCGGATGCTGGTCCTCTCGGTTCCGGCGGCCCTGTGTTCGCCGCTGCTGAGGGCCTGGTTCCGCTTCCAGCGGCGCGGGGTGGAGAAGGCCCTGGCCGAGGGGCCGCCCGTGGTCCGCAAGCGGCGGCGTTTCCGATCCGCCCCCTGAGGGGGGCCACATCCGCCCCCTGAGGGGGGCCATGATGTCTTGAAGGCCCCGGCGTTGCCGGAGCCTTCAGTTGCAATGATCCTGCAGGATTCTAGGAGCGGATGTACTCGTCCCACTTGTTGAACATCTTGTCCTGGGTCTTGGCCTTGTTGACCGTGACGTCCTGCTGGATCTCGAAGATCTTGGTCTGGGTGTCCTGGAGGATCTTCCAGCGCTCCATCTGCTGCTTCTGGGCGTCGGCCCCGATCTGCGTCTGGATGGTCTGGGCCTGCTGGTAGTCCGACATGAACATCTGGAACTGGGCAACGCTATTGGCCTGTCCGAGCATCGGGCAAATCCTCCTGGACTCAAGTTCGTGTGCGCCAACCGGGCGCACCCTGGTTTGCCGCTTCCTTCGTGCTCCTGTCCGGGTTCTCCTTCCCGGGTCTTCCTTCGGGTGTTTAGCGGCCCTTCCGGGTCAGCCGTCGCGCCGCGTACCGGCCCCGACGTCACGGTAGAGGTCCACCAGCCTGCGGGCGTAGTTCTCCAGCGAGTAGGCCTCGGCCGTCACGCGGGCCGCCTCGCCCATACGCCGGCGCAGGGCTGCGTCGGCCACGGCGGTCCGCAGGATGCTGGCGAAGGCCTCTTCGTCGCACTCGCAGAGCAGGCCATCGTGTCCCGAGGTCACGGTGTCTCCTGTGCCGCAGGCATCCACGGCCACGACGGGCAGCCCCGTCGCCATGCCCTCCAGGACGGCCAGGGGCTTGACCTCGGTGGTGCTGGTCATCACGAAGAGGTCCGAGGCCGCGTAGTAGCCCGGAATGTCCCGGTAGGCCACCCGCCCGGGGAACAGCACGTGTTCCGCGAGGCCCAGGTCGGCGGCCTCCTTCTGCAGGTCCTCCAGCAGGGGCCCGTCGCCCACCAGCATGAGGGCCGCCTCCGGATGATCCCGGTGCACGCTGCCGAAGGCCCGCAGCATGAAGCTCAGGTTCTTCTCGATGCCCATCCTGCCCGTGTAGATGCACAGGACCCGTTCCCGGCCCAGCCCCAGCCCGGACCGCACCTGGGAGCCGTCCGCCCGACGGTAGGCGCGCAGGTCGATGGCGTTCTGCAGGACCTCGACCCGGCAGGTGACGCCGTACTCGTCCAGCAGGCCCCGGATGCTCGGCGAGGGGCAGATGATGCAGTCGCACTTCCTGGCGTAGGCGGCCACGTAGTCGCGGGCCGCCTTGCGCACCAGGTCCTGGGGCAGCGGGACGTAGTGGGAATACTTCTCCAGTTGGGTGTGGAAGGTGTAGACCAGCGGGATGCCCAGCTTCTTGGCGAAGTGGGCTCCGACCTCGCCCAGCAGGAAGGGATGGTGGGTGTGGATCACATCCAGGTTCAGCCTGGGAATCAGGGGAAAGATGCGGGTGGAGTAGGGGATCGGCAGGGGGAACTCCACCTTGCGGCTGAGGCTCAGCGAGCGGAACCGCCAGACACCCGCATGCTGCTCCTGGAAGCCGGCCACCTGGGGAGCGAAGATGAAGGCCTTGTGGCCGTTGCGCAGCAGGCCCTTGCGGATCAGGTCCACGGAGTTGACCACCCCGCTGACCACGGGCCTGTAGGCGTTGGTAAAGGTGGCAACCCTCATGCCGAGCCCCTTCGTTGCGAGGGGACGCGCCCCTGGTGGCAGGCCTGCTCGATCAACTCGCACAGGATGTGCCCGACGGTGATGTGGGCCTCCTGGATGCGGCAGGTCCGTGTGGAAGGCACGACAAGGCACAGATCGCACAGACCGGCCAGTTGCCCGCCGTCGTGGCCCGCCAGGCCCAACACCCGGGCTCCCCGCTCCCGGGCCTGGCGGGCCGCAGCCAGGATGCTGGGCGAGTTGCCCGAGGTGGACAGGGCCACCAGGGCGTCCCCCGGCCGGACCAGGGCCTGGACCTGCCGCGAGAAGACCTCGTCAAAGCCGAAATCGTTGGCCAGGGCGGTCAGGGTGGAGGTGTCGGTGGTCAGGGCGACGGCCGGCAGGCGGTTGTCCCGCTCGAAACGGCCGACCAGCTCGGTGGCCAGGTGCTGGGCGTCGGCCGCGCTGCCACCGTTCCCGACGAAGAACAGGGTACCGCCCGCAGCCAGGGCCTCCACCAGCAGGTCGGCGGCGGCGGCGATGTGTCCGGTCTGCTCCAGGAGGCTCTTCTTGACCTCCAGGCTCTCCTGCAGGGATTGGAGGACCAGGTTCTCCTTGGATACGGGCATGGGAACGGCTCCAGGGGCGCGAGGCGCGGTCAGTGCAAGTCCTGAACATCCTGTCACCTGGGGCGGGGGGCGTCAAGATCGCCGGGCCTGGAGGGGCGCTGCCCCGCAGGTGTCCCACCCGCC
>CAZQPM010000203.1:0-7467 GCA_964595195.1 uncultured Burkholderiales bacterium | reverse complement strand
TGGGCGTCGGCGAGGCCATCGGGAACCCGAAGGCCCTGGAGGCCGCCGTGGCCGACATGAGGGCGATTACCGGACAGGCGCCGGTCATCACCTCGGCCCGCCAGTCGATCTCCAACTTCAAGCTTCGCGAAGGTGCCAAGATCGGTGCCAAGGTGACCCTGCGCGGTGACATCATGTGGGCCTTCCTGGAGAAGGTCTTCAACGTCGTCCTGCCCCGCATCCGCGACTTCCGCGGACTTTCGGCCCGCTCGTTCGACGGCCGCGGCAACTATTCGTTCGGCCTGAAGGAGCAGATCATCTTCCCGGAGATCGACTACGACAAGGTCGACAAGGTGCGCGGGATGGACATCGTCATCGTGACGACCGCCAGGACCGACGACGAGGGCATGGAGTTGCTCCGTCAGTTGGGCTGCCCGCTCCGGGCCCAGTAACACCCCTGCCAGAGCCGCCCCGCGGTTCCGCGCGTTGGGCGTAGAGTTAGATACGGAGGAACGAGATGGCTACCACCGCACAGGAGGCGAAGGCCGCCAGGCCCGCCAAGTTCAAGGTCCGTGCCGTGAACCGCTGCAAGCTTTGTGGCCGCCCGCGCGCTCATCTTCGCAAGTTCGGTCTTTGCCGCATCTGCTTCCGGGAGAGGGCCCATCTGGGTCAGGTCCCGGGAGTGACGAAGTCCAGTTGGTAAGACCGTTCTTCCCCCCACCAGTTGCCGGGGCCCCCGTCGGGGCGGCCCCGCGCGCGCGCCGGCCCGGAGGGATTGCCGGGTTGTCGCCTTTAGCCCAGGAGGAATAGAAATGCCCACCACCGATCCCATCGCCGACATGCTCACCCGCATTCGGAACGCCAATTCGGCTGTTCACGACCAGGTGGACATTCCGGCTTCCAAGCTCAAGGAACAGATTGCCCGAGTCCTCAAGCGTGAGGGTTTCATCAAGGACTTCCAGGTCATCCAGACGGGTGTCCAGGGCGTGATCCGGGTCTTCCTGAAGTACGGTCCGGAGCGCGAGCGCGTGATCAACGGGATCAAGCGCGTCAGCCGGCCCGGTCTTCGGGTCTACGTAGGTACCGAGGAGATTCCGCGCATCTTCGGCGGACTCGGGACCGTTGTGATGTCCACCCCGAAGGGGGTTCTGACGGGTAAGCAGGCCCGTCGGATGGGTATCGGCGGCGAGGTTCTCGCCTACGTCTGGTAGCCTCGCCCCGAACGGGGATGGACTGCAGGAGGAGTGTCATGTCCAGAATTGGCAAGTTGCCGATCGACCTCCCGAAAGGGGTCGACGTAATCGTGGAACCCGGACTGGTTCGCGTCAAGGGGCCCAAGGGTGAGCTTTCCCAGGCCATCTATCGCGACCTGGAAGTCCGGGTTGAGGACGGCCGGCTTTCCGTCGTCCGCAGCAATGATGAGCGCGAGACCCGGGGGCAGCACGGGCTGGCCCGGACGCTCATCCAGAACATGGTGACCGGTGTGACCACCGGCTACAAGATTTCCCTGGACATCGTGGGTGTCGGTTATCGCGCCACGGCGCAGGGCAAGGGTCTGAACCTGGCTCTGGGGTTCTCCCACCCGGTGGAGATTGAACCCATCCCCGGCATCGATTTCGTGGTCGAGGTGGATGCGCGTGCCAAGGTCAACCGCATCCACGTCACGGGGATCGACAAGCAGCAGGTCGGCCAGGTGGCCGCCAACCTGCGCGGTCTGCGGCCGCCGGAACCCTACAAGGGCAAGGGCATCCGCTACGTCAACGAGGTCATCCAGCGCAAGATGGGTAAGGCCGGAAAGGCTGGGAAATAGGTCATGATCAACAAGGATTCCCGCAACTCCCTGCGCTTGCGTCGCCATCGTCGCGTGCGGCGGACCGTTTCCGGTTCGAACGAGCGGCCTCGCCTGGCGGTGTTCCGCAGCAGCAAGCATATCTACGCCCAGGTCATCGACGACCAGGCGGGCGCGACGGTGGTGGCGGTCAGTTCGCTGGACCCCGCCCTGCGCACCCAGGAACTCTCGCCGATGGACATGGCTCGCCGGGTTGGCGAGGTCTGCGCCGAGCGGGCCGCCGAGAAGGGTGTGACCCGCGTGGTCTTCGACCGCGGTGGTTACCAGTATCACGGGCGGGTCGCCGCCCTGGCCGAGGGCGCCCGTCAGAAGGGCCTCGAGTTCTGAGGCTGGTGCCGAACGGTTTGGAGCTTGGCGTGGCGTCCCGGTGGACGCCGAACACTAGGAGGATGAGATGAGGAACCGTATCGACCCGACGGGTCTGGACCTGAAGGATCAGGTCGTCAAGGTCAACCGCGTGTCCAAGGTCGTCAAGGGCGGCAAGAGGTTCTCGTTCGCGGTGCTGGTCGTGGTCGGCGACGGCAACGGCGTGGTGGGTGTGGGCCTGGGCAAGGCCGGCGAGGTCGTCGAGGCCATCCGCAAGGGCTCCGAAGAGGCCAAGAAGAACCTGGTCCGGGTGCCGACCATGGGCAACACGATCCCGCACGAGGTCATGGCCGAGTTCGGTTCGGCCCGGGTCATGCTCAAGCCGGCCGCGCCGGGCACCGGCGTCATCGCCGGGGGGCCGGTGCGCGCGGTGGTGGAGTCGGCCGGGGGGCGCGACATCCTGACCAAGTCCCTGGGCTCGGACAATCCGATCAACATCGTCTATGCCACGATGAAGGGCTTGACGGAGATCATGCACGCCGATGTCGTCGCGCGCAGGCGTGGCAAGAGCGTTGAGGAACTGGTCGGCAGGAAGGCCGCGGCCGAGCTGGCCGAGGCGGCCCTGGCTCCCCAGGTTTCCCCCGCCGGAACCCTGTAACGCAGGGTCGTCGCTCGCTCCGGCGAACCGGTGTGGTCTGTTGGTTCCAGCAGGCGACGCCGGTCCGGTCCGGGGTGGCTTGAATCAGTAGAGAGTCCGGCCCCCGTTGGGGGCTGATCTGGAGGTTTGCCATGAGGGCCAACGATCTGAATTCGCCCCACGGCGCCCGCCATCGCCGCAAGCGGGTGGGCCGGGGCCACGGAAGCCACGTCAAGACTGCCGGCCGCGGTCAGAAGGGGCAGAGCTCGCGGTCCGGCGGGACCAAGGGGCCTGGCTTCGAGGGCGGTCAGACGCCCTGGTACCGGCGGCTGCCGAAGTTCCGCGGTTTCAAGAACCCGTTCCGCACGGAGTACTCCGTGGTTTCCCTGGGAAGCCTGGAGGTCTTCGAGGATGGCCAGACGGTTACGCCCGAGTTGCTTCGGGAGCACGGTCTGGTCCGGAACCTCAACCAGCCCATCAAGGTGCTGGGCAACGGGACCATCTCCCGCAAGCTCACGGTGGCCCTGCACGCCTTCACCGCCACTGCCCGTGCCGCCATCGAGGAGGCTGGGGGCAAGGTCGAGGTGATCTGAGGTGGCCGCCAGCTTCGCTGACGCACTGAAGATTGAGGATGTCCGGAAGAGGATCGGCTGGGTCTTCGTGGGCCTGGCGATCTTCGTGCTCACCGTGCACGTCAGTCTGCCGGGGGTGAACAAGCAGGCCTGGAACTTCCTGCTCTCCAAGGGCGACCTGTTCCAGTTCCTGGGGATGTTCACCGGTGGCGCCCTGAACAACTTCTCGGTCGCCGCGATGGGCATCACGCCCTACATCAACGCCTCGATCATCATGCAGCTCCTGACCGTGGTGCTCCCGCAGTTGAAGGACCTGCAGAAGGAAGGCGGGGACATCGGGCGCCGGAAGATCGGCCAGTATACGCGGACGTTGACGGTGATCCTGGCCAGCTTGCAGGCCATCTTCATGACGGTCGCCCTGGCGCGCCATCCGGCCGGTTCCTTCGGCTCGGTCTTCACCCAGACCGGGATCGGGTTCTACGCGATGGTGGTCTTCGCCCTGGTGGCCGGCACCATGTTCCTGATGTGGCTCGGCGAATTGATGACCGAGCGCGGGATCGGCAACGGTGTGTCGATGCTGATCTTCGGGGGCATCGTGCTGAGGTTCCCGAACTACCTGGCCGACACGTTCCAGAAGGCCGGAGTGCAGGGCGCCAGTTACGTCCTGTCGCTCCTGATCTTCCTGACCATCATGGTCGGCCTGGTGGCGGCCATCGTCATGATCCACATGGGGCAGCGCAAGGTGCCGGTCCAGTATCCCAAGCGCCAGGTCGGGCGGAAGGTCTACGGAGGGCATTCCACCTACATCCCCATCCGGGTCAACAACGCCGGAGTGATCTCGATCATCTTCGCGATCTCGATCCTCTACCTGCCCAACACGTTCGCCCAGTTCCTCGAGGGCCCCGCTCGGACCACTCCGTGGCTGATGAGCGTGCTTCAGTTCACCAACTCGCTGTTCAATCCCATGGGCTGGTTCTACAACCTGGCCTACGCGTTGTTGGTCATCTTCTTCACCTACTTCTACTCGGCCATCACGTTCAACATTCAGGACGTGGCGGACAACATGAAGAAGTATGGTGGGTTCATCCCTGGCATCCGGCCAGGGCGTCCGACGGCGGAGTACCTCGACAAGGTGCTGTCCAGGATCACGCTGGTTTCGGCGCTTTTCCTGGCCTTCATCGCCGTGGCTCCGACCTTCGTCATGCAACTGACCGGCGTGAACACCTTCTTCTTGGGTTCGACGTCCCTGCTGATCATCGTGGGTGTGGCCCTGGATACCATGCAGCAGATCGAGGCCCGGTTGGTGATGCGCCATTACCAGGGATTCATGAAGTAGGGCCTCCCGCGGCGGTTGCGGCCGCCGTCGGGAGTCCTGCGGTTGTCGAGAGGAGGCCGGGATGCAGTTGGTCCTGCTTGGTGCACCCGGCGCCGGCAAGGGCACGCAGGCTACCGAGCTGTCGCGGAGGTACGGGATTCCCCATATCTCCACCGGAGACATGCTTCGTGAGCACAGGCAGAATGGCACCGAGCTCGGTCACCTTGCCAGCGGCTTCATGGATGTCGGCCAGTTGGTTCCCGACGATCTGATCCTGGACATGGTCGATCAGCGACTCAACCTGCCCGACGCGGCGAGCGGTTTCCTCCTGGATGGGTTTCCCAGGACGCTGGGGCAGGCCGAGGCGCTCACGGACCGGCTCTCAGGCAAGGGGCGGCCGCTGGGCGCCGCGGTGCTGCTGGAGGTGGCCGAACAGGCCCTGGTCCGGCGGCTTTCGCTGCGGCGCGTCTGCTCGGAGTGCGGGGCGATCTACCACCTCGAGGATCGGCCTCCGCGAAACCCCGGGGTGTGCGATGCGGAGGGAGCGTTCCTGGTCCACCGCACCGATGATCACGAGCAGGTAATCCGGCAGCGCCTGGCGGTCTACCAGCAGAGGACGGCCCCCCTGATCGACTACTATCAAGCCTTGGGGCTGTTGATGCGCATCGATTCGGGGCGGCCGGTGGCGCAGATCCGCGCGGAGCTCTTCCGAGCGCTGGACAAGGTGGCGGAGAGGTCGCCAGCACGATGATCAAGTACAAGTCCGCTGCAGAGATCCAGGCGATCCGCCAGGCCGGCTGCATCCTGCGCCAGGCCCTGGAGCTGGTGGCCCAGCATTGCCAGCCCGGTGTGCGCACCGAGGAGCTCGATCGCCTGGCCGAAGAGCATATCCGCTCGCAGGGTGCGGTGCCGACCTTCAAGGGCTATCGGGGGTTTCCCGGCAGCCTGTGCATCTCGGTGAACGAGGAGGTCGTCCACGGGATTCCCGGACGGCGTCGGATTCTGGAGGGCGACCTGGTCAGCATCGACTGCGGCGTGACGCTCGACGGTTTCGTCTCGGATTCGGCGACCACGCTGGCCGTCGGCGAAGTGGCCCCCGAGCTGAGGCGTCTGATGGATGTGACCCGGGAGGCTCTGCACCTGGGGATCGACCAGGCGCGGCCAGGGAACTTCATCCGCGACATCTCCAGGGCGGTCCAGGACCACGTCGAGAGGCACGGTTTCTCGGTGGTACGGGATCTGGTCGGGCATGGTGTCGGGCGTTCCATGCACGAGGAGCCGCAGGTGCCGAACTTCGTGGGTCCCAAGAAGGGCCCCCGGATCCAGCCGGGCCTGGTCATCGCCATCGAACCGATGGTCAACCTGGGGAAGTGTGACGTGGTGGTCCTGGAGGACCGCTGGACGATCGTCACCCGGGACCGACTGCCGTCGGCTCATTTTGAACATACGATTGCTGTGACCGAGAATGGTCCACAGATCTTGACGAATGGAGTGTGACCGCTTAGAATGGGCGGGCGCCATCGGGTCCCGGGCGAGATTTTGCTATGCTCGGCGATCCGGTCCCGGTGCGGCTCTCGGACACCAGACGGTGGGCCGGGTCCTGCCTCGGGAATCCCTTGCAGGTGACTTCGGTATCGGCAGGGAGGGTGTTCTACCCGGTTGGGGCCGTGGGCGTTGGTGCGTTCCGGCTCTGGCGGCGGTCGAGAGAGGCGGGCTGGTGGAGGTCGACGGCACGGTTGTCGAGGCCTTGCCCAAAGGGGTCTTCCGCGTAGAAGTCCTCGGTGGGCGCCAGGTGCTCGCTCATATCTCGGGACCCGAGCGGATGCGGTTGGGTCGCATCCTGGCCGGTGATCGGGTTCGGGTCTCGTTGTCGCCCTACGATCCGGGACGGGGTCGCATCATCGACCACCACAGGTAGTTCAGCCGGGAGGAACAAGACGATGAGGGTGAGGCCTTCAGTGAAGGTGCGGTGCGAGAAGTGCCGCGTGATCCTGCGTAAGGGTCGGGTACGTATCATCTGCTCGAACCCCAAGCACAAGCAGGCGCAGGGATAGGAGGATTCGATCCGTGGCCAGAATCGCAGGCGTCGACCTGCCGAGGGATAAGGGTGTAGAAGTCGCTCTGACCTACATCTTCGGCATCGGGCGCACCACCGCCAGGAAGATTGTGGAAGACGTGGGGTTGAACCCCCTGACTCGTGTGCGGAACCTGACCGAGGATGAGGTCGGCCGTCTCCGCGATACCATCGAGCGCCAGCACAAGGTCGAGGGCGATCTCCGTCGGGAGATCACCTTGAGCATCAAGCGGCTCATCGAGATCAACTGCTACCGGGGCATCCGGCACCGTCGCGGTCTGCCGGTCCGCGGTCAGCGTACCAAGACGAATGCGCGGACCCGCAAAGGTCCCAAGCGCACTGTCGGCCGCCGCAAGAAGGGTTAGGGTTTCACGCCATGGCCAAGAAGCAAGGCCGCGTTCGCGGCCGCAAGAAAGTCAGCAAGAACGTACCGCGTGGGGTTGCCCACATCCAGTCGACGTTCAACAACACCGTGATCACCATCACGGACCCGACGGGGAACGCGATCTCGTGGTCGTCCGCCGGCGCCAACAACTTCAAGGGCTCGCGCAAGAGCACGCCCTTTGCTGCTGGTGTGGCCGCCGAGAAGGCTGCGCAGTTGGCCGCCGAGCACGGCATGCGCTCGGTGGAGGTCTACGTCAAGGGTCCTGGTTCCGGTCGTGAGGCCGCGATCCGTTCGCTTCAGGCCGCCGGCCTGGAGATCACCCTGATCCGCTTCGTCACCCCCATCCCGCA
>CAZQPM010000202.1:0-7474 GCA_964595195.1 uncultured Burkholderiales bacterium | reverse complement strand
GGCGCATCGCCCAGGCCGGTGTAGCCCAGCGTGGAGGCCCGGTCCGCAAAGATCCACAAGCCGCGCGCCGAACCCCAACCGGCCTGCAGGGATTCCGGGTCGGCCGGGACCTGGTTGTAGAGGCCGGCCGTCGGGTTGTAGGCATAGAACGGGGTGGAGACCCCCGGACCCGGAGCCAGGCTTTCGACCCGAGCGACGGGGAGGCCCACCAGGTTCCAACCCGGCGCCAGGGTCAGGGTGCCCGATCGCGTCGGGCTGGGACCGGGCGAGGGAGAGGGTGACGGCGAAGGTTCGGCTTCCAGGGCTTGCCGGGCGTTGAGGCGTCCCTGGGAGAGGCATTTCCCGTCCAGAGCTGGCAGCCTCTCGGTGGAACCGAGCAACAGTCCCCGGTAGTCCCGGGGCGGCAGGCCTGGACGGAAGGCCTGCAGCAGGGCGGCGGCCCCGGCCACCATGGGGGCCGCCATGGAGGTTCCCGACTTGTATCCCCAGGCGGATTCCGGCAGGGTGCTGTAGATCATGCTGCCCGGGGCAAACAGGTCGACCGTGGTGGCCCCGAAGTTCGAGAACCCTGCGGGTGCGTCCCCGACGTCGGTGGCCCCGACCGCGAGCACGTGGTCCATGGTGGTGGCCCAGCGGGAGGGGTAGTGGGCGACGGCATCGGTGTCCTGTCCCAGGTTTCCCGCCGCGGCCACCGCCAGGACGCCGGCCTGGCCGGCCCTGAGGAAGGCCTCCCGGATGGCCAGGGGCTCCTCGTCGTACATTCCGTAACTGTTGCTCAGGATGGTGGCCCCGTGGGCCACCGCGTAGTCCAGGCAGGCGACCAGGGCCGACTCGTTCAGGAGTGTCTGCCCTCCCTCGTCCAGGTAGTCGGCCTTCAAAGCCATGATCCTGGCCCGGGGCGCGACCCCCACGGTCCCGACGCCGTTGTCGGCGGCCGCGATGACCCCGGCACAGTGGGTGCCGTGGCCGTGGCGGTCCAGGGGATCGCCGCTGGAGGTGTAGCCGTCGATTCCGAAGACGTCATCCACGTAGCCGTTGGCGTCGTCGTCCAGGCCGTTGTCGGCGATCTCCCCGGGATTCCGCCACATGCTGGCGGCCAGGTCCGGGTGGCGGTAGTCCACCCCGGTGTCGATCACGGCCACCACCACGGAAGGGTCGCCCAGGCTCCGGTCCCAGGCCAGCGTGGCCTCGATGTCCGAGCCGGCGACCCCGCCCGAGAACTGGGCCGTATTCCTCAGGGCCCATTGGCGCCAGAACTCGGTGTCTGTTGGGAGGTACTCCTCCAGCTCCAGGCAGTAGTCGGGTTCGGCGAAGGCGACCTCGGGCAGGGCCTCCAGGGACCGCACCGCGCCCTCCACGTCCTGCCCGTCGGCCAGGTCCACCAGGCACAGGCCCAGCCTGGGGAAGGTCCGGCGCAGGGTCAGGCCGAGGCCCGTCCTCCGACTCAGCCGGGAAGCCATCCGCGCGGTCCGGTCCGGTTCGGGAGTGCGCATCTTGAGCAGCAGCCGTCCCGGATGGTAGCGCGCCTTCCTCACCGGGGCTCGGGCCGAAGCCTGGACCTGCGGGCCCGGGGGTGCCGGAGGCCACGGACCGGAGCCGACTCCGACCGCGGAGGAGGGTGTTCCCGGTCCGACGCCCCCACAGCCGCCCGCCAGCAGGCTGGACGCGCCCAGCAGCACCAGCAGCGTCAGGATCCGGGAGACCATCCTGCCGATCGGGATTCCGGTGGCGTGGTCCATGCCTGACTTCCCTTCTTCGGAGGGCCTGCGGGCTCCGCTGCCCGGCGAGACCCGGATCCTTCCGATTATAGCGCAGAACCCCCGTGCAGGCCTTGGTGCAGGCGTTCGGCCAGTTCCCCCCCGATTCCCGGAACCCGGGCCAGTTCTTCGGGGGTGGCGCTCATCAGGCCGTCCAGCGAGCCGAAGTGGCGCAGCAGGGCCTTCTTGCGCTCGGCCCCGATGCCGGCGACCTCGTCCAGCGCTGACCGGCGCACGGTCTTCTGGCGCAACTGTCGGTGGTAGGTGATGGCGAAGCGGTGGGCCTCATCGCGCAGGTGGGTCATCAGCAGCAGGGCCTTGGAGTCCTGGGGCAGGATGACCGGGTCGGCTCGCCCCGGCAGGAAGATCTCCTCCATCTGCTTGGCCAGGCCGGCTACGGCAACCTGGTCGGCCAGTCCCAGTTCGTCGAGAACCCCGACGGCGACTCCCAGTTGCCCCTTGCCCCCGTCGACCACCAGCAGGTCGGGCAGGTGCGGGAAGCGACGCTCGGCCTCGGGATCGTCCGCATCCAGGGCGCCGGCGAAGCGCCTCGTCAGGACCTCGCGCATCATCCGGAAGTCGTCGGGGCTCTGCTGGCCCCGGATCCGGAAGTGCCGGTAGTGCGACCGACGGGGCAGGCCGTGCTCGAAGACCACCAGCGACCCCACGGCCTGCTTGCCGTGGAAGTTGGAGATGTCCACGCATTCCAGGCGCCAGGGGGACCGGGGCAGACCCAGGGCGGCGCGCAACTGGTCCAGACCCTCGCCGCGCAGGTCGGGCCGGGAAGGCACGGCCAGTTCCTGACCCAGCCGCTGCTCGGCGTTCTTCATGGCCAGGGCCAGCAGGCTGCGCTTGCGGCCGCGCTGCGGTTGGCGGATCTCCACCGCCCCCCCCCGGCGTCCGGCCAGCCACAGGGTCAGCAGCGAGGCCTCCTCGGGGACGGTCGTGACCAGGATGCGGCGGGGGGGAGGGGAGCCGTCGGCGTAGTGCTGCTGCAGGAAGGCGCCCAGCTCGGCCGCGGGGCCGGCCCGGAGCTGGGCGTCCAACAGGAAGTCCCGCTGCCCCAGCAGCTTGCCCTCCCGGACCTGCAGCACCACGGCGCAGGCCAGGCCCTCGCCGGAGGTCAGGGCCACGTAGTCCTCGTCCTCCGGGGCCTCCAGCACCATCTTCTGGTCCTCCAGCAGGCGCCCCAGGTCGGTCAGCATGTCCCTGAGCCGGGCGCAGCGTTCGAAGTTCAGGGCTCGGGCTTCCTGGTCCAGCTCCTGCCGCAGGCGGGTCAGCAGCCGGCTGGTGTGGCCCTCCAGGAATTCCAGGGCGGCTTCCACCTGGCTGCGGTATTCCTGGCGTCCGACCAGGCGCGCGCAGGGGGCCGTGCATTGGTGGATGTAGTAGTCCAGGCAGGGCCTGGGCAGCTCGCGCTTCATGTCCTGGTTGCAGGTCCGGATCCGGAAGACGCGCTGCAGGATCTTGCGGGTGCGCCGCAGGGCCCCCGCGTCGGGGAAGGGCCCGAAGTAGCGGTGCCGGGCGCTGTGGGGGCGGCGCACCAGGCGCAGGCGGGGATAGTCCTCGCCCGTGCTGACCTCCAGCATCGGATAGCGCTTGTCGTCCCGATACTTCACGTTGAAGTACGGCCGGTGGCGCTTGATCAGGGTGTTCTCCAGGAGGAGGGCCTCCATCTCGGAGTCCACCACGATGGTCTCCAGGTCGGCCACCCGGCTGACCATCCAGCGGATGCGGGCCGACAGGTCGCTGCCCCCCTGGAAGTACGAGCGCACGCGGGAACGCAGCGACGCGGACTTGCCCACGTACAGGACCCGTCGGCGGTCGTCCCTCATCAGGTAGACCCCGGGGAGTTCCGGCAGATTCCGGATCTTCTCGGCCAGGTCCGGGTGGATGACGGAGGGGGCCTCGGCGGGCAGGGGGTTGGCCGCCGGATCCGAGAGGGTCCGCGGAGGGTTGGGGTCCTCGGTGGGCACCGGGTCGACCTATCCGGGTCGGGCCCCGGCCATCTGCTTGCGCAGGTGGTTCACGGCGGCCTGCAGTTGCTTGTCCTGGGGGCCGCCCAGCTTGTTGGAGGGTTCGGCCTCCAACTGGATCCCGGGTTCGATGCCCTGGCGGTGGATGTCGCGGCCGGAGGGGGTCAGGTAGTGGGCGATGGTGTACTTCAGCGCCCCGCCGTCCGAGAGCTCGTGCAGGGATTGCACGCTGGCCTTTCCGAAGGTGGTCTCACCCACCAGGGTGGCCACGCCCAGATCCTTCAGGGCGCCGGCGGTGATCTCCGAGGCACTGGCCGAGAAGCGGTTGACCAGGACCACCATGGGCAGCCGCACGCGTGCGGACCCGTCGGCCCGGTGGGATTCGTTGCGGTCGACCCGGGGGTTGACCACGCTGACCACCAGGCTGCCCTTGTCGACGAAGTTGGAGACCACGTCCAGGGAGGCCTTCACATAGCCGCCACCGTTGTTGCGCACGTCCAGGATCAGGGCCCGGGCCCCCTGGTCGAGCACCTGCCTGGCGGCTCGCTGGAACTCGGTCCCCGTGTCCTCTCCGAAGAATCGGATGCGGACGTAGCCGATCCGGTCCGGGAGCATCTTGGAGGTGGCGCTGCGCACGTGGATCTGGCGGCGCTGCAGGGTCACCTGGAAGGGCGACCGACCCGGCCTCTTCAAGCTCAGAACCACCCTCGAGCCCACCGGTCCGCGGATCTTCAGGGCGGCCGCCTCGATGTCCAACCCGGTGGTCTCCTGGCCGTCGATGGCGGTGATCCAGTCTCCGGTCTGGATCCCTGCGGCCTCGGCGGGGCTGCCCTCGATCGGTTCGATCACGGTCAGACGCTTGTCGTTCTTGGGGTCGGTCTCCAGGTAGATGCCCACCCCGCCGAAGTTCCCGCCGCTCATCTGTTCCTGCATGCGTTGGAACTGTTCGGGGTCCAGGACCATGGTGTAGGGATCGCCCACGGAGGCCGTCAGGCCCTCCAGGGCGGCGTAGGTCAGGGAGGAGAGCTCGATCCCCGGCGCCACCTGGGCCTGCAGGAAGCGGCGGGTGAACTCCTCCATCAACTGGTCGCGGGTCCCCTTCTTGGGGAGGTCCGCCAGTTCGATGCCGGTGACCTTGTGCTGCTTGAGGTGGGCCCGGATCCCCTCCAGGGCGCCGCTCAGCAGTTCCCGGTCGTCCAGCGAACGGATGTAGTCCTGCTGCAGCAGATCCAGGACCTCGGGCACCGTGTGCAGGCCCACGGGGGTGGGCTCCGGCGGGGGTTGCCTGGAGTCCAGCCAGGTCCGGATCGGCTGGAAGGCCAACTGCCCCAGCAGGCTGCCCAGCAGGATGGCCAGGAAGACCAGGAGGGCCTGGCTTTTCTTGTTCGGAGTGGGACTGGCCATGAGGGGGCTCCTGTCTGGAGTCTGCCTGGAGGAGGGTTGGCGGCTACCGTCCCAGGTAGGGGGACAGGTCGAAGAGGAAGTTGCGCTCGCGCCCCTGGCCATCCTGGACGCGGACCGTCTCCAACAGGACGCCGTCCTTCAGTTCCAGGTCCCTGTCCACGACGCGGTAGCTGGCGCCCGGCGGCATCGAGGCCTGGATGAGGGCCTGCTGCTCCGAGGCATTGGACGAGCGCAGGGCACGGTTGACCGACGAGGTCGGTACGGCCGGAGCCGCGCCGATCTTCTGCAGCAGGATGTCCACGGCCGTCTGCACCTGGGCGTCCTCGGGCGTCCCGATCTTCTCGCCGGGCATCTCCACCTTGATGTCCGGCTCGATGCCGACCTTGTGGATGTCCCGGCCCGAAGGCGTCAGGTAGTGGGCGGTGGTGATCTTCAGGGCGGATTCCCGGCCCTCGGGGAAGCGCAACGGGTAGACCTTCTGGACGCTGCCCTTGCCGAAGGTCTTGACCCCGACCAGCGTGCCGGTCCCCAGGTCCTTCAGGGCGCCAGCCGTGATCTCCGAGGCGCTGGCCGAGAACTCGTTGACCAGGACGACCACGGGGCTGGGGCGTCGCAGGTTGGGGCGTGAGTTGTAGACCGTCTGGGGGGTCCCGCGTTCGGCCACCGCGACGATGCGGCTCCCGGTGGGGACGAACTTCGAGCACACATCCAGGGCGGTATTGATGTATCCGCCTCCGTTGTTGCGCACGTCCAGGATGAAGGCCTCGGCGCCCCGGGTCTCCATCTGGCGCATGGCCCCCTCCAGCTCGGCGTTGGTGCTGTCGCCGAACATGCGCAGCTTCAGGTGGCCGATCTTGTGCCCGTCCCGCTCGATCAGTTCGGCGTTGACGCTGGAGACGTGGATCTGTTCGCGGGTCAGGGTCACGTCGAACGGTTCGGCCACTCCGGCGCGGCGCAGCGTCAGGGTGATCCTGCTTCCCACGCGGCCGCGCAGCTTGTCGCGCGACTGCTCGATGGTATAGCTCCGGGTGCTGACGCCGTCGATGCGCAGGATCTGGTCCCGCGGCTTGATTCCGGCCCGGGAGGCCGGGGTGTTCTCCATCGGCTCGACGACCGTCAGTTGTTTGGCGTTCTTGGCGTCCAGTTCGATGTAGATGCCCAGGCCGCCGAAGTTGCCCCCGGACATGGACTCCTGCAGCAGGGCATACTCCTCGGGGTTCATGTAGACCGTGTAGGGATCATCCAGGGTCTTGAGCATCCCCTGCATGGCCTCCATGGTGAGCCGCTCTCCCTGCATCAGTTCCGGGTGGCGGGTGGCGGCCTCCCGATACTGGCGGCGCAGTTCGTTCATCGCCTCCTCGCGCGAGGCGCTTTCGGGTACCGGTTCCAGGAACTCGGCGTCCAGCTTCTTCTCTTCCATCAGCAGCCGCATCCCGTCCAGGGCGCCGTTGACCAGTTGGGGGACGGGGACCTCCTCCAGGAAGTCGTTGCGAACCAGGGTCAACACCGTCTCCATGACGCGGATCCCGGTGGTCAGGGAGGGGCGCGACGGAGCGGCCAGGGCCGGGATCACCAGGGAGCCCAGGAGGGCCAGGACCAGGAGGAATCTGCGCAGGGAACCGACCATGTTCGTATTCACCTCTTCCGGGTAGTGCGGGGTAGGCCGAGCGAGGCTCACAGGAAGCCTGCCGGGTCGACGGGGTCGCCGTTGATGCGGACCTCGAAGTGCAGGTGGGGGCCGGTCGAGTAGCCCGTGCTGCCCACCGCAGCGACGGTCTGGCCCTGCCTCACCGCCTGGCCATAGCCGGCGTAGAGGGTGGAGCAGTGGGCATAGAGGGTGCTGTATCCGCCGCCGTGATCGATGATCAGACAGTTTCCGTATCCTCCCATCCAGCCCGCGTGGATGACCGTCCCCGAGTCGGCGGCCCGGATCGGGCAACCGGCGCCCGCTGCCACATCGACTCCCGAATGGAACCTCAAGGTTCCGAAGATGGGGTGGACCCGGTAGCCGAAGTAGGACGTCAGGGGGCCGTCGGTGGGGAAGACGTAGCGTCCGGTGCCGCGCACCCGGCCGGCGGCCGGAGGGAGTGCCTGTTGCGAGACGACCACCTGGCGAAGTTGGTCCTCCAGCTCCCGGGTGCTGCCTTCCAGCTCCACCACGTAGGAGGCGATCGACTGACGCTGACCCTGGACGCTGGCCAGCAGTCCGCTGCGCGTCTGCTCCAGTCGGGCCAGGCGGTCCACGCGCTCCTCCTGCAGGGCCTTCAGCCTGCGGATCTCGGCCACGGTGCTGCGGGCTGCCGACTCCTGGCTCTCCAGTCGGGCCTTCTCCTGGCG
>CAZQPM010000201.1:3798-7555 GCA_964595195.1 uncultured Burkholderiales bacterium | reverse complement strand
GGCCACCGCCTTGGCCGCACGCAGGGCCACGGCGTCCCGGCCCAGCTCCGGGTGGGCCCTCAGGCGCGCCAGTGAGTTCTGGACATCGGCATCCAGCGCGGTGTACTGGGCGTCGTAGATGTGCTCGAGGGTGAGCAGGTGCCCCAGGGGCTGGCGGCCCAGTTCCTGCTCGCGGAAGATTTCGCCCAGAAGCTGCAACAGGCCCCGGATCGCCTGGTCGTCTCCCTTCATGCGGCTGGAACGCACCCGCAGGGCGGTGGTGATCTGCATCAGCAGGTCCACGTGGCCGGGGAGCATGGGATAGACCTCGAGGAAGTCCAGCTCGGTCAGGGCCTCGCAGGAGTATCCGTAGAGCTTCAGGTCGGCGCGGTGCTGCTCGAAGAGGCGATGGAGATCATCCTCGCAGGCCTTCTTCTTGCACAGCAGCCGCTTGTGCACCACGTCGCGGATGTTGGTGGCCGCCAGGTGCACGCGCAGGCGCGGCGGGAAGCGGTCCTTCAGCTTGGACAGGTTCCCGCCCTCCAGGTCCTCGTCCAGCTTCTGCTGGCCTGTGGCCAGCAGCCAGACGCGGCCCTTCAGGCGCTGCCCCAGGGCCTCGGCCAGGCTTTGCAGGGCGAGCTGGCGCGAGTCGCTCTGGAAGACGTACTGGCTGACCTCGTCGACCACGAAGAAGAGCGTCCGCCCCGCCCCTCGGAAGCCGAGCATGGCCTCCATGGCCCGAACCGTCTCGTCCACCGAGGTTCCGCTGCCGGCGGTGCCGCCCACGCGTGCGTCCATCCAGGAAGTGGGTTCCGTGTACAGGGCGGGGTTGAGGCGGTGCATGACCTCCGAGAAGTGGTCCTCGGCGAGGAAGTCGTGCATGGCCTCGGGCCAGGGGCGGCCCAGGGTCTCCCGGGCGCAGGCCAGGAACTCCTCCCACCTGCCGTCCCGCTCGAGCTTCAGCTCGTAGTCGGCCACGAAGTCCGAGGTGGGGCAGTAGCCCAGCCTCTCCTGGAGCTGGCGCCGGGCCGCCAGGTGGATGTGCTCGTCCTCGCGGGCGACCGCCCCGATGTCGAAGACCACGGCCAGGGGGTCGACCTTCTCGACCAGCCCCTGCCAGGCCTCGCGCAGTTCCTCGTGCAGCGGCGAGCCGTCCCGGGCCAGCAGGGCCTCGGCCAGTCGGGTGCCGTCGGGCAGGACCATGCCGTCCAGGGCCAGGCCCACCAGCTTGGCGAAGCTGGACTTACCCGAGCCGAAGAAACCGGAGATCCAGCAGTTGGGAAGTTCCGGCCCGGCCTTGCGCTCGAGTTCGGTGCGGATGGCGCGCAGCAGGTGCTTCATCTGCTCGTGGATGCCGTCCGGGACGCGGTGATGGCGCGGGTCGTCCGCAGTGTAGCCGCCCGTGACGATGTACTCCCGGACCTCCTCCTGCACCCGTTCGGGATCCTTCTCGTGGAAGTAGACGACGGGCGCGATATCCCGGGTGATGTCCGATTGGAAGATCTCCTGGATCAGCACGTGGCGACTCCTTGGCGGGACTCGGTGAGCATGGAATAGATGCGCGGGCGGTAATCGCGGTCGGGCTCCAGTTCCTTCATGAAGGAGAGGCCCGTGGGGGGGACGTGCTCCCCCGGGTAGAGGAGGACGACGGGGATCTGGAACGTCTTTCCGTCCAGGTGTCGCAAGAGCGAGGAGGTGCGGACGAAGGGATACAGGGCCCCCAACCGGCGGATCCAGATGAGGGTGGAATCCTGCCGGTCGGGATGGCGGTCGGCGAAGCCGCCGATCTGGCGGATGACGTCGCCGGCCAGGCCCTGCTCGCCCTCCAGCAACCTGGACAGGGGCCCGCGCAGCCGGTCCAGGGGGCGCAGGGGGTCCTTGGCCGCCATGCGCCGCTCGGAGTCGACCAGGCTCTGCAGCTCGTCCTCCCGCAGGCGGGTCCGCAGACGCTGCATCAGGCAGGCGTGCAGGTCCACGTCCAGGACCTCCCAGCCGTGTTTGACCTTCAGCTCGTCGCTGAGGTGCCGGGCCCGGCGCCGCACCTCGAACTCCCGCTCGGGAGGGTAGGGGAGGATGGCGAAGCGATAGTTCCGCATCGTGGAGATCCGTGGGCCCTCGGGGGCCAGGAGGTCCTGCTGCAACGCCGCAAAGGCGCTCTGGAGGCCAAAGGTGCTCATCCTGAAAGTCCTTCCACCCAGGCCGGCAGGCTGGTCGCCTGCCAGTCGAACTCGCGCACGTCGCCGACCCGCCGATAGCTCAGGCCCGGCAACCCTCGCCGCAGCCGGGGCTCCAGGGCTTCCCCGTCCAGACCCACGGAGAGCAGGTAGGGGTTGTCCAGCAGGGTCCCTGCCACGGAGACCCCCCGCAGCAGGTAGAGCAGGTAGGCCAGGGCCTCGTCGGGCACGGTCGGCCGGAGGACGGCTCGGGTGGCCGTCGCGCCAGGGCGGCACAGCCCCGCCTCGGTGGCCGTGCCCAAGAGGCCCGTGGCCATCCGGCGCGTGGTGGCCGGGGCCCAGCGGTCGCCCAACCGCTGGTTGAGCCAGCGCACCACACCGTCCACGTCCGCCGTGGGCTCGGGGTGGATGCGCCGCATGGCCAGGTGCGTCCCGGTGAAGTCGCGATACAGGGGATCGCTGAGCTGGACGTGCCAGTGGCAGATCAGCGACCGGGTTGCCGGGTCCTCGGGCCGCCAGCGGCGCAGAGCCTGAAGGGCCTGGGGCCAGGCCAGGAACCGGTGGTCCAGGTTCAGGACGAAGTAGCGGACCCGGTTCAGGCTTCGGCTGCCGAACCAACGCTCCGAGAAGGCCATGTCGACCCGCTGCGCCTGAGGGATTTCGGGGTCGACGTGGCTCCAGTAGGCCCGGCTCTCCTCGGCCACGAGGCCCATGCGGAGCAGCCGGGTGTGGAATTCGGTGACCTCGACGGGCCCGGAGCAAGACATCGGGGCGGCCCTACAGCTTGAAGAAGGGCGGGATGTAGGCGGGGCCCAGGGGCGCCAGGCAGGCTGCCAGCATCCGGGCGGTCTCGACGTCGTCGTCCGGGCGGGTGCCCTTCACCTGTCGGCCGGTCGAAACGGTCTGGTATCCAGCCCCGGGCGCCATGGCCTGGAGCGTCGCCTCCAGCCGCTGCCGGTCGAACCTGGCGCCGGGCTGCAATCCCTCCGGGAAGGGCAGGGCGGCGGGGGGCTGGGGATCGATGTCTCCACCCTCCAGGTCCTTCCCGCCCAGCTTCAGGTGCCGGATCCTCTCGGTGAGCTTTTCGTCCAGCTCGAAACCCCAGAAGTAGAGGGTGCGGACACCGTCGGGGTCGGCCATGAGGCGGCGAGCCTTGCGGTCCGCCAGCATGGCGGCTCGCCGAGCGGCCTCCAGCGAGGCCCACAGATGGGTGCGCGGGGCCAGGCGCCGGAAGAAGTCGCCCCCGCCCATCTCGTCCACCACGTCCGTGCGCCACCAGCCCAGCCGGGAGGGCTCGCATTGGCCCTCGCCAGCCCAGCCCACCAGGAATTGCAGGGCCAGGATCTGGTCGGTCGTGGCCGTGGAAATCGGGGGAGTGGACATCGGACAGCCTCGCCTTCCCTGGACTGGTGCGCGGGTTCACTTCCGTCGAGGGCTTTCCCTGCCTTCGGTCGCGTTGGACGGATGGCTGAGGGCCCCGGACGGGGGCAGGGAACGCCGCGAACCCTGGTTCACGCGCCGGGCGTCGTGCGGCTCCGGGTGGGGCCAGGCCCCGGTGGTGCCTGTCGCTCGGCGGCCGGAAATGCGCAAGCCCGACCACGCGG
>CAZQPM010000201.1:0-3698 GCA_964595195.1 uncultured Burkholderiales bacterium | reverse complement strand
GCCCCGGTGGTGCCTGTCGCTCGGCGGCCGGAAATGCGCAAGCCCGACCACGCGGGCCGGGCTTGCGTGCAGCAGGGCCGTCGGGCCTGCCTGGCCTGCCTAGACCATCGGCATGATGCCCTTGTCGGCTTCGATCATCCGCGTCTCGCCGGCCACGCTGGCGATCTGCCCGAAGTCAATCTGGGTCATCTGCTCCAGCTTGTCGAGCGGGACCTGGTAGACCTGGAAGCGGCCCGGCTCGAACTCGGCCTTGTAGAGGCTGCCGCGGCCGATGAGGTCGGCCTGGGACAGCACGAAGGCGGCGCCCTTCAGGCCACCCTTGGGGTCATTCCAGACCACCACCTTGTAGAATTCCCGGGGGATCTGGGTGGGCGGCTTGATGGCCCCCTTGTTGTCGAACTGGGGGTCGTCGTCCTTGAAGATGGGGCCGGTCAGCACCGTCATCTTCTGCCCCAGGGCCTTGGCCGAGTTCAGGACGTGGTCTTCCAGGGCCAGCCATTCCTTCTGGTTCAGGCCCTCGTGCTGCAGGGCCGCGTTGGTGTAGGCGAAGGTGTCGTCGCTGGCCAGGTCGGCCTTGTCGCCCCACACCGGGTCCTGGCGCCGCACCATGTGCCCGCGGTCGATCGGGTTGCTGCGGTAGGCCTCGCCGCCCAGTTGGGCCTCGCGGGGGATGCGGCTGTCGATCGTCCATTCACCGTCGCGAGGGGTGCCCTTGGACTTGGAACCGTCGATGTTCACGGCCGTGAAGAAGGGCTGCCGGCGCTCCTTGTTCATCACGATCGAGAAGTTGGTATACTCCAGTTCGGCCTTGTCCGGCTGGTCCAGGCGGTAGGCCACCTTGTTCTTCAGGGCCGGGCTCAGCGTGGGCAGGGGCAGGGGCTTGCCCAGGAAATCCTCGTCGTAGCCGTTGCGGTTCGGAAAGTTGCTGCGGAGCTCTTCGGTGGATCCGTCCTGGGTGGCCTCAGACTTGCGGATCTGGTAGAGCCGGGCGGCGTCTCGGAAGGCCTCTTCGGATCGCATACCCGTCGAGCGGTCGGCCACGAAGACGTCGCGCTCGGGCTTGGGACCGTGGACGGAGGCCCCATCCTTGGGGTCCGGATAGGAGGTACCAGGATAACCGGAAGAGGAAAGCTTGTTGATCATTCCAGGACTCCGTTTGCCTTGAAATCCCCCACCAGCACTGTATCAGGCCAGCGGGCCCCAGTGGGACATGGAATTGTGAACATGTTGCGACATTTCAGAGGGATTTCAGGGTGACCCGGGGCCTGTAGAAGGGAGGCCGGCTGGGGGATGGCCGGAGGGTCCCGAGGCCGAGGTCCTTCCGGGCGAGCGCGCGGCTTCAGGCTTGCGCCGTCGGCTCCTGAAGATGGACGAACTCGAGGCCCTTCAGGGTGGCCCCCTCCACCGTCAGCCGGGCCAGGCAGATCGGCCGGCCGGCCCGCTGGGGACCGGCGCTTCCGGGGTTCAGGAACAGCACTCCGTCCCGCTGGAACCGGTCGGGTTGGTGGGTGTGCCCGTGGACGGCCACCTGGACCCCTGAGGGCAGGCGCTCGGGGCGCTCCAGGGCATGGGTCAGGTAGAAGGTGAGCCCCTCGATGCCGACCACGGTCTCCCAGGGCAGACGCTCGGCCCACCAGCCCCGGTCGCAGTTGCCCCGGACGGCGGTCAGCGGGGCCAGCCTGCGCAACTCGTCGAGGATCTCCGGGTCGCCGACATCGCCGGCGTGCAGGATGTGGTCGCAGTCCTGCAGGGCCTGAACGGCGCTCAGGCGCAGTTGTCCGTGGGTATCCGAGATCAGGCCGACCCGACGCATCTCCTCAGGTTCTGGGCGCCTCGGGTCGGATTCCTGCAGGCGGCCCTGTCTCCAAGGCGAAGGCGCCCGGAGTGGTCGACACCAGCACGCTCCTGAAGAGCCTGGCGGCCCTGGCGGCGGGCTTCGGTGGCGGAGCCATCAACACCGTGGCCGGGGGCGGCACCAACCTGACCTTCCCCACGCTGCTGTGGTTGGGTGTGGACCCCGTCCTGGCCAGTTCCACCAGCACCGTGGTCCTGTGGCTGGGGCAGGCCCTGGGCGCCCTGGCCTACCGGCAGGAGCTCGCCCGGGCGCCTCGGGGTTGGCTGTTCCTCTGCCTGCCGGCGGCCCTGGGAGGGGCCCTGGGTGGTTGGTTGCTGGTGCACACCCCCAGCCAGACCTTCCGCTTCCTGGTGCCCTACCTGGTCCTGGGGGGCTCGGCCCTGCTGGCCCTGGAGCCCTGGCTGCGCCGCCGCCTGCGTCTGGCCGAGCACCATCGGGCCCTGCTGGCCTGGAGGCTGGGCTCGGGCCTGGCGATCCTGGCCATCTCGGTGTATGGCGGCTACTTCGGGGCCGGGATGGGCATCCTGATGCTGGCTGCGCTGGGCCTTCTGGGCGTCGGCAGCCTGCAGCGGGCCAACGCCTTCAAGAACCTGTTCGGGGCGCTGCTGAACCTGGCGGCGATCGCCTACTTCCTTGCCGTGGGGGCGGTGGTGTGGACCCTGGCGGGGTGGATGGTGGTGGGTTCGGCGGCGGGGGGGTACCTGGGCGCCAGGGTGGCCGGCCGGATCCCCGACGGCCCCCTGCGGCTGCTGATGGTGGCCCTGGGCCTGGGGGTCGGGCTGCTGCTGTTGTTCTGAGACCCCGCAGGGGAGGAATGGACCGGAACTCTTGGAACCCTCCCCTTTCATACGGGCTTCAACATGGGCTTCCATACGGGCTGCAAGGCCGGCCCACCCTCGGAGGATCGAGTTCCCAGCATGACCACCCAGAATCCGCCGCGTGAAACCGAGAGCGTCTCTCCTCACGCCACCAACTTCATCCGGAACATCATCGACGAGGACCTGGCCTCTGGGAAGCACCAGACCGTGGTCACCCGTTTCCCGCCCGAGCCCAACGGCTATCTGCACATCGGCCACGCCAAGTCGATCTGCCTGAACTTCGGTCTGGCCCTGGACTACCAGGGGCGCTGCCACCTGCGCTACGACGACACGAACCCCGAGAAGGAGGAGCTGGAGTACATCCAGTCGATCGAGCGGGATGTCCGGTGGCTGGGTTTCGACTGGGGCCAGCACAAGTACCACGCTTCGGACTACTTCGAGCAGCTCTACGGTTACGCTGAGGAGCTGATCCTCCGCGGCAAGGCCTACGTGGACGATTCGTCGGCCGAGGAGATCCGTCAGCGCCGGGGGACCCTGACCCAGCCGGGACAGGACAGCCCCTTCCGGGAGCGGTCGGTGGAGGAGAACCTGGACCTGTTCCGGCGGATGCGGGCCGGCGAGTTCGCGGATGGCTCGCGGGTGCTGCGGGCGAAGATCGACATGGCCCATCCCAATATCGTCATGCGCGACCCCACGCTGTACCGCATCCGTCGCCAGACGCATCCCCACACCGGCGACCAGTGGGTGATCTACCCGATGTATGACTTCACCCACTGCCTGTCCGACTCCATCGAGGGGATCACCCACTCCCTGTGCACCCTGGAGTTCGAGAACAACCGGCCCCTCTACGACTGGGTCCTGGATGAACTGGGCCTGGCCTGCCACCCCCGGCAGATCGAGTTCGCCCGCCTGAACCTGGAATCCACCATTGTCAGCAAGCGCAAGTTGCTGCAACTGGTGCGCGAGCGCCACGTCAGCGGCTGGGACGACCCGCGCATGCCGACCATCTTCGGCATGCGCCGGCG
>CAZQPM010000200.1:0-7586 GCA_964595195.1 uncultured Burkholderiales bacterium | reverse complement strand
CACCGGGCGAAGCGCCGGCGACAGCCTCGGGCGCGGGGGCTCCGGCTTCCGGGAACTGGGACGGGTTGGCCTGTCTCAAGAAGATCCACAGGCCGATGTTGATCAGGGCCACGGCGACCAGGGCCACGGTCAGCCAATCAATCCCGGCGGACCTCGGTCCTGCGGCCGGCTCGACGTCCTTCGACTCACCCTCAGCCGACGCGGTCACCTCAAGGCCGCTGGACGGCTCCGCCACCTTGACTCCCACCATCGACGCGGTCACCTCAGGCCCGCTGGACGGCTCCACCACCTTGACCCCCACCATCGACGAGGTCACCTCAGGGCCGCTGGAGGTGGGAGCTGAGGCCGACTCCGGACTGGCGCCAACGGCTGCAGAGGATCCCTGCGTGCCCTCGACGGGGTTCGGGGCCGGATTCTCGTTTCGGTCTCCGGAGTGCCGCTTGCGCCTGGCCATGGTCTGGATACCTCCCGCCCTGGGGTCTGCCGCCAGGAAAGCTGGGGTCCGGGCAGCACGTCCCTGCGGTTTCGCCCGCCCGCCGGGACGTCCTTCATCGCGACCCACCCCGAACGGGCCGGACCGCCGGTCCTCGGACCGGCAGGACCGGTTGCGGGTCAAGGGAACCCCCTACCCGGTGGCAACCCGGAAAGGCGTGACCTGAAATGAATGCTGGCGCGAACCCCGGTCCGGCACCCTCCAGGCTCGGGCTCCGCGGCCGACTCCTGGGGGAGGGGCTCTTCCTGGCGCTGCTGGTGTCCCTGCTGTGCTGGCCCGCCCGGCCCTGGGTCTGGCGGCACCTGGCCGTGCCCACCGGGGATGAGGCCACCCACCTGCTGGCCTTCCTGACCTTCCAGGAGAACTTCGAGCGGGCCGGATCCCTGGCCGACTGGCTCACCCCGGCCCTGAGCTGGCGAGACCACAACGCCTACCCTCCCCTGGTCTACCAGGTCGTCGGATTGATCGGCGCCCTGTTCGGAGGCCTGGAACTGGGAGACCTGGCCTGCCTCAACCTGGGCTGGCTGGCCCTGTTGCTGGTGGCCGTCTACCTCCTGGGACGACGCCTCTTCGGCTTCCGTGCCGACCGACCGCTCCCGTCCCAGGGGATCCTGGTCGGGGCCCTGGCAGCCGTCGCAGTGGGCTTCTCCCCGCTGCTGCTGACCCAGGTGCCGACCTTCCTTCTGGACCTCCCCGCCGCGGCGACCTTCCTGGCTGCCCTGGCCCTGCTGGCCTGCTCGGCGGACATGGAGCACCGCGGCCTGGCTCTCCTGGTCGGGATCTCGGTGGCGGGAGTCGCCCTGACCAAGTGGCTGACCATCCTGAGCCTGCTTCCAGCCCTGCTCTACGTGGCCGGGCGCGTCCATCGGGCGACCCCGCGCCGGGAAAGGCCGGTCCTGGCGGGGGCCCTGGCCTGTCTGGCCGCGGCCCTGCCGGCGGCGGCTGGCCTGGCCGTGCGCTTCCCTCCTCCGGCCGAACCCGCTTTGAACGCCCTGCACCTGTCGGCGGTCGGGTGGTGGGTGACGTGCCTGGCCGCCACCTGCCTGGTCGTGTCGGGCCTGGCCTTCCGAAGGGTCCGACACCGGCCGGCCCGCAACCTGCTCCTGGCCGCCAGTCTGGCCTTCCTGCTGGCCACCCCCTTCTACCTGACCAACCTGGAAATGCTGTGGATGCACCTCAGCCACGAGATGGGCGAGACCGCACTGCGGCTGGACCGCCCTCGCATGCACGACTTCTTCATCTCGGGCCTGGCCCACGACCTGCCGCTGGCGGGCCTGGTGGTGCCGGGCCTGGTCTGGCTGGCCCTGCGCGGTCCCCGAGGCAGCCTGGCCATCCTGGGGATCCCGCTCCTGGTCAACCAGACCGTGGCCATCGCCCTGTCCCTTCCCGATCCCCGCCACTACCTGGCCGGCTATCCACTGGAGCTCCTGGTGGCCTGCGGCTGGCTGCTGACGCTGCGCGGCACCCGGATCGTGACCGGGCCGCTCTTCCTGGCCCTGGGTCTGTGGCATCTGGGATCCTGGATGACGGGCGCCACGGCTCCCAGCCTCCGGGAGGGCCCCCTGGCCGCTCTTCCGGGCTACCGCGGGTGCGGACCGGAATCCCTGGTGGGCCGACTGGGCCGACTGACCGACGAGACGGCGGCAGCCACCGGCCCTGGGGCCCATGTCGTGGCCGCTCGGGTCGAGCCCTTCCCGATCTCCTACATGACCCTGCAGGCCCTGGCCGCATCCCGCAAGCACCCCCTGCTCTTCCGGGGGGTGGAGGACGGCAGCCGACCCGGGCCCATCCAGACGGCCAACTGGGCGGTCAAGTTCGCCTCCCTGGCCGCCCCCGAGGTGCCTGCCCCCGAGGTGAAGCGCCGAGCGGAGGCACCCATGGAGGACCAACCCGACGCCTGGTTCCTGACCCTCGGGCCGGCCTCCACGGTCCGGCCACCGGGCCCGGGCCCCACCGTCGCCCTGCCGGCTCCGCCCGGCTTCCAGGCCTGGCTTTCCCCGGCGGTCCAGGCCCCCGCGCGGGAGGGCCCTGGGGGAGGTCCTCCCCCCCAGGGCGAAGAGGGAGCCCCATGAACACCCTGCGAGCCCTGGCCACGGTCCTCTTCCTCCTCGTTTCGTCACACGCAGCGCTGGCCGTCCCGGTCGGGGCGGTGGTGGGCTCGGTGGGAACCGAGGTGGAGAACCAGGTGGCCGTCTACCGCTGTCAGGCCGGCCCGATGCGGGGCCTGACGGCAGGCGACGTGGTAGCCGTGGTCCACGCCGGACAGGAACTGGGCGAAGCCACGGTGGTGCGCACCGAGCCGGAGCTGGTGGTCAGCCTGAAGGGCCTGTACCAGGTGGCTGCCGGCGACCTGCTGGTCTTCCGGCGGCAGGGCCGCCAGCCGCAGCCGCACCCGGCGGCTCGGGTCCCGGCCCCGGGGAGGCTGACGCCCGCCACGCCCGGGGCCGGCCCGGCGGAGCCCTCCCCGGACCCGCCTGCGGCCGACGAGCCCGCACCCGAGGCTGCGACGCCCGCCGACCAGGCCAGCCTCCAGGCCTGGCACGGCGAGCTGGACACCCGACTGGATCGCTACGTCCGCCTCCAGGCCTCGGACGCCGTCGCCCGGGCCCAGCGTGATCGTCTGAAGAAGGCAGCGAACCTGGCCAGGGGCCAGGGCTACCTGGAGGCCGCGGCCCTCTACGGCAAGGTCGGCTCGGCGCTGCAACAGCAAGGCCAGGCCACCCTGGCCAAGGCCGCGGTGCCAGGGCGAGAAGCCTGGTCCCTGGGCTTCGAAGCCCTCAGCCTGCGGGCCCTGTGCCTGTTCCTGGCCGAAGAGCCCGCCCGGTCCCGAGCGGCCTTCGAGGCCCTGCTGAAGACCAACCCCAAGGGCGCCCTGGCCTCGGCCCGGGCCCTGAGCACGGTGAGGGGACGCGCCAAGGCCTACCTGGGCCGGCTGCCCCGACCCACCCGGCGCAGTGAAGCGGGGCGCCCCAAAGGTCTGACCCGGTGACTTCCCGGGAAGCCGGGGCCCTACCGGGTCAGGGCGAAGCCCGGGAAGGCCGCCTGCCGATCACCGAATTCGCCCCCCGGGCCGGCGAGTATGACCTGGCCTGGGGCCACCCGGATCCAGCCCTGCTGCCCGGCGAGGAGCTGGCCGAGACCGCCCGTCGGACCCTGCGCCGCTTCGGCTCGGATGCCCTGGCCTACGGGGCACCGGCGGGTCCCGGGCCGCTGATCGAGGCCGTCTGCCAGCGCCTGGCGCTGGTCGACGCCCGCGCCCCCCGCACCAGCGAGGTCTGCATCACCGCCGGGGTTTCGGCCGCATTGGAGCAGGTCGCCACCTTACTGGCCCGGCCGGGAGACGCGGTCCTGGTGGAGGCGCCCACCTACCACTTCGCCCTGCGCATCCTGGAAGGCCACGGCCTGCAGCTCTGGCCGGTCCCCTGCGACTCCGGCGGGCTGATCGTCCGGGAACTTCCGGCGCTCCTGAAGGCCGTCCGAGCCTGCGGCCAGCGGGTCGGATTCCTCTACACCATCCCCACCTTCCACAACCCGACGGGGCTGACGCTGACCGACACGAGGCGTCGGGACCTGATCGACCTGGCCGCGAACCAGGGGCTGTTGCTGGTCGAGGACGACGTCTACCGCGAGCTCTCCTACGACGGGCCCCCTCCCGCCTCGCTGTGGAGTCAGGCGCCCGAGGGCACGGTGCTGCGGCTGGGCTCGTTCGCCAAGTCCCTGGCTCCCGGGCTGCGCGTGGGCTACCTCTCGGCCGACGAGGGCCTGGTCGACCGCTTCTCGGGTCAGGCCTTCCTGCACTCGGGGGGATCCCTGAGCCACCTGCCTGCGCTGCTGGTGGCCACCTACATGGAGGAGGGGGGCTACGCCGCCAACGTCCGGCGACTGCAGGCGGCCTACCGCCAGCGGCGCGACGCCCTGCTGCAGGCCCTGGCTGAGGAGATGCCCGAAGGGACGACCTGGACCCGGCCCGGGGGCGGCTACTTCACATGGGTCACCCTGCCGCGCGGATGTGCCCGGGATCTGCGCTCGGCCGCCCAGGAAGCCGGCAGCGGCTACATCCCGGGCCCCACCTTCCTGCGTCCCCAGCCCCCAGGCTCGACTCCCGCGGGCCCCTGGGCAGACACCGCCGAACGCTCCTTCCGTCTGGCCTGGAGCCGCTTCAACCCGACCGGCCTGCGGGAGTCCGCCCGCCGTCTGGGGCGGATCCTGCGAGCCTGAGCGGGGATGGAAGACGGCCCGCAGGCGCTTTACCCTGCCCCTGGACCGGGACTATACTGTGGGAACCCTGCCACACCACGACCACGTCAGACATCAGGACCACGTCAGACATCAGGATTGAAGCCATCCCCATGGACCCGACCACCAACCGTCTCGCGGTCGCCCGCCGACTGACCCTGGTCTCGGTGGGAACCAACCTGTTCCTGGCCGTCCTGAAGATCGTCGCTGGCCTGGTGGGCAACTCCTCGGTGGTCGTGGCGGACGGCGTCGACTCGATGTCGGACCTGTTCACCACGCTGCTGGCCTACACCGGGGTGCGCATGGCCGAAAAGGCCCCCGACGAGGAGCACCCCTACGGTCACGAGCGCTTCGAGGCGGTCATGGGGAAGGCGCTGGCCTTCTTCCTGTTCCTGGTGGCGGGGGCCATCGTCTACAAGGCCTGTGAGGAGATCCGCGCCCCCTACGTGCCTCCGCCGACCACCCTGGCCCTGGTCGCCGCGGCCGTATCCATCGCCGGCAAGATCTTCCTCTCCCAATACACGATCCGCACGGCCAGGAGGATCCAGTCCAGCATCTATGAGGCGGACGGTCGGAACTACCTCAACGACGTCCTGTCGTCCATCCTTTCCCTGAGCGGCGCCTGGCTGGCCCAGCAGGGCTTCCAGATGTTCCAGCCGATCTTCAGCGTGATCATCGCCCTGTTCGTCTTCCGCGTCGGCTTCGACCTGTACCGCGACTCGATCACCGACCTGACCGACCGCGCTGCCGACCGGGCCCTGACCGGCGAGATGCAGCAGACCATCCTGGCCAATCCGGCCGTGCGCCGCATCGACCTGTTCCGCAGCCGCATGCACGGCAAGAGGGTCTACGTCGACCTGGAGATCGCCGTCGCGCGCCACCTCAGCCTGGTTGACGCCCACGGCATCGCCGAGGCCGTGCATGACGACCTGGAGGGGAAGTTCCCCGCACTCAAGCATGTCATGGTGCACGTGAACCCCTCCGGACAGGATCCGGAGGACCCGCCCCGGCCCTCGACCGCCTACCGGGCGGGCTCGACCGCCTCCTAGCCGCAATGCCGTCAACTTAGCCCACGGAAGCAAGGAAAAAGCCTCTTCTGACGAACTGGTGTTTGGCCCACATCCAGCGTCAGGAGGCTTTCTTTCATGTCGTTCGACGTTCTCACGCGTTCTCTTGCCCAGGCCGAGGAGAGGCGGCGAGCGCGCCAGGCCGAGCGCGGCGGCCGGGACGAGGACGACGACTGACCCCTCCCACCGCGCGCCGGCAGGCCCCGGTGAGCCGGTCGAGAAGGTGCCGACAAAACGCCCCGGGGAGAAGGAATGACCCGCCTGGCCACCACCCTGACCCGCGACCTCCAGGAGGTCCTGCGCGAGCGACCCCTGGTCATCTGGCTTGATGCCGAGGGGATGTACTCCGGCCTGGTGGAACGCCTGAGCCTGGACGGAGAGTTCTCCGCCCCGGTGGTGGGCTTCCAGGGCAGCTACCTCCAGACCCTCCTGGCCCTGGAACCCTACCAGAACCGGCTGGACCCCGAGCCCCTGCTGGTGCACCTGCCCGGCCACACCGACAGGACGGTCCGCAGGACCCCCTTCCTGGAGCTGTACCACGCGGGGCGCCGTTTCGAGAAGAACCTGGCGACCCTGGTCCGCCAGGCCGCGGCCGGTGAGGTCCCGCCCGATGAGGTCGAGCGCTACCTGGACTCGGGCCCGGTCACCTTCGAGGCCGCCGAGGCCTGGCTGGAAGCGCAGGCCTCGCGGGACCGCCGGGGTCTGGCCGGCGTCCTGGCCACCCTGGAGCCCAAGTGGGTCTTCGACGAGCTGATGGGCCGGGGAGGCGAGCTGCGCGCCCGCCTGGAAGCCGAGCCCGACCTGGGCGATCTTCTGGACTTCTTCAACCGGCACACGGGCTTCTCGGAGGACTTCGCCCGCTTCGTGGCGGGCGCCCCCCGCCCCACCAGCCTGCGGGCCCTCGGCGACGCCCTGGCCGGTTGGGTCCTGTGCGTGGAGTACGTCCACGACCTGGCCCGACCGCCCCGCCTGCCCGACCTCGTGCCCCTGGCCGGGCTGAGCGCGCCCCTGCGCGACGCCAGCACGGCCCTGGCCCGCAGGCTGCGCGAGAACCATCCCGAGGTCTATCGCAGCCAGGCCCTGCTGACCGAGGCCCAGTTGGGGCCCGAGATCTCCGCGGGCCTTCCCGAGGAACTGGGCCGGATCGACACCTTCAGCGGCGAGGACAGTCGCCTCCTGAAGGCCGCCGTCGAGGCCCTCACGCAGGAACGCTGGAGCGCCGCCCGGGAATGGGCCGAGCAACGCCTGGCAGGCAACTCCTTCTGGCTGGAGAGCGAGCCCGCGCGCCGCCACGAGTGGGAACTGATCCAGTGCGCGGCCCGCTTCGGCGAGGCCCTCCAGGCGGCCGGCCGGCCACTGCAGGGCCTGCGCACGCTGGACGAGGCCGTGGCCGCCTACACGGGTTCGGGGATGGGCGCCCGCCGCGACGGCGCCCAGGAGGTGGACCGGGCCCACCGCCACTTCGAGGAACTGCGGCGCCGCAAGCTGGGCACCCAATTGCCCAACGCCTCGGACCTGTGGATGGCGGCGGGCCGGCTGCGCACCCTGTACCGGGAGTGGGCCGACCACCTGGCCCGGGACTTCGCCGCGATCTGCGACGAAGAGGGGCTGCTGCCCCCGGCGGCCCTGCAGCAGCGCACCCTCTACGAGCAGGTGGTCCACCCCGTGGTGCAGCGGGGCTCGAACCGTTGCGCCCTGTTCCTGGTGGACGCGCTGCGCTACGAGATGGCGGCCGAGCTGGCCTCCGGCCTGGAGGGTCCGGGAGCGACGGTGCACCTGGCCGCCCGGCT
>CAZQPM010000199.1:0-7665 GCA_964595195.1 uncultured Burkholderiales bacterium | reverse complement strand
GGCGGACGACGGGGCGTTGCCATGGACCACGAAGAGGCGGCGCAGGGGTTGGAGGGCGTGGTCCTCGGCGGCCATGGCCACGATTCGATTCAGGGCCTGTTCGAAACCGAAGGCCTTGGCCACGGCTCCCAGCGTGTGGTCCTGGTAGGAGAGGATGGGTCGGATCCTCAACAAGCCCCCCAGCAGGGCCCGGGCCCTGCCGATCCGGCCGCCTTTGGCCAGGTAGTCCAGGGACTCCACGGTGAAGTTCAGGCGCAGGCTCCGGCGGACCTCGCGTACCCGGGTCTCGACACCGTCCAGGTCCAGGCCCTCGGCGGCGGCCTCCCAGGCCGCCAGGACCAGCAGGCCGAGGCCGGCGGTGACCGAGTCGGAGTCGCAGGTCCGGACGCGGCCTGCGTCCTCACCCAGTTGGCTGATGGCCTGACGCGAGGAGTTGCAGGTGCCGGACAGCGTCGAGGACAGATGCAGCGAGAGGATCTGGCCGGGGACCTGCTGGTAGACCTTCAGGAAGTCCTCGGGTGTCGGCTGCGAGGTGCTGGGATGGACCTTGGAAGCGGTCAGCTTCTCGAAGAAGTGACGGTTGCCCAGGGTGACCCCGTCCCGGAACGTCTCGGTCCCGAAGAGGACGTATAGCGGAACCACCGGGATTCCTCGTTCCCGCAGCATCTCGGCCGGCAGGTCGCAGGTGGAATCAGTGACGATCGTAACAGGCATCTTCTACTCCAGAGAGATCAGGGCGGGGTGGTGCGGCTGCCCTCCCCACAGGAACTCGACCCGGGCCGCCGGGTGGCGGCGAGCCAGTTCCAGGAGCAGCGCCTCCACCTCATCGGGGTCCGATTCAGCCCCAGCCACCAGCACCAGGCGTGAGAAGTCCAGGCGCGGTGGGGCCTGCATCAGGCCGAGCACGGCGCCCGAGAAGGTGCTGTCGACCCCGACCAACTGATTCCCCCACAGCGCCAGGTAGTCGCCGGCACGGATCTCCCAGCCCTGCAGGTGCGCTTCCTTCACCGCCTGGGTGACCTCACCGTGGCACAGGCCCTCCAGGCGTTGGTGCAGGGCGACGCCGCCGGATTCCTGGCTGAGCAGGGCCACGGCCTGGGACGGGCAGCGCGTGTCCAGCACGCGCACGGCGCCCCCGGACAGGCGGGCGGCCTGCATCGCGGCGGCCGTGCAGTTCGAGTTGTTGGGCAGGACCAGGACCTCGCCGCCACGTCTCGCCGCGCGTTCGATGGCCTCCAGGATCTCCCGGGTGCTGGGATTCAGCGTCTGGCCTCCGGGAACCACTTCTACGCCCCAGGCCTGGAAGTAGCCCTCCAGACCTTCTCCCGAGGCGATGGAGACCATGGCGGGCAGGGCGCGGCCGGCGACCTCGGCGGCGTCGGGGGGCTCGAGCAACTGCAGGTCTCCCAGGAACTCGGCGCGGGTGGATTCGTGCTGGGCGGGCGAGATGCCCCGATGCATGTCCTCCCGGCGACGCCGGTTCTGCTCATGCATGTCCTCCACCTTGCGCCGGAAGGTGCGGCAACCGGGCGTGACCAGGGCCTCGACGCGATCCGGTTCGTTCGTGTGGATGTGGACCTTGAGCAGGTCGGCCGTGCGGGCCAGCACCAGCGAGTCGCCCAACCCCTCCAGTTCCGGACGCAGGACCTCGGGCTCCAGGTCCGTCCCCTCGACCAGGAACTCGGTGCAGAAGCGGAAGGTGATCTCCTGTTCGAGGGCCTGGCGCGTCGGCACGTTGGGCAGCGGAAAGTCCGCTGGGGAGGCCAGTTGTTGACCCTGGGTCACCTTGAGCATCCCTTCCAGCATGTAGACCAGACCCAGGCCTCCGGCGTCCACGACCCCGGCTTCTCGCAGGATGGGCAACTGGTCGCGGCTGGACAACAGGACCTGGCGGGCATGGGTGGCCAGGTTGGCAAAGAAGCGGGAGAGCTCGCGGCTGCCCCGAGCGGCCTCGCGGGCCCTGCCGGCCACCTCGCGGATCACCGTCAGGATCGTGCCCTCGCGGGGGTTCTGGATGGCTCCGTAGGCGGCCTTGCAGGAGGCCTCCAGGGCCTGGGCCAGGCTGTCCGTGTCGGCCCGGTCGCAACTGGACAGCCCCCGGGCAAAACCGTGCAGGATCTGGGAGAGGATGACGCCGGAGTTCCCCCGGGCCCCCATCAGGGCGCCGCGCGCCGCGGCCAGGGCCACCTCGCTGACGCGCTCCGGTGCTTGGCGGGCCAGGAGGGGAGAGAGGGCACCCCGCATCGTCAAAGCCAGGTTGGTGCCCGTGTCCCCATCGGGAACGGGGAAGACGTTCAGTTCGTTCAGGATTCCCCGGTGCAGGGTCAACCAGCGGCCACCCGCCACCAGCATCCGCTTGAGGAGCCTTCCGTCACAATGCGTGGTTTCCAAGGAGTGACTCCTTGACAGGCCGGTCGGCCGGCCGCTCTGACCCTGGAAAGGGTGGGGGCCGGCGTCATGGCCGGCCCCGGACATCCCTCCCTGGCTTTCCCATACTGCTTGACGCAAGAGATTGACGAGCGAGTTGACCCCCGCAGGGGCCAGGTGCTCCCGGACCTTCCGGGTCCGTAACCAATCTGGGTCGGCCAGGGATGAGGACCAGGTTCATGGTAGCATTCCCAGGCCTGCGGCGCAAGTCGAAGAAGTGTTCGCGCGGGCCCGGCAACGGCGTCGGCGGGCCGGGTTCAGCAGACCGGGGGCAGGTCCCCGGGCGAGGCCGAGGTGTTCCCGGGCCCCGGGGGCGCGACGCGCGTGGGACGGGGCAGGGTGTCGACTCCGTCGTCGCCCGGGCCTCCACAACCCGCATGGGTGCACTCGGGATAGAAGCGGGTCATGCACTCCGGGCACATCCCGTGTGAGAAGCGGGCCCCGGTGTGGGACGAGATGTAGTCCTCCACCCTCTCCCAGAAGCCCTGGTCATCCCGGATCTTCTTGCAGGAACTGCAGATCGGCAGCAGCCCCGCCAGGGTCCGGACCTCGGCCAGGGCCCTCTCAGCCTCCTCCTTGGCCGCCCGGAGTTCCTGTTCGAGGCGGTACTGCTCGCTGATGTCCCGGGTGACTCCCAGGACCGCGACCAGGTGGCCGGTCTCGTCGTAGACCCCGTTGGTCAGGATCTCCGAGGGCACCGTGCTGCCATCCCGGCAGGGCTGCGTCACGAAGTGCCGGACCTGGGCCGTCCGCGAACTGCGGAACAGGGCCAGGACCTCGGGAAAGATGCTGCGGATCTGCTGGCCTTCATCCGGCATCAGGGCGTCCTCGAAGAGACTCCCCACGATCTCCTCGGGGCGGTAGCCGCGCAGGCGCTCGACCGAGGGGCTGACGTAGGTGAACCGTCCGTCCAGGTCGATCGTCCAGACCACGTCGCTGAGGTGGTCGGCAATCTGCTTGAAGAGTTCTCCGGCCGGCACGTCGCTCCTGGACGGGCCGGATTCCTCTTCAGGCTGTGGCTTCCCCATGGGTCCGGTGCTTCATCGTCGTCTCCCTTTTTCCTGGCCGGGGCATCAGGGGGGCGATCTTCAGCGTCAGCCCCGGGCCTCGGGATGGTCCAGGGTGGCAGCCACCAGGCCGGCATGGAAGGACCAGCCCCGAGAGGTGGCCAGGCCCGGGGCCGAGCGGCTGAGCGCCGTGTACAGGGCCGAGACCAGGGCGTAGACCTCGGGCCGCAGTTCGGGGCCCTGGCCTCGCAGGCGTCGCACCAGCGGATGGTCCCGGTTGAGGGTGGCGTGGCGCCCTCCGGGGCTGCAGCTCCAGACCACGCCGGGGGGCGTCTGGCCCAATTCCAGGCCGTCCACGAACTCGGCCGAGAGCTCTGGATGGCCCGGGCCGCTCAGCCGCCGAAGCACGGTCTGAAGGGACGCCAGCAGCCGGCCCTCCTCGGGGGTCGGCGCGGACCCTGCGCGGCGGGGTGGTGGTGCGGCCACGTCCTCGTCGGGTGGTGGTGCCTCCTGAGGTGCCCTGGGGACGGCGAGGGGGCGCCGCAGCGGCGGGTCGGAGCCGGCCTGGCCGGGATAGCGTGCCGGACGGGCCGGGCGGACCCTGCGGGATTCCTGGGGGAAGACCGAGTTGAGGACGGCCGCATACGGACCCTCCAGGAGGGAAACCGGCGTCCCGGCGACGTCCGAATCGTCCGGACCGGAGAGGCGATCGAGGCCCTTGAGTTGGACCAGGAGGGGGCGCAGCGAGGTGCAGCCGAGGCTTTCGTACTGGACGAGGAGGGCGCGCAGCGAGGCGTAGCCGCCTCCCGCCAGGGGAAAGACCGGGACATCCAGCAGGGCCTGCTTGAGTTCCTTCCAGCGGCGCCAGTCCTGGTCGGCTCGCAGGCCCTGTCGGACCATCGCCCGCAGCAGGTGGGCCGTGATTTCCGGGGAGATTCCGCCCCCCAGAGCCGGATCCGAGGTCCCGGCGCCCGACCGGGAGGGCTCCCGGCACAGTCCAGCCAGTTGGCCCAGCATGGCCCGGACGTGTCGGCGAAGTTCCACCAGGAGGGCCCTCCAGGAGGCATCCTCGGCGACGGCCGTCTGCGACACGTTCCGGGTCAGGTGGGTGCTCCAGACCACGACCTCGACCGCCAGGGGGCCCAGATCGACGGGGCGGGCCTCCAGGCTGACACCATCCATCACCACCTCCACGAGCGAGCGCTCGAAGAGGCGCCGGGGCAGGGCCAGGACGGCCCGGTAGCTCTCGCCCTCCACCTCGACCTGGAGCAGGCAGTCCCCGGGAGGGCCCGCGGGCTCGACGGGCCGTCCATTGACCCGGATCGGGATCGGGCTTCGGCGGCAGCGGTCATGCAGCGCTCGGGCCTCGGGGTGCAGGGTCACGAACCCTCGCAGGAACCGCCCCAGGACCTGCCAGGTGTGCCGCCGTCGCACGTGGATCCGAACGCCGGGCGCCTGACCCGCAGGGGCTGCGCAGGGCTGGACCTGTTCGCCCTGGGAATCCATCCGGAGGGTCCAGCCCTGCACGCCGTTCCAGGCGTCCAGGCGGATTTCCGAGGGGTCCAAGGCCAGGGCCGAGTTCAATCCCGTCGCCAGGGCCCGCAGGGACCGTTCTCGGGGGGCCGTCCCCGAGCCGAAGAGATGGTTGAAGAGGTTCCGCAGCTCGGTCTCGTCGGGAGGTGGGGCATCGAAGTCCATCCAGCAGTCGTCGGCATCGACCCGGATCTCCAGGCTAAGGGCTCCGCCCGCCACGGCCGATTGCACCACCTGGAGCACATAGTGGTGGGGGTCCGACAACTGGTAGCGCTTCATCTTCTCGCGGGCCTTGGCGGCGTCCAAGGTGAAGCGGCCGACGGAGTCCACCTGGCCGACCTGTCGCAGGTCCTCAAGAAGATCCCGATCGTCCATGGCCGGGACTTTGTTCGGTCCTCGGCATTCCCCTGCGCTGCATGGTCTGGTATATTCGGTCGGGGTGTCCGGCCCGGGCCGCCGGCTGCGGGTATACCAAGCGGAGGAGTCCTGTTCTCATGGCCATGCTCAGCGAAATCTCGGCAGTCGGATTGGCGACGCTGGTCCTGCTGCTGGTCTGTTCCATCATCGTCATGGCCATCGTCTTCGAACGGATCTTCTTCTTCCGTCAGAACGTGATCGACCATGACTGGATGCACTCCCAGGTCGCCCTGTTCCTCAGCAACGGGAACATCCAGGAGGCGGCCTACTTCGTCAGCCAGGTGGGCGGCCTGTTGCCTCGTGTCTACACGGTCGGCCTCCAGCGCTACCACCTGCCCCAGGACGCCTCGGACCTGGCCATGAGCAACAGCATTGCCGCCCAGCGCCTGCTGCTGGAGAGGTTCCTGCCGGTCATCGGGACCGTCGCCGTGATCGCCCCGTTCATCGGCCTTTTCGGAACGGTGGTCGGCATCATGCACACCTTCTCGGCCGTCGCCGAGAAGGGGCAGGCCGGCGTCGCCGTGGTGGCCGCCGGTGTGGCCGAAGCCCTGGTCGCGACGGCGGCCGGCCTGCTGGTGGCCATCACCGCGGTGGTCTTCTTCAACTACTTCAAGTCCAAGGTCGCCGCCATCACCAGCCAGATGGCCGGAGCGGCCGGGCGTCTGTCGGAGATGATGGAGTTGCTGCGCACCGGGAAGCCCTTCCCGGAAGACCTGCTGACCTTCTCGGGACGGAGGTAGAATCCGGTCATGGCGGTCTTGTCGGGTGGTAACGCGGACCAGGACGGCTTCAGCGAGATCAACGTCACGCCCTTGACGGACGTCCTGCTGGTGCTGCTGATCATCTTCCTGATCACGGGCAGTTCGATCACGGCTCCCGCGCATCAGATTGAACTGCCCGAGGTCATGACCAAGGAGAAGGCCGCCAACGCCAGCATCATGATCGACGTCCTTCCCAACGGGAAGACCTATGTCGGGAACCTGGAGGTGCCCATCGAGGAGATGGAAGGCGTCCTGTCCCGCATGGCCGCCGAGCGCCAGACCGACCGGGTCATCGTCAACGCAGACGAGTCCACCCCCTACGCGCCGGTGATGGCCGCCATGGAAGCGGCGCGCAACTCGGGCCTGGAGAATATCGCCCTGGCCACCGAGATGGACAAGGCGGCACCCCGGAACCAGGATGAGGCGGTGGAGGCGAAGGTCGAGGAGCAGACCCCGAAGGTCGAGGTGCGCAAGTAATGGCCCGTCGCCGTCGCGGCATCGTCATCCCTGCCGAGGACGCCGGGATGAGCGAGATCAACATCACTCCCCTCACCGACGTCCTGCTGGTCCTCCTGATCATCTTCCTGGTGACGGCCACGGCGGCCACCCAGAACGCCTTCAACATGAACCTTCCCAAAGGCACCAGTCCCGTCACGGTCAAGGCCGGGGCCGACTACGTCGTCGTCACCGTCAGTGCCCGTAATGGGATCTTCATCCAGGAGGAGACGTCGGCCGTGGCCAACCCTCGCAAGGAACTGGCGGGACGCCTGGCCCTCTACAAGGAGAAGATGGGCACCGACAAGGTGGCCATCCGGGCCGACGGCAAATCCAAGTACGGTTCGGTGATCCTGGTGATGGACGCCGCCAAGCAGGCCGGCCTGCACAAGATCAACCTGGTCGCCGAGTAGCGCCCGGGGCCCTGGGGCCCGGGGGGCAGGCTTTGAAGCCGGGCCGCCCGCTTCAGCCCCGGGCCGCCACGGCCCGGGCCAGGGCGGCGAAGTCCTCCAGAACCAGCGTCTCGGGCCGGCGCGTGGGTTCCAGACCGGCGTCGGCCAGGGCCTCTTCAGGGCTGGCGATCAAACCCGCCAGCGACCTGCGCAGGGTCTTGCGCCGCGTCCCGAAGGCGGCCCGTATCAGGCGGAACATCAGGTCCTGGGGGGCCTCCACGGGAGGCGTCGCGTAGGGCAGCAGGCGGACGACCGCCGAGTCCACCTCCGGGGGAGGCTGGAAGGAACCCGGCCGGACCCGGAACAGCATCCTGGCCTCGGCGTGGTACTGGATGAAGTGGCTCAGCGATCCGCTTTCCCGGGTACCCCGGGCGCACATCCGTTCGGCCACCTCCTTCTGGACCATGACCCACAGCCCCTGGAGGTAGCCCTTCCCCTCGGTCAGGAGCTTCTCCAGGATCGGCGTGGTGATGTAGTAGGGGAGGTTGGCGACGACCTTCCAGTCGCGGTGGGGGGCCAGCAGGGGGGGCAGTTCCGCCTGGAGGATGTCGGCACATAGGGCCTCCAGGCGGG
>CAZQPM010000198.1:5283-7699 GCA_964595195.1 uncultured Burkholderiales bacterium | reverse complement strand
TGGAACGGGTGCCCCTGGTGGCCGTATCGTCCTACGCCATGGCCGGCGACCGCGAACGAGCCATGGCGGCCGGATTCGACGGCTACCTGGAGAAGCCCATCGAGCCCAGCCAGTTCGTGGACCAGGTGCGCCGGTTCCTGGACCGGTCGCAGGACCCCAACCCACCTGCCGGCTGAGGTCCCCCCTTCCCGACGGTCCACCCGCCGGGAAGGGAGGCGCCGTCGGCTCATTCCACGGGGCTCTGAGGCCTGCGGGCCACCACGTAGAGCACGGCCCCCATGAGAAGGAAGAAGGCCAGGCCCAGCAACTGGTAGCCACCGTCGCCCAGGGCGTTCTGGAGCGCAGGCCCCGCACTCCAGGACTCGATGGTCCTGAAGACCGTATCGTTCACCGAGAGCAAGGCCACCGCGACCCCGGCCAGAGCCCCGCCGGCCACCAGCCCCGTGGCGAAGAGGCTGCCCGAGCCCAACTCGCCCTCGTCCACCTCCCGGCCGGTGGCTCGGGACCTCCAGTCCACCAGGCCCTTGATGACCCCACCGACGAAGATGGGCAGGGTGGTGGACAGCGGCAGATAGGCCCCCACCGCGAAGGACAGGGCGTTCACGCCGCAGAGTTCGATGGTGACGGCCAGGAAGGCGCCCACCAGCACGAACTGCCAGTCCAGGTTGAAGGAGAGCAGGCCCTTGATCAGGGTGGCCATCAGGGTCCCCTGGGGGGCGGGGAACTTGTTGGACCCGATCGCGTGGGTGATGCCCTGAGCCGCCATGTCGGCCGTCGGCTTGTCCAGGAGCTGGATGGTGGCCCCGATCACCAGGGCCGAGGCCACCGCTCCCACGAAGAGGGCGATCTGCTGGGCCCGGGGGGTGGCCCCCACCAGGTAGCCGGTCTTGAGATCCTGGCTGGTGGCCCCCGCGTTCGCGGCGGCGATGCAGACCATGCTGCCCACGACCAGGGCCAGGGGCTCGTAGAAGCTGCCGGTCCAGCCGACCCCGACGAAGACCAGGCACGTCCCCATCAGGGTGGCGATCGTCATCCCCGAGATGGGGTTGGAACTGGACCCGATCAGGCCGACGATGCGGCTGGCCACGGTCACGAAGAAGAAGCCGAAGACCACGATCAGGATCCCCACCAGGAGCTTGTGCAGGATCGAGCCGCCGGGCAGCACGGGCAGCACGGTCAGCACGGCCACCAGGGCCAGGCTGCCGACCAGGACGGTCATGATCGACAGGTCGCGCTCGGTGCGCAGGACCTTGGCGCCGTCGGTGCGCTCCTTCAGCGTCGCCAGGCTGGACTTGAAGGAGGAGACGATGGTGGGCAGGGTCTTGAGCAGGGTCATGAACCCGCCGGCGGCCACGGCACCCGCGCCGATCTGGCGGACATAGGCCCGATAGATGGCGTAGGCGGTATCCGTGAAGGTGCGGGTCACGGGATCCCAGCCCCCAGGACCTCCAGCGGCCAGGAGGTCCTTCAACTCGCCCAGCTTGACCAGTTGCTCGGCGATCTTCTCCGCCGGGACCAGGAAGGCCAGCAGGGGGATCAGGGCCAGCCAGGCCAGGACGCCACCGGCCACCAGGACGCCGGCGATGCGCGGGCCGATGATGTAGCCCACGCCCATGTACTCGGGGGTGATCTCCCCGTTGACGGTGGCCGAGGGGAAGAACCGGTTCGTCTGCCGGGTCACGAAGGCCGGGACGTCGGTGATCACGTGGAAGATCTTCTGCAGGGTGGCGTAGGCCAGGGCGAAGAAGACGCCCTGGTAGGCGGTCCTGGCGAAGTCGCCGCCCTTGTCGCCGGCGATCAGGACCGAGGCGCAGGCCGTCCCCTCCGGGTAGGGCAGGGTGCCATGCTCCTTGACGATCAGGGCCCGGCGCAGGGGCACCATCATCAGCACCCCCAGGACGCCGCCCAGCACCGCCAGGGTGAAGATGGTCCAGTAGTTGAAGAACGGAGCCCCTACGCTCTGGCCGTCCGACATCGTCAGGAACAGGAACCCGGGCAGGGTGAAGACCACCCCGGCGGCGATCGACTCGCCCGCCGAACCGGTCGTCTGGATGATGTTGTTCTCCAGGATCGTGGTCTTGAGGAACTTGCGCCCCAGGGAGATGGCCAGCACCGCGATGGGGATCGAGGCCGAGACGGTCAGGCCGGCTTTGAGGGCCAGGTAGACGGTGGCGGCCCCGAAGAGGATGCCGAAGAAGGCGCCGACCACCACCGAGCGCACCGTGAACTCGGGGACATCGCGCTCGGGCGCGATGTAGGGCTTGTGCAGGGGTTCGGGATCGGATTGGGCCACTGGCGGAGACACTCCTGGATGTTGTTGATGGGCGGGCCTTCCAGGTCGACACGTGGGTCCCTTCGCGCGGCACAGCCCTTGGAGATCCCGACAGGCACCGGCCCCAAGCCGTCGAAGAACCGG
>CAZQPM010000198.1:0-5183 GCA_964595195.1 uncultured Burkholderiales bacterium | reverse complement strand
GGCACAGCCCTTGGAGATCCCGACAGGCACCGGCCCCAAGCCGTCGAAGAACCGGGCACCGCCGGCCTGCCGGGATGCAGGCCTGAAGATCGCCGGACCCCCGGCAAGAAGGTCGGTCCCCATGAACAACCAACTCGGGATCTCTGCCAGCCAGTTCGGACAGGTGCCCTCGCCGCTGCGCCCGGGTGGCGCCGCGCCGGCTGCACCCTCCTCGCCGGCGGGGCCGGCGGACTCCGTCGTCCTGAGCGCCAGCTCCGGCCCGGCAGCCGCAGCCCCGGTGTCGGAGGCTTCGCTCCTGCAGCAGGAGTATGCGCGACGCTTCCCCCAGGCCAGCGCGGGGCAGTGTGCGGAACTGGCGGAGCTCTTCGGTGGCCGATTCCCCACCTTCCACAAGAACAGTCCCAGCGGCCGGAAGTCGATCTTCTGGATCCCTCCAGGCGAACCGGACCAGCCCTTCGGGCTCTACCGGTTGGACGGCGGCCAGGGCTCACCCGAATCGGCCCTGAGCGCCCAGGATGCCCGGGCCCTGTCCCAGCCGCCCAGGACGCTGCAGCCGGACCAGCGGCCGCACCCCCGCGACCGCCGCACCCCCGCCGAGCGGGCCCAGGTCACCCACCGGACGATCCGGCACCTGGCCTGGCAACCCGACGAGCGCCGCGTGGCCCTGACCTACGAGAGGGGCGGATTCGGCGACGCCACCCTCCTGGTTGACTTCCAGGGCGGCTCGCAGGTCCTGCCGGGCCTGCGCACCTCCGGGTCGACGGCGAACCCCACCATGTGGTCTCCTGACGGCCGCTGGCTGGCCCTGCAGACGGGCAGCGACCCACACGTCTACTTCTACGACGCGGAGACCTCCCAGCAGCAACCCCGGGGGTATCCGGGCGCGATCGTGGGGTGGAAGGGCCTCAACCTGGAGGTCCAGGTGGGCGACGATCTGCGCGTGGTGATGTTCCAGGAACAGAGCGCTCGGGACGCCGCGGACGGCCTGCTGGGCGACGGAAGGCAGGACCCGGTCGGTCCCGTGCAGTCCGGGCAGGACGAGGTCCAGATCGGACGCATCCGCCTGCCGGTCCGCAGGCCGTCCGGCGAGGACTGAGGCCTGAGGAGCCAACCAGGCGGCGGGGCCTCGTAGGCCATCAGGAGGCCTGGCTTTCAAGCGGATCGAGGTGCCCCAGGGTGCTGGTCCTGACTGTCAGCGGGTCTGTGTTCGACACCCTTCAAGCGGCTCCGCCAGGACCCCCTTCAGCCGGGAGCATCCTGGTGGAACCACCGAGGACACAGAGAAACACCAAGAACCCGGAACTCGTCCGCGCGACTCCAGAAGAATTGTCAGGCGCCTGATCACCGACGATCCTGGCGGATCCAGGAGGGTTCTCAGGCCTGGGCCTCCTCGTAGAGCTTCTCCAGGATCGCGAAGCGGGCCGGATAGGCTTCCTCAAGGCGCTCCAGGGCCTCCGGGCCGTTCTCACGAGCTTCTGCGTAGGCGGCCCAGCTTTCGGCAAAGTCTTCCTTGTGGTTCGTCCGGGCGTAATCGCTGGGGGCATTGCCGTCGTTCTTGATGGCCTCCTGCCAGCCTCCGGGCGCTCCCTCCCCGTCCGACCCGGTGAAGATCTGCCCGATACGGTCCAGCATGCCTTCCCCGAGCCCGTCGTTCTGGTACCCGATGCCATGCGCGAATTCGTGATCGAAGACCTCTTCGTTGAGGTTGCTCAGACCGTCGTAGAAGACGATGCGATCGCTGCTGGAATAGAAGCAGGCCGCGGCGCTCTCGTCCTTCCCGCGAAGGAGTTCGAACGTGCCCGCGGACTCGCGCATCCCGGTGGGGACCTGGGTATAGTAGTCGGCCATGCGGGCCAGGGCCGTGCGGTTCTCGCTGGCGCCCAACTCGGACTCGATGCGCAGCGTGTGACCGTCGGCACCCGTCATCTCGTAGACCGCCCTGCCGCCGGTGTTGGAAAGCTGGCGGACGGTCAGTTCTTCGGTCTGGCCGTTGGCGTTCGTGAAGGCCACCGGTCTTCCGCTGTTCACGGCTTCCAGGATCTGCAATTCCTGTTGCCTGATCACTGCGGGTGTGCGCTCGGCGTTGCTGGTCTCGACGGCTTCATAGTCGTCGCGGTTGCTGGCCGCGGGGCCGGCGGCCAGGTTCCCGTCGCGAGCCTGCACCAACTGGCGCCGGAAGACCTCGCGGGAGATGTCGCCGCGGCTGATCTTGCCGTCCGGGTTCCCACGCCGATCGTTGGCCGTGTCCACCTGGTTGCGCACATCGTCGTGGTCCAGCATGTACTGGGCGCTGCTGCTCAGGCGCTTCAGGGTGGCGTCCATGTCCCCATCGGACACGCCGAGTTCCTTGAGATGTTCCCGGGCGGCGTCCTGGTCGAAGCTGCCGCGGGCCACATTCCTCAGGTCCCTGGTGGAGATCGTGCCGTCCCGATTGCCTCCCGACGCATTGTCGTAGATGTCTCCGTAGCTGTCGATGTCCTCCAGGGCCTGCTGCTCCGCAGTCTTCTCGTCTTCGAGCCGGCGTGGCAGCTTCTTCCCGAAGTCGGCAACACGGCTGTCGTCGCCTCCGGCCTCACCACTCGCCCAGGATCCCAGGCCGCTCAGCAGGGAGCCCATGTCGGCCTCCCTTGAATTCTCGGCGCTTCCGGTCGACCCGGCCTTCTCGATCGAGGCGCGGTCCTTCACCTCGGTGGCCGCGGACGGCCCGGATTCCTTCTTCACGGCGGACGCCCGCTGGGCGGCATGACTGCGGGCTGGCGGCGTCACGTGCCCGCGGACGTGGGAGGATGGTGAAGGACCGGATGCGGGCCGGGTCTTTTCGGTGGACTCAATCTTCTCGATCATCTCTGGACCTCCACCTCCACTTTTACACTGCCGGATACCCACGATGTATCGTAGTTCCTCGTCGCTCCCGAGGGGGGGACCCATTGTTGCCGATATGTTGCCATTGTGTCCGTCTTGTTACGATTGTTGTGCCGTTCCGTCCAATCCGGGCCTGGTGGTCGCTTCAGGTCCCGCCTCCGCCTCCGGGCCGGCCGCCCTGAACGCGGAGGTCGTCGCCATGGGGCGGGCCGGGGGTTGATGACACGGCGGCGGAGGTAACTTCCGCGTCTCGCGGAATCTTCGTCCCATTCCCAGGAGGCCGCTTCCATGAATGGAGGCTGCTGCCCTGAAGGGAGGCCGTTTCCATGATGCCTGGTCCCACTCTACTGAAGGCCTGCCCTCACTGCTCGGCCAGGTTCCTCCTGCGGACCCTGAGATCGGGCAACACATTCGGGGCGGTACTCTACTCCGACGGGCGGCTGATAGCCCCCATGCTTCCGGATTCCCCCCGTTTCCGGATCTGTCAGGGCTGCGCCCGCCCCTTCTGGATTCACGAAGCCAACGATGCTGGGGGCCTCGAGAGCCTGGCTGCTGGCGACTCCGAGAGCCTGCCCTGGGCCAGACTGCCGACGGCCGAGGAGGCCCTGACCGCCCTGGACGGGGGCCTGGCCTCCGGCCCCCGGGAGGAACGCGACATCCGCTACGGCTGGTGGTGGGCGGTCAACGACCCCGAGCGGTCGCTCCCCAGCGACCAGATTCCCCCGGCGCGGCCCGATGACTGGGAGGCCAACCTGGACCGCCTGGCCCACCTGATGGATCGGGAGTCCCCTCAGGACCGCCTGGCCCTGGCCGAGATCGCCCGGGAACGGGGGCGTCTTGACGAGGCTGCCCTCCTGCTTTCCGGGCCCTTTCCCCAGGAGTTGGAACCGTTTGCCCAGGCCCTGCGCGCCCTGGTGGAACGGCGCTCAACGCGGGTGGAGACCATGCACCTGGCCGGTTGAGCCGGGCCGAGCACCAACTCCCCAGGGCTCGGGGCTCGGGACCCGGTCTCCGGTCGTCCGTCAGCCTCGACGGACTGCCTGGACCTCACGGTGCTTCGCGCTGCGGCCCTGCAACCAGATGCCGCCATCCCCGACCTGCTGGACGGTAGGGCACGCCGGATTCATGTGGAACATCTCCGAGTGACCGTGGCTGTGTGATGGATCGGCCGCGGCCTTCCCCCTCGATCCGGGTTCGGTGGGCTCGGAAGCTGGCCTCCTTGGGGCCTGGGGGCAGGGGAGCCGGACGCCTGGGCCGGCCGATCCGTCGCGTCCGGCCGGGCCCGATGTGGCGCCTCGGCTTCGACGGAACTGCCACGGTGCCTCCCGTTCGACCCCGCCGGACCAGCGGGTTGCCGGCGTGGAGGACCGGATCGCGCCGGGGTTGTCTGCGGGACAAATGTATGCAGAGGTGACAGGCGGGTTTATGCGCGGTGAAGGAAGGACTCTGGCAGTATCGAGCGCGCCCGGAAGAGCCGGAGGCGAACCTCTTCGCGGTGAGACGGGCCTCAGAGCAGGGCCACGTCCAGGTGCAGGCGGTGGAGATCGGGCGGTTCCATGCCTTCGAAGATCACCGCGAAGAGGTGGCTGCGGTAGAGGACGCCGCGGCTGCGGGCCAGGACCGCGTCCAGCGGGTCCCCGGCCGGGCAGCCGACCATCAGGAAGTCGCGCCCCCGGGCCCGAGCCTGCAGTTCTCGCAGGATCCGGCGCTGGTCCTCGGGGGCGGGGCTGAGGATGGCCCCGCTGACGCAGTCGGCATCCGTTCCCGGCCGGGGCAGGCGGGGGTAGCCCAGCCAGTGGACGGGGAGCCACGACACCAGGCGCATCCACCCTGCGTAGGACAGGACCCGATACTGCTTGTGGTCGCGCTGGTCCACCAGGTAACCCAGCCCCTGCGGCGTCTGCACGTACTCGGCCGATTCCAGGCCGCACGAGAAGGGGTCCCACAGCATCCCGTCCCGCTGCGAGCGCAGGGCCTCGTAGCGCGGAAGGTCGTCCAGGCCCCCAAGATCGGGGCCCCGCCCGCCCGTGGGCAGGAACCAGGTGTGGTAGTCCCCCAGGGGACGGTACTCCGGCATCCCGGGCCGCCGGGCTTGCAGCAGGCGGAGCGCCCGGTCGTTCCCGGCCAGGATCGTGGTCAGGTACAGGCCCACCCGGTCGCCGGTCCGCCGATGGAGTTCGCGGTAGACCGCGGCCAGGCCGGGGAAGCGCCCGCGGTATTCCGGCCGGACCCGCAGCGAGCACAGGTAGCCCACGGTGGTGCGACGCCCCCCCACGGCCACGTCCCGCAGGACCACCGCCCCCATCCCGGCGGCCTCCTCC
>CAZQPM010000197.1:0-7704 GCA_964595195.1 uncultured Burkholderiales bacterium | reverse complement strand
TGCCGGGAATTGAATGACGTTGACAGGCCCGGTGCCCCCGGGCTATCCTCTGCTTTGAGGAGATGGCTCCGGGATTCATGACCGGAACAAGCTGAAGAGCGCCGCCCGAGCGGTCTGCACGGATGGTGAGGCGCCCGGTCGAGGCCCTGGTGGGCTCCCCTCCTCGTATTGGCGTTCCTGGAATTGATGGACGAAGACCCCCTAACGATAGCGCTCCGACTCGCCGGCGTGGCCTTCCTGGTGTTGGTCAACGGCTTCTTCGTCGCGTCTGAATTCGCCCTGGCGACGGTGCGCCGCACCCGCATCGAGCAGTTGGTCAGCGAGGGGCACCGCGGTGCCTCCGCCGTCAAACGCGGCCTGGACCGCCTGGAAGACTTCGTGGCTGCGGCCCAGTTGGGGATCACCATGGCCAGCCTGGGCCTGGGCTGGTTGGCCGAACCGGCCTTGGCGGCCCTGTTCCTGCCCGTGTTCCAGTCCCTGGGGGCCTGGTCGGCGGCGGCCGCGCACTCCCTGGCCTTCGCCGTGGCCTTCACCCTGGTCACCACCCTGCACATCGTGGTCGGCGAACAGTCTCCCAAGCTGCTGGCGCTGAGGGACCCTGAGCGAATGGCCCTGTGGGTGGCCCCTCCGACCGAGCTCTTCCTGGTTCTCTTCCGTCCCTTCATCCGATTGCTCTCCGCAGCCTCCACGGGTCTGGTCCGCCTGCTGAGGGTGACTCCCCTGGATTCCCGGGCCGCGGTGCACACCGAGGAAGAGATCAAGATGCTCTTGACGGCCCGCGAGGAGGCCGGCCTTCTGGACCCCATCGAGAAGGAGATCATCGGGCGCATCTTCTCGTGCTTCGACTTGGTGGCCGGCCAGGTCATGGTGCCTCGAACCGAGACGGTCTGCGTGCCGGAGGACTGCACCCTGGAGGAGCTGCTGGCGGTGGCGGCTCGGGAGGGCTACGACCGCTACCCCGTCTACCGCGAGAACCTGGACGACCTGGTCGGCGTGGTCCACGTGCGCGAATTGCTGGCAGCCTTCCAGGAGCAGCGCACCGACCTCGATCGGCCGATCACCCCCCTGATCCGCCCCCTGGTCAGCGTGCCCTACAGCCTGCCGGTGGCCCGACTTCTGGCCCGGATGAAGGAGGAGGGGGTTCGCATGGTCCTCATCCTGGATGAGTATGGGGGCACCGACGGAATCGTCACCTGGGGCACCGTCCTGGAGCGCATCGTCGGCGAGATTCACGATCAGGTCGAGTCCGAGGAACTGCCGGACATCGAGACGCTTCCCGACGGGTCCTGGCGCGTGTCGGGCCTGCTCCTGACCGAGGATGTCGGTGAGCGCCTGGGTATCGCCATCCAGGACCAGCACAACGACACCATCGGTGGGGTCGTCTTCAGCCGCCTGGGCCGCAAGCCCGAGATCGGCGACGAGGTCCTGGTGGAGGGCTTCCGCTTCCAGGTAGAGGCGTTGGACGGCCTGAGGATCGATCGCCTCAGGGTCCACCCGACCCTTCCGGCCGAGCCCCAACCCGAGGCGCTGCCGGTTCCGGGGTAGGACCCGGCGACCGGGACCCGGCCCGGGCTTCTGCGGCCGCGGCCGCCACATGGGCCCGGAACCGAGACCGCCCTGCGTCGGGACCCGGATCGGATCCCTGCGCAGGGCGGGGGCAGGAGCACGGCGTCCGGCGACTACCTGCCGGGGCTGCCGGGGGACCTCAGCATTCCGAGTGGCCGCACGAATAGCAGGTGGTGCACCCTTCCGTGTAGACGAAACTGGTGTTGCCGCACTCGGGGCACAGGTCGGCGAAGGCCTCCAGGCCCAGATCGGGCTTGCCGTCTCCCAGGACCTCACTGCGATAGGCGGGAGTGGCCACGTCCATCTCCTCCTCGGCTCCCAGGTAGTTCTCCTCCAGGGCCTGGGCCAGGGCGTCGGGCAGAGAGCGCACCCTGGCCTTGCCGAATCCCGTGGAGCGGGGACCTCCGATGCCTCCCAGTTGCTTGACGATTTCCTGGACCCGTTCCTTGGGCGACAGGGGAGAGCTGACCCTGAGAACCAGCGAGGCCAGGCGACCCAAGGCCTCGGCCATGGCCTTGATGTCGCTGCCGCCCTTGCCGATCTCGATGAACAACTCGAAGGGACGCCCCTCGTCGTCATCATTCATCACGATATGGGCGGTGCCAGCCGGAGTCGCCTTGGACACGGTGATTCCCCGGCGCTTGTAGGGGCGCGGACGCACCTTGGGCTTGGCGGCCTCGACGGGTTGGGCAACGGGCTTGGGCTCCTCCTTGACGTGCAGGACCTGTTCGTCCCGGGACTTGTCCCGGTAGATGGTGCCGCCCTTGCAGCCCAGACGGTACATCAACTCGTACAGCTCGCGGGTCTGCTCGACCGTGTAGTCGGACGGGACGTTGCATGTCTTGGAGATCGCCGAGTCCACCCAGCGCTGGGTGGCGGCCTGGACCCGGACGTGTTCCTCCGGGGTCAGGTCCATGGCGTTGACGAAGTGGTCGGGCAGGGGCTGGCCGGGATGGGCCTGTTGCCACTCCTCCATGACCCGGACCTTCTCCTCGTGCACGCCCAGACGGCTCTTGCGCATGTAGGACCAGAAGTAGAAGGGCTCGATGCCCGTCGAGGTGCCCACCATCGTCCCGACCGTTCCGGTGGGAGCCTGCGTCAGCAGGGTGACGTTGCGCAGGCCGCGCTCGGCCACCAGGCTCCGGATCTTCTCGGGCATCCTCTGCATGAACCCGCTCTGCAGGAGCTTGTCGGCATCGAACTTGGGGAAGGCGCCCTTCTCGGCTGCCAGTTCCGTGGAGGCCTCGTAGGCCTCGCTGGCGATGAAGCGGTACAGTTCGTCGATGAAGGCCTCCGAGTGGGGGGAACCATAGCGTACCCCCAGCCGGATCAGCATCTCGGCCAGGCCGATGGTGCCCAGGCCCACCCGGCGCTCGTTCTGCTGTTGGCGGGCGTTCTGGTCGAAGAAGTAGGGGGTCGCATCGATCACGTTGTCCAGGAACCGGACGGCAAAGCGCACAGTGCGGCCCAGGGTTTCCCAGTCCACCTTGTCGTCCTTGACCATGCGGGACAGGTTGACGTGTCCCAGGTTGCAGACGGCCCAGGCGGGCAGCGGCTGCTCGCCGCACGGGTTCGTGCAGACCAGGCGGCCCTCCGAGTAGTACCAGGAGTTCGCCTCCTTGTTGCAGCGATCCACGAACCACAGGCCCGGCTCGGCCGAGGCCCAGGCGCTCTCGATGATCGAGTTCCAGATTTCCCGGGCTTTGACGGTCTTGTGGACGACCACGGCGCCGCCCCGGGCCTTCCAGGCCTCCAGGTCGCCGTTCCAATGCTCGGCATAGCGCACGTCGGTGGTGTCGGGGAAGACCAGATCCCAATCCTGATCGTTGTCGACCGCGTGCATGAACTCGTCGGTGACGCCGACCGAGATGTTCGCGTTGGAGATCCTGCCGGCCTGGCGCTTGGACTGGATGAACTCCAGGACGTCGGGATGCCAGATGTTGAGGATCAGCATCAGGGCGCCGCGACGTGAGCCACCCTGCTCGATGAGACCGGTCACGAAGCTGAACAGGCCACCCCAGGAGACCGAACCGGAGGAGCGCCCGTTCACTCCGCGGACGTAGGCATAGCGAGGGCGCAGGGTGGACAGGTTGATGCCGACGCCGCCGCCGCGGCTCATGATCTCGGCCATCTGGGAGAGGGTCTCGATGATGCCGTCGCGCGAGTCGCCCGGGCTGGGGACGACGTAGCAGTTGTAGAAGGTGAGGTTCTGGTCGGTCCCGCAGGCCGTCAGGATACGGCCCCCTGGCACGAACTTCCAGGAGTCCAGCAGCCAGCGGAAGTTCTCGGACCACTGCTGGCGGCCGGCGTCGGTCGACTCGACGGCGGCCGCCCCGCGGGCGGCTCGGTCCATCATCTGCTCGACCGTCAACTCGACCGGCTTGTCGACGTGCTCCAGAGGCAACTCGATCGAGGTCCCGTCGCGCAGCAGGACCTGCACGTTCCCCGCGTGCATCTCCCGGGCCGTGCCGATCTCGCGCTGGCCCGTGGCCGAATCCACCAGGGCCACGACCAGGTCGTCGGGCTGCAGCGTCGCCTTGGAACCATCCTTCAGGGCGTAACGGTCCAGGAAGATCTTCTCGCCCAGGGGCGAGAGCAGGTTGTTGCCCAGCAGGGGAAGGCGGTCCAGGATGCTTCCATTCGACGGCTTGTGCACGGGAGTGGCCTCCGATGTGTCTTGATCCGACCCACCCGGGGCCGGAACGGCGGCCGGATCGAGTGGAATCGGACTTGAAAATACTGCCACCCTGGAAGCCGGGTGTCAAGACTCCTGGGCCCAACATATTGTGGGATGATCTGTTCGATGCGCCGACATATAGTGGTTTTCCACAGGGCCGACCCTTCCTGGCCCGGGGCGGAAGATCGGCAGGACGGGCTCTCGTGCGACGTATCCACAGCCCCCTGTGGATGGACTTCAACCCGCGGGCCAGCCGTCGGGCGCGCCCGGAGGGCAGCCGGGGTCCCGTCGACAGGACTCTCCGAGGCTTCCGCGGCCCTCCAGGAGGACGGCACCGCGACCCCGCGGGTCAGGGAGCCTGGAGGGCCTCCTCCAACTGGCGGACCCGGACCTCGGCAGCGACCCACTCTTCGGTCTCGTAGACCAGGGCCTCGGGGGTCGCCAGATAGCGGCGGTAGAGGTCCAGGGCCTGGGGGGTCTGTCCCAGGCGGTCGAGGAGGGCGGCCAGCATGCGGCGGGCCCGGTAGGGAGTGGGATCCAGGTCCAGCAGGCGTTCCAGTTCGATCTGCTGGCGCTGCACGTTTCCCTGGCGACCCAGAAGTCGCACCAACAGGTAATGCCCCTCCACCAGACCGGGGTTCCCGGCCAGGAGGGCCTCGGTTTCCGCCAGGGCGGCGTCCTTGCGATCCTGGGCGGCCAGCACCTCGGCCTTGGCCAGGCGCGGGAAGGGGGCGTTCGGGGTGCGCTGGAGCAACCGGTCGGCAGCCAGCAGACAGGCGTCATGCTCACGCAGGGCCAGGAGGAGCTGGATCAACAGGATGTCCGGCAGGGTTCGTGACGGATGGGCGTCCCGCAGGCCGGTCAGAAGTGCAGTGACCTCGTCGAATTGCCGTTCCAGCAGGGCCACCGTGGCCAGGTTCAGGACCGGGAACTGCAGATCGGGATGGCTGTGGCGCAGGGCCTGCCAACGGCGGCGGGCCTCGTGCAGGTCCTCGATGCGTCGGCTGCTCTGGAAGCGGTTGAAGTACAGCGATCCCAGGCGGGCCTGGGCCAGGGGGGCCAGGGGCCCCTCGCTCAGGGGCGCCAGGGTGCCGACCTGCGTCGAGGAGGGCAGGAAGGGCAGGACCATGACCAGTTGCTCGATCTCGCTGCCGAGGCTGGCCAGCGTCTCCCAGGCCTGGCTGGCCCCGGGTTCCCGCTCGCGGTAGCCGGCCAGCAACTGGACCTGGTCGCTGCTCAGGGTCAGCCTGCCGACAGCCCGGGGCAACCGGGCTTCCGGTTGCCAGACCCGCACGATCCCCTCGCGGTCGACCTGCATCCCGTAGGCCCGGGCAGGCAGACGGACTCCCAGGCTTCCTCCGCCGACGCATCCCAGTCGGCCCTGAGGATCCACGGCCAGGCGCACGCTGCGAACGTCCTGGACCCGGCCTTCAGGCGTCCAGACCCGGATGGTGCCCCGACCCCAAACGGTCAGGTCGGTGTCCAGGCCCGTGGGCTCGACGGAGGCCTCCAGGAACGCCTGCAGCCACAGGGCGGCTGCGCCGACGTCACCTTGGTCGACGGCGGCCTGTCCCAGGCGCCACAGAGCCTCGGCGGTCTGGCCACCCGCCAGGTCGGGGCAGGCCTGCCAGTCCTCCGAGGCTCCCGGCCGGCCCAGGGCCTGAAGGGTCCGGCCGCGGGCCAGGAGGGCCCGGGAACGCAACAGGTTGACCGGCGTGACCTCCAGGGTGGCGTGCAGACCACGGGTCACGGTGCGCACCAGTTCCTGGGGCCCGGGTGGGTCCAGGGCCAGCGTCCGGTCCAGGTGGGGGAGGGCCCGGTCGGGGTGTCCCTGCTTCTCGAAGGCCATGGCCAACTGGTAGTGAGCCAGGGCGTGCTCGGGTTCGGTCCGCAGCACCTGCTGGTAGTGGGTGATGGCCCGATCCGGGCGGCCCGCCCGAAGATCCAGGTTCCCCAGGCGGAACTCCGCTTCGGCCGGGTACTGGCGCCGGGCTCGACGGTACAGCCCGGCGGCCCGGTCGTGGTGACCCTCCAGTTCGGCCAGCAGGCCTCGGGCCAGGTCGTTTCGGGGGGTCTGTGGCACCGTGGCCAGCAGGGCCCGGGCCGCAGGCAGGTTTCCCCGAGCCAGCAACCGTGAGGCCTGGACGGCCGCGTCGGTCTGCGGTTGGTCGGTAGCTCCGGCTTCCAGCCAGGTGGATGCCGCAACGACCGCCGGACCCCATTCTGCTTGAGGGGCAGGGACGGTCGGGGGCGTCGCCGGAAGCGGGGCGGTGCAGAACGCCAACCACAGCCCCAGCATCCAGCCGAACCTTGAGGAAATGCCACAAGCCCGCCCCAGGCGGAGCGGGCCCGTCATCATCGACACCTGGCCTCAGCGGTTGTTGTAGACCAGACGGTAGGTCCCCGGCGGCTCGATCTTGACGTACATTCCCGGCCGCAGCGGAAGGATGGAAATTCGGTTGCTGTAACCCAGGTCGGCCATGGAGGCGCGCACGTGGGCACGCTGCTCGATCATGGCGATCTGGCCATCCAGGCTCAGGGTAACCCGGTCGCGGGCCCAGGGGCTCTTGAAGTCGGCCCCCAGCACAGGAGCGCCATCGCCCTCGATCCCGATGCCCTGCACTCCGGTAGCGGCCGTGCCGCCGACCTGTGGCTGCGGGTCATACGGGTTGTAGCCGATCTGGACGTTGTCGCGACCGCGACGAGCCCGGATCTGCTCGATTTTATCCCGATGGTCCTCTGGCATCGCGTTCCCCTTTCGTCTGACGGACGGAGTGCTCTGGCGGGCTGGCGGTTGCAGGCCCCAGGCCCTGGAATACCACGCTCATGTTACCATAGGACGACAAGCCAGGTTCCGAACCGATTGTTACAAGTATGTTTCCCGGATGTGAACCGGTGCATCCGGACCCACGACTTCGGGATTCCGGCGGGCGAGGCCGAGGGGCAGGCGCCCCCCAGTCGGGTTCACCTGCGCAGGCCCGAGGTCTGCCCGGCCTGCTGGCCGGGTCCCGGAGGCCTTCCGACGGATCGCACTCGGACGGCGCGCAGCGGGCCTGGTTCGAACCCCGGGCCCTCGGCCCCCGAGGGCCTGCCGGAGGGCCCGCACGAGACGCCTCGCTGGGGCGGGCGTCGGGTCAGGATTGCGGAATTCTTGGATTTCTTCTTGACATCTCTTCCCCGTCCGTGTTATCGTCCGAACTCGGACGGGGGCTTGTAGCTCAGGTGGTTAGAGCGCGTCCCTGATAAGGACGAGGTCGCTGGTTCGAGTCCAGCCAAGCCCACCACAACTGCATCGGAAGTGGGAGCGGTCCGCCGCCCCCACTTTTTGCATGTGTTATGCTGGGTGCAGTCGTCTGGGGCCATAGCTCAGATGGGAGAGCGCCTCCCTTGCACGGAGGAGGCCGTCGGTTCGAGTCCGACTGGCTCCACCAACGAAGAGCCCGCCATCTGGCGGGCTTCTT
>CAZQPM010000196.1:0-7767 GCA_964595195.1 uncultured Burkholderiales bacterium | reverse complement strand
GAACGGTCTGTCGCCCGATTCCCGACGATCCTGCCCCGGAGCTGACAGCGATCATCCCCGTCGTCCTTCTTCCCGCCTACCCTGAGAGGGGTGCTTGCGCCCCGCCGGAGGCACGATGAGCCCTGGACCCGCGCGGCCACCTCGCCGGCCATCCGAGCCCTCCCCGGGGCTTCCGGGGCGGGATCTCGGGTGCCTGCTCCTGGGTATGCTGGCCCTGTGGGTCACCGTCTCGGTGCTGACGACCTCCCTGTCCTCGCAACCCGTGCCCTATTCGTTCGTGGTGGCTCAGGCCCGGGCCGGGAACCTCCGGCGCCTCCAGGTGGAGGGCGAGAATCTGGTCGGGGCCTTCAAGACGCCGGTCACCCTGCCCGACCCATTGTCCGGTGAGCCCATCCCCCCGCCCATGCCAGCTCGCCCGGCAGAGCCTTCGGCCCCGGTCTCCCCGGCCCCCTCGTCGTCCAGCGCCAGCCCGGCCCCGGCTTCGCCTGCCTCCCCGCCCGTGGAGGTCACCCACTTCCGCAGCGTCTTCCCCGTCACCCTGGGCGACCCGGGCTTCCTGCCGCTGCTCCGTGAGCAGGGGGTCCCGGTCGAGGCCCGTCCCACCCCCGTGCCCTGGTTCTCGCAGTTGTTGGTCTTCGGCCTGCCGCTGGTGCTGGTATTCCTGCTGGTCTCCCAGTTCCTGCGCCGGGGAGCCGACGGCCGCGGCGGCCTCTTCGGCTTCGGGCGGTCGCAGCCGAGGGTCTACACCAGCAGTCGGCCGGGGGTGACCTTCGAGGATGTGGCGGGCTGCGACGAGGCCAAACAGGAACTGCTGGCCGAGGTCGAATTCCTGCGCCGCCCCGAGAAGTTCCACGCCCTGGGGGCGAGGATCCCCCGGGGAGTCCTCCTGGTGGGCCCGCCGGGCACCGGCAAGACTCTGCTGGCCCGGGCCGTGGCCGGCGAGGCCGGTGTCCCCTTCTTCAGCCTGTCGGCTTCAGAGTTCGTGGAGATCTTCGTGGGCGTCGGGGCCAGCCGGGTCCGCGACCTGTTCGCCAAGGCCAAGGCCGCTGCCCCGGCGATCCTGTTCATCGACGAGTTGGACGCCGTCGGCCGCAGGCGGGGGGCCGGCATGGGCACCGTCAACGACGAACGCGAGCAGACCCTGAACCAGTTGCTGGTGGAGATGGATGGTTTCGACGAGCGTCAGGACGTGATCGTCCTGGCGGCCACGAACCGTCCCGACGTCCTGGACCGGGCCCTGCTGCGTCCCGGTCGGTTCGACCGACAGGTGGAGGTTCCGCTGCCCGACCGCGGGGGCAGGGAAGCGATCCTGCGCATCCACAGCCGCCGCCTGCCCCTGGCTGCCGACGTGGACCTGGGGACCGTGGCCTCGGCGACTCCGGGTTTCAGCGGGGCGGACCTGGCCAACCTGTGCAACGAGGCCGCCTTGCTGGCAGCGCGAGGCGACCGCCAGCAGGTGACGGCGGCCGACTTCCAGGAGTCCCAGGACAAGGTGGTGCTGGGGGGGGTGCGCAGCCTGCTGCTCAAGCCGCACGAGCGCCGGGCCATCGCCTGGCACGAGGCCGGGCACACCCTGGTGGCCTGGATGACCCCGCAGGCCGATCCCGTCCACAAGGTCAGCATCATCCCCCGGGGTCGGACGCTGGGGGCCACCGAGCAGGTGGCCGGTGAGGACCGCTACAACTACAGCCGGGCCTGGCTGGACGCGCGGCTGGCCGTTCTGCTGGGCGGACGGGCCGCCGAGGAACTGGTGTTGGGTGACACCACCACGGGTGCCGAGAACGACCTTCTGGAGGCCACCCGCCTGGCGCGGCGCATGGTGGCCGTCTGGGGGATGGGCAGCCTGGGCCCGGTCTCCTTCCGGCTCGACGAGGCCGCCGGCTCCTGGTTCGACGTGACCTCCAGGGCCTACGGAGAGGAGATGGCCTCCCGAATCGACACGGACGTCCAGCGCCTGCTTGCGGACCGCGCGGCGTCGGCCCGGAAGCTCCTGGAGCAGCATCGCGAGCTGCTGGGAACGCTGGCCCGGGCCCTGCTCTCCCGCGAGACGGTCGACAGCGACGAACTCCTGGAATTGCTGGGGGCGCGACCCGGAGGGGGCGAACAGGGCGGGGGAGGAGCTTTCCCGGGGGATTGAAGGACAGCCCTTTCCGAACGAGAACGGCGCCGCATGGATCCAGGCGATATCCGAAAGCTCGTGGTGGACAAGGTGGAAGCGGGTCAGCGGCTGACTTTGGAGGAGGGTCTGGCCCTCTACGACGAGCCGGACCTGGACTGGGTCGGCCGCCTGGCCAATCGGGTCCGCGAGAGGGCCCACGGGGCGCAGACCACCTACGTGGTCAACCTGCATCTGAACTACAGCAACCTGTGCGTGGGGTCATGTCTGTTCTGTGCCTTCTCGCGCCGACCGGGCCAGGAAGGAGCCTACGACCTGACCCTTCCGGAGATGGTGGAGAAGATCGAGGTCCTGCGAGGAATCCCAGGGGCAGAGGTCCATATCGTGGGGGGACTGCACCCCACCCACCCCTATGCCTACTACCCGGCGCTTCTGGAACTCCTGAAGAACAGCAATCCCGAACTGCATCTCAAGGCCTTCACGGCGGTGGAGATCGATCATCTGGCAGCGCTGGCTGGACGCAGCGTGGAGTGGGTCCTGCAGGACCTCAAGGCCCACGGTCTGGGCTCGATGCCCGGAGGTGGGGCCGAGATCCTGGCCGAGCGCATCCGCCAGAGGTTATACCCCAACAAGATCGGACCCGAGCGCTGGCTGGAGATCCACCGCGCGGCTCACCACCTGGGAATCCCCACCAGCGCGACGATGCTGGCCGGGCACATCGAGACGCCCCAGGATCGCCTGGTCCACATGGATCGCTTGCGCCGTCTGCAGGACCAGACAGGTGGGTTCCTGGCCTTCATCCCCCTGCGCTTCCATCCGGATAACACCCCCCTGGCCGGACTGCCCCTGATGGGGGAGGAAGAGACCCTGCGCAACGTGGCCCTGGGACGTCTGATGCTCGACAACGTCCCCCACATCAAGGCCTACTGGGTCATGTCGGGCCTGGAGACGGCAGCCCGGGCCCAGTGGTTCGGCGCCGACGACCTGGACGGTACCGTCGTGCAGGAGCGGATCACGCATATGGCCGGTTGCCGGACGCCGGCGGGCCTGACCGAGGAGCGCCTGTGCGCCACGATCCTCCGGTCCGGCCGGGTTCCCGTGCGTCGGGATGCCCTGTACCGGGTGGTGACTCCAGTTCCGGATGGGACCTCCTGAGGGGCGGCCGGCGTCCCTGTCCTCCCAGAGCAGGCCTCCTCCACGGGGAGAGGACTTTCGTGCCCGGTCATGGAAATCCTCAGGAATTCCGCGAGGGGGTTGAGGCTTGAAGATGCTTGCCTGTGCACTTGAGGGAATCGCCCTCCTGGTGGGGTTCCGTGGCTGAAGTCTCCCATCTGTGTCCGGCCTGTGGCCAGGCCGTGGAGGGCTCGGCGCGGCGGGCCTCGTGCCTGCGCTGCCAGAACGTCTATCACATCCAGTGCTGGGAAGCCCTGCCCGGCTGCATGGCCTTCGGGTGCCCGGGGATCCCCGAGGAGGGCCTGCAGGACCTGGAACGTCCTCGTGAGCGTCGACCCTGCCCGGTCTGCAAGCACGACAACCCGTCGACGGCGCCCGTCTGCCTGTCGTGCGGCGAACGTCTGGCGCAGACGCCCGCCCGGGCTGTCTTCACCTCACTGGGAGGGTGGCAGGCGACGACGCCCGAGGACCTCGTCCTGCAACTGGACCGTCACTGGGAGACAGGTGTCCATCACCTGTACAACGGCGACCTGGAAGGGTGGTTCGGGGAACTGGGCCGCCAGGACCTGTTGGAGGCGGCCCGCGGAGCCCGCCACGACCACGAGCAGCACTCGGTGGGTCTGGAATCCTTCCTGCAGGCCTCCGGGGTGGTCGAGCCACCCCAGGTCGAGGTGCTTCCTGAGAGCCTGGACCTGGAGGGCCCGGGGCCGATCCTGACCGGGGCCCTGGAGATTCGGAACCTGGGCCGGGGCTACCTGGCCGGCCAGGTCACGTGTGACGCGACCTGGTTGTCCGCCGAGCCCACGCGCTTCACGGGCAACAAGTCCCGGATCGTGGTGACCATCGACGTCCGGAAGCTGCCCGAAGGGCCGACCAGCACGGTCCTGCGGCTGACCAGTACGGGGCCCGCCCTGGAGGTTCCCGTGCGTGCCCGTCGGGTCGGGATCGAGGGGGCACTGGTCCTCTATCGCGACGGAGACACGGTGCGCGCCCGTGCCTTGTGTCGCAAGCTGATGGATGCCCAGGCCTCCCTGGCAGACGCGGCGGTGTTGACGGCCGCCTGCTACCTGGCGGAGGACAACGCCACCTCCGCCGTCCATGCCCTGCGGAACCTGGTCGGGGCCTGCCAGGCCCTGCCTTCCGAGGTGGTCGAGGCGGTCTTCCGCTGGTTGGGCGAGAACGATCCCGCTGCCGCCGGGGTCGAGCGCGTCGGCGTCTACGAGGCCCTGATTCCCTGCGCCGAAGGGCGGCTGGGCTCGGAGATCCGCCGGACCCTGGCCCAAGCCGCCATGGAGACCGCTCGCCAGGCCTCGGCAGCCTTTCGCGACAACAACACCTCCCTGTGGAAGGGGCGCACGGCGACGACCGAGGACGTCATCGAGTTGCTGGAGATCGCCTCGGGGTACGACCCCAGTCTGGCCAACGAGGCGGCATCCCTGAAGAAGCAGTTGCGTCAGAAGGTGAAGCGAGGCCGGATGGCGGTCAATCTGACGCTCCTGTTGGTGCTGGTGGCCCTGGCGGCAGCCCTGGGGGGGTCGTGGTTGTGGACCTGGAAGCAGATGCGCGACCTCCACCAGGCCAGCGCCCAGGCCCTGCAGTCGGGCGACTACGAGAAGGCCGTCACCGGCTTCCGCACCCTGTTGGATGGGGATCCCGACAATCAGGACTATCGGCTGTCCCTGGTCCGGGCCCTGCTGATGCAGACCCGGCAGGCCGACGAGGCCTGTGAACCCGCGCGTTCCCGGGCCCTCCTGGATCAGGCCCGGGAACTGTGCGCGGGTCGGCCCCTGGTGCAACCGGCGGTGGCTGCCCTGTTGCTGGAGTGGGCTGCTGACCTCGAGAAGAAGGGGCTGGTCGGAGAGGCCAGGATTCGCCTGGAGCAGGCCTGGCGGCTGGACAGCAACAACGCCCGGGCCCAGGCCCTGTTGAGCCGGGTGGCGGCCGAGACCGATCTGTACCTGAAGGCCCACGAACTGGCCGAGGGTGCCCTGGGGCAGCAGCCCCTGGAGAGCTACCGCGACCTGGGTGAGATCTCCACCCTGGTCGAAGGTCTGGTCTCCGCCGGCATGGTTCCCTATGAGGGCCGCATGATGGTGGTCTTCGTGGATGTGACCGGCGATGGGGCCAAGGAACTGGTCGTGGCCGGGACCAAGGGTCAGGAGGCCTCCGCCAGCGGTCACCTCGTCATCTACAGCGTGGGACGTTCGGCACTGAAGGCGATCCACACCGCGAAGGTTGCCAAGACGGCCTACCTGATGGACCTTCAGGCCAGGGATTTCTCGGGAGAGCGGCGCGCGGACCTGGTCACGAGATGGGTGGCCCACGGCGAAGGGGATGTCATCCATACCGTCCTGCTGGCATGCAAGAATGGCCGATTCCTGGAAGAGGTCGTGCCCTCCGACCTGGTCGTCGATCTGGGCGACCGCAACCATGACCGACGCGGAGAGATCTGGATCGGTGAGGAGATCGCCCAGTCCACCGGAAAGGCCGACCGCGTGATCTTCTACCGGCCCTACCTGTGGAACGAACCCGGCCTGGAGAAGGCCAGCGGTGATTACCGGCAATACTATCTCGACTACAAGTCCGGACTGGAGCAGCAGATGGGGGACAATCCCTATCCGTCCGCCGATCCGCGTCACGCGAATTATCGCCGGGACCGCCAGAAGGGAATCGAGATGGCCGAGCGGGCCCTGGAGACTCACTGAGGGAGACTGCGTTCTTGTCGAGGGATAGGGAGAACAAGGGAAGGCGCCAGGTCGCCCTGGCCTCTCCGCGGGTCCTGGTGCCGGCCGTCGTCGCGATGGTCCTGGTGGCCTTGCTGTTGGTGCCGCACCTGGCCTCGGGGCGCGTCACCGTTCCCCGGCCCGGCCAGACGCGGACCTACGACGCGTTCGCCCAGGCGGTCCGCGCGATGGACGTCCGAGGCGTCCAGATGTATCGGGACACCCTGTACGTCACCCCCCTCCAGGGTGCACCCTACCTGGTCCAGGACGTGTCCCCAGAGTTCACGATCGGACTGTTGACCAGGTATCGCATTCCTGTGCAGGGGATTCCCCAGCCACCGACGCCGGGCCCGATCCTGGGGTTCGGGGTCCTGGTCGCGCTGCTGTTGCCCTACCTTCTGTTGGGGTGGTTGACCGTGATGCTGGTCCGGGCCGCCGGCGGTGCGGCCGACGTCGATCCGGAAGCTCACAGCGACCCCACGCGCTGTCCCGAGTGCTCGCGTCCGGTTCCCCAGGATTCCAGGTTCTGCCAACACTGCGCCCATCCCGTCCAGTGGACGGCTCAGATCCGCCAGTGTTCGGCCTGCGGTCAGCAGGTCTGGCGCAACGACCGCTTCTGTCGGTCCTGTGGCAGAGCCCTTCCGGCGACCACCCCGGAGGCCAGGAAGGCCCGCCAGGAGGCGATAGCGGGCGTCGAGCCGACCTCGCCTGCCGACCGGGCGCCGGGCCAGGAAGCCGTCGGGCCTCCTGGTGGGACCGACCTCGGTTCCTTGGCGAGGAGCGAGCGCTCCGGGCGGCCCGGCGGTCCGGCACCCTCCATCCGGCGCAGCCAGAAGCACGGGCACTCGTGAACCGGCACCTTTGATCGGGGCCGGAATGCCGCACGTCTGGGGTTCGGGCAGGGAGCAGGCAGGTCCGGACCCTCCAGGGAGGATCCTCGTGGACGACAGGTACCCCATCCCCGATCGGGCCACCCCGGCGGCAGCGCTGGCGCCGCCCTGCACCCTTCAGGAGGCGGAGGCCCTGGCCCGTCGCCTGGTCCTTCACCTGGCGCGCGAACTGGGGCAGGACGAGGCTCTGAGGCTGCTCCCGTCGTTGCTCAGGGCCCTGACGGGGTCCGAGGCGGAGCCCCTCGAAGCCCGGATGCGGCGCGAGGTGGTCGGGGCGGCCCGGCGCCTGGCGGATCTGGGGTTGATGGCCGGCACGGCTGGGAACCTCAGCGTGCGCCAGTCGCCGACCTGTGTCCTGATCACTCCGGCCGGGCTGCGCAAGGGGGAGATGCGTCCCGATGACCTGGTGCGGCTCGACCTTCAGGGCAACCCCGTGGGTTCGCTCCTGCAGCCCTCTTCGGAGTATCAGGTCCACCTGGCGGTCTATCGGGCGCGCCCCGACGTGAATGCGGTGATCCATACCCATCCCCCCTACGCGACGGCCTTCGCCGCGGCCGGGGTCCCCTTGGACCGCCCCGTCCTGGCCGAAGCGGTCAAGCTTTTGGGGCCCAGGGTGCCGGTGGTGCCCTTCGGCGCTCCTTCCTCCAGGGCCCTGGTCGAGCGCCTTGAACCCTGGCTTCCCGGTCACGAGGCCTTCCTGCTGGCCAATCACGGGGCCCTGTGCTTGGGCCGGGACCTCTCCCAGGCCGTCCAGCGCACCGAGACCTTGGAGTTCCTGGCTCGGGTCGTGCTGGCCGCCCGGGCCCTGGGGGGCGAGAGCCTGCTGAGCCATCGGGACCTGCAGGCCATGGAGGCCCCTGTAGGA
>CAZQPM010000195.1:0-7815 GCA_964595195.1 uncultured Burkholderiales bacterium | reverse complement strand
CCACCCCGGGGGCTGGTTCCGGGCCTCCTACCCCCCCACGAAACGCGTGGCGTAGTTGGCGAAGCGCCTCCGCATGACGGCGATGGCCTCGGGATTGCAGTCCACCAGGGTGACGTGGCGGCCCAGGCGGGCGCCGGCCTCACCGAAGGAACCGCTGCCCGCGAAGAAGTCCAGCAGCCGCTCGCCGGGCCTGGAGTGGACCCGGACGATGCGGGTCAGGATCCCCAGCGGCTTCTGGGTGGGATAGCCCGTCTTCTCGCGGCCGTTCGGACTGACGATCGTGTGCCACCAGGTGTCCGTTGGCGTCTTGCCCCGGGCGGCTTTCTCGGGACCCACCAGGCCGGGTGCCATGTAGGGGATGCGGTCGATTTCCTGGTAATTGAAGCAATACTCCCGGGGGTCCCTGGAATACCACAGGAGGCTGTCGTGCTTGGGCGACCAGCGGCGCGTGGACCGGGCCCCGTAGTCATAGGCCCAGACGATCTCGTTCTGGAAGCAGTCCCTGCCGAAGATCCCATCCAGGGCCACCTTGGCGTAATGGACCTCCCGGTAGTCCAGGTGCAGGAAGAGGCTGCCGTGGGGCTTCAGCAGGCGCCACGCCTCTTCCAGGCGGGGAACCAGGAAGGCCAGGTAGTCGTCGAAGCGATCGGCCCAGCCGCTGGAACCCAGCACGGTGGTCCGATAGCGCTGCCCCTGGAAGCCCACCCGGTCGCCGGACTCATCCCGCTCGGTCCGGATCCGGGTGCGCGTCTGGGCGCGCCCCGTGTTGAACGGCGGGTCCAGGTAGAGCAGATCGAAGGACGCCTCGGGAAAGGTGCGGATGACCTCCAGGTTTTCTCCCTGGTGGACCTCGACCGTTCCGGCGCCCTGGGGAGCCTCCGGGGTCGGGAAGGTGACCCCGTCCGAGGGTTCGTGGGTCGGGGCCACCCCGTCAGACCATGGCACCGCCGCCGTAGTCCACGATCTCCAACCACGAGAACCAGAAGGGGTGCCGGGCCTTGTACCAGCGCAGCACCTCCATCAGGCGCACCTGCTGCTCGGCGGAGATCACCGCGGGGGCGATGCGGTCGAAGTGGATGCGGATCCGGTTCTGACCCGGGAACTCCAGGGCCTCGGCACACAGGGTCTGCAACTCGTTGCGAATGCGGCCCGAGTCCGAGATCTTGACGGCCCGTCGCTCGAAGTCCTCTCCGGCCAGGAAGCGGTTCAGCAGCGGCAGGAAGACCAGGCGCTGCTGGTCCTGAGTCTCCATGAAGCGCAGGGTGAAGGTGACGACCTTCTCGGCCGACTCCGAGGCCAGGCGGACGGTGACCCGATAGGTCCCCGGCCCGACCTGCTCGACGCCGGGCGCCCCGGTGTAGGGGTCGGGGCACATGTAGCCGGAGATGGCCAGGCTGCGCCAGTGCTTCTCGGGGAAGAAGTCGTCGACCTTGAGGGTCCGGCGATCCAGGGGCAGGCCGGCCTGCGATCCCTCCAGGATCATGCGCCGATACTCGGCCAGGGTGGCCGGGTCCGGCGCCGCGCCCAGCAACTGGCCCAATCGGGCCGCGAAGTCACCGGCTTCGGGATCCAGCCCCATGACGTGCTGCTCGCACCGCCAATCCAGGGCAAACTTCGAGGTGAAGACGCACAGGGAGGCGTCCAGGCCGTAGGCCGGACACAGGCTGGCGGCCTGCATGGCCTCGGCCGAAGCGGCATAGCCGTCCACCAGGAAGAGGTGGGTCTGCCCCGCCGCGTCGGTCCAGGTTCCCACCTGGTAGGTCGGGGCGTAGGTCCCCGATTCGGTGAAGGCCGCCAGACCCGTCGGCAGGACCCAGCCTTCCTCCACCAGGTGGACCCCCAGGTCCTTCCAGGTCTGCCACAGGGACGAGATCCTGGGCACCCGGCTCTGGCCACCCAGCGTCCAGACGTGGATGTTCTCGCGACGGATCCCCGGCCAGGCGCTCTCGATGGCCTCCAGGACCTTGGCCCGAGGCGTGCGGAAGTCGACCAGGATGGCGCGATCGGCCGCCGTCTCCACCACCCGGCGGGGCAGGATCAGCGTGCCCATGTAGCCCTCGTAGGGTCGCACCACGTGCAGCGGCTGGTCGAAGACGTGCAGGACGGTCATCGGCCCGGTCGCCGACCCCTTGGCGAAGCGCGAGGTGTTCTCCAGGGTGTCGATGGCGGCGCCCCAGACGGTGATCCCCGAACGCTTGATCTCGCCGTAGAACCCCTCCCAGCCGTAGTCCGGGTCGTTCAACAAGCGCACGACCCGGGCATCCAACCACTGGGCCACCTCGGGGCGGGCGTAGACCCTGCCGAAGCCCAGTTGGGGGTTTGATCCCATCTCGGGGGTCTCCCCGCCCTTGGGCATCAGGCCCTCGCCCAGGCAGACCATGAGGGCGTGGTTCTCGGGCAGGTGCCGGGTCAGATACCACAGGCTCTCGCTCATCGCGTAGGCCGAGATGGCGTCGGCATCCTTCTTCACCTGGTTCAGGCCCGCCTTGTCCAGCCCCCGGCCAGCGCCGAAGCGGCCGAAGACCTGGGTTCCCAGGGCGGTCACCGCGGCGGTCAGGGCCAACTGGCGCTCGATCCGTCCGTTCGGGAAGGACAGCTCACGCAGACCCTCGGCGCAGGGCTCGCCGCGGGTCCAACCGGTCTGGACCTCGTCCAGCCACAGATGGAACCGACCCAGGATGGGGCGGGTATCGAAGGACCATTGAGCCAGCAGGTCCTTGTGGTCCTGCGCGGTCTGGGTGTCAGCCAAGGTCTGCACGGTCTTCCTGTTCCCTTCTGCGGCGCGCGACTCCGAGGTCGGGGGTGGACCCGGATGGCACCTGGTGCCCCCTCCGCTTCCCCGCCCGGCCTGCCCTTCCTGCGGCCCCGTCCGGAAGAAGGGCCGGCCCGGGGGCCCGCGAACCCTCATGGGGCGGGTGGAGGGTCCGGACGGACGCGAGAAGGACATGTCGGTGTGGTGGGAGGTCGGCCATGAGGATCCAGGTGCCGCCAGATGAGGCCGAGGCCTTCGCCCCTCTTCTGCAGGAAGCCGAGGCCTGCCTGGAACGCCGCGACTTCCGCCAGGCGGAGGCGGCCTGGGAGCGTGCCTTGGACGCGCTCGCACAGGGGACCTTCAGCCGCGGAGCCGCCGAGCAGCAGGCCGAGATCCGCCTGGCCCGGGCCGAACTGGACCTGCAACTGGGCCGCTGGTCCCAGGCCCAGGAGGACCTTGCCGCCGTCGAGGCCCTGGGGCCCGGGCTGGTCGACCCCTCCTGGCAGGCCCGGGGCTGGTTGCTGGCCGCCAGGCTCCACGGCTACAACGGCCGCTACCGGGAGAGCGAGCGCATCCTGACGCAGGCCCTGGAGACGATCGGGGAGGCCGACGACCCCCTGGACCGGGCCGCCATCGCCCTGGAACTGGGCGCCCTGCACAACAAGATCGGCCAGCACGATGCCGGCCTGGCCGAGTTGGAGCTGGCCGGGGCGCTGCTGGGCTCGTCGGTACAGGACGCCCGGGCCGCCCGCCTGGCCGTGGCCCTGGCCTGCGAGCGCGGGCTCTCGGCCTTCCGCCAGGGACGTGCCGAGGAGGCGCGACACCACCACGAACACGCCCTGTCGATCGCCCGGCAGCACCTGCCTCGCACGACGAGTGAGGCCGACGGCCACCGCTTCGTGGGCATCGTCACCAGCGTTCAGGGCCACTACGTCGAGGCCCTGCGCAGCTATCTGCGGGCCCTGGAGATCTACCGCGAGCAGGGCGCCCTGCTGGGGCAGGCCAAGATCTACGGTTCGATCGGCCAGGCCTTGTTGGAACTGTCGCGGGTCGACGAGGCCCTCTTCGCCCTGAACCGGGCCCGCAAGCTGGCCGTGAAGCTGGGAGCCGACACCCAGAAGGCCACCCTGTACGGCAAGCTGGGAACCATCTACCGCGAGCGTGAGGAGTTCGACAAGGCCGTCGAATACCACCTGAAGGACGTGGAGCTGGCCCGCCGCTTCGGCAACGAGCGGGCCCTGGCCTTCGCCTTCCGCAACCTGGGCCTGTCCTACCGGGCCCGGGGCGAGGGGGACGAGGCCCGCTCCTACCTGGCGGAGGCCCTGGAGCGCTTCCAGACCCTGGGGGACCATTCCCGGGTCGCCATGGTCCGCCTGGACCTGGCCGAGGTCTGGCTGGACCTGGGCCGCTTCCAGGAGGCCGAAGAGCAGATCCAGGCCGCGCGCGAGCCCCTGGAAGAACGCCGTTCCCAGACGGACCTGGCCCGCCTGCACCTGCTGCACGGGGCCCTGCTGCGCGACCTGCGCCGGGCCGGAGACGCCGAACGCGAGTTCCAGGAGGCCCTGCAGATCCTGATGGGCCAGCAACCCTCCGCCATGCTGGTAGAGATCCACTACGAGATGGCCCGGCTGTACCAGATGATGGCCGATTCCCGCCGAGCCGTGGATCACCTGAAGCTGGCCCAGGGCCTGGCTCGTCAACTGGGGCTGAACCGCCAGGTGAAGAACGCCGTCGGCCTGCTCGAACAGATCAACGAACTGGAGTTGCTGCGCCTGGTGGTCCAGGAGGTCGAACGCGAGCAGGCCATCGCGCGCATCTCCTCGGCCGCGGGCCGGCCCTGAAACCCGAAGGCAGGCAGGTGAGCGGACCTCCCACCTGAAATAAGCCCTCCATGTCTGTCGAGGTTTACGCCCTGCGCTACGGTCTGGCGGAGTATCCGGCCTCCTGGCTCTTCGAGGACGGCGGCCCGGAACCGCAGCAGTTGGCCCTGCACGTCTTCGTCCTGCGTGGCCCGGAGCGCGCCGTCCTGGTCGACACAGGGTTCGTCGATGCCGACCTGGCCCGGCGCTGGCGCATCCAGGAGTTCACCCCGGTGGCCGACCTTTTGGCCCGGATCGGGATGGAGCCGGCCTCCATCACCGACGTGGTCCTGACCCACGGCCACTGGGACCACGTCGGAGGGGTGAGGGACTTCCTGCACGCGCGCCTGTGGATCTCCCGGGACGAACTGGAGACCATGAAGCGGGCCGTCCAGGCCCAGGGGGCCGGACCCGAAGGCTACCGCTGGGAGGACCTCCAGGTCCTGGGGTTGGCCCCACGCCTGCAGACCTTCGGCCGATGCCGCTCGCTGACGCCCTTCGCCCGGGTGGCCCTGGTCTCGGGGCATACCCCAGGCTGCCTGGCCGTAACCTTCCTGCACGAAGGACTTCCCCGCCTGGTCCTGGTGGGCGACAACGCCTGGCTGTATCGCAATCTGCAGGGGCATCCCCTACCCCTGATGGCCCGATCGGGGGGGCATGACGCCCTTCCGCGCATTCGGGAACTGGCGGGCGACGCTCCCCTGGTCCCCGGCCGCGACCCCGAGCTGGGAGCCCACTTCACCCAGGTCTCACCCGGTGTGGTGCGCCTGTTCCCCTGGGGACCCTGACCCCGGTCGACCCTGGAAGCAGACCGGCACCTGCTGGGCGCCCGACGGTCCCTCGGGTCAGGGGGGCGACCCCTCCGGGCCCTCCCAGCGGGGCACCGTGATCGACGGCCCGTAGCGGGCAGCCGCCGTCACGTCGACCCGTCCCCCCGGTGGAACAGGGTCCCTGAGCCACAGGTGCACGGTCCGCGAGGCGCCCGGGGCCAGAGGCTCCTCCAGCACCTGCTCGGCCTCCGGCGCAAAGGAAACCCGGTAGCGATGGCGTTCGGGATCCCAGACCCATCCCTGGATGCGGACCGCCCCCCCGGGCGAGAAGGCCTGATCGGCGATGTTCCTCAGGGTCAGACTGGCTCGCCGGCCCTCCCCCACCTCCACTTTTTCGACCCGCAGGGCCTCCTCGACGGCCAGCGAGAACCGGTAGGCCACGGGGGTCTCACCAACCAGCGCCCTCCAGGGCCGATCCGCTCCGGGAGACCAGGCCCACGAAAGCCGATAGTCTCCCTCCTCCAGGGGGGGCACCAACCAGGCCAGGACGCGGTCCCCCTGCACCGGCACGGTCACCGGCGAGAGGCGGTTGGCCAGGTTTCCGCTGGCCTCGCGCAGGACCGGAGTCAACCAGCCCTCCAGCGGCTGGGAAAGGCTGACGGTCAGGGGGTAGGCTGAGCCAGCCGCCCAGGCTCGAGCGGCTGGAAGGCCCTGGACCCGGACCCGGACGGGCGACGGCCGGCCCTCCAGGACCAGGGGGCCGGGAGAATCCAGGCCCTCCAGTCGATACAGGAGGCGCACCGTGGGGGGACGGCCGAACCGGACCACGGGTCGGGCCCCCTCGGGAGGCCGAGGGTTCTCGCCCGGGTCCCACAGCAACCAGTCCACCCTCAGGCCGGCCAGGAGCCGAGGATCGCGGACCTGACGAAAGGCCACCGTGGGCTCGGAGGGCAGGTCGGGGGCCCGGCCTGGCGGGCGCCACCGGGGGGGCAGGGAGTGACCGACGGGGAAGACTCCGGCGAGGCCCGCCAGGGCGGCCTCCCTCTCGACCGAGTCGTGCCCCGCCGAGCGGAAGTCCGTCAGCAGGCGGTCTCCGGGGCGGGCCCGATGTCCCAGCCAGAGGGCGGCTTCCAGGTCCTCCCCGGCCAGACCCAGACGCGGCAGCGCGACGAACCAGGCCCGGGTCGAGGGATACCACAGGCCCACCGCCCTGCGCACCAGGTCAGGGTTGCGCTGGAGTTCGATGGCCAGGTCGTTCAGCCGACGCTGAGCACCGACCAGGTCGACCAGCAGGGCCACGACGATCAGGGCGCCGAGCAGGCGCCCCGGAAGGCCGGGGGGACGCCGCTCCCAGAGATCGGCCAGGACCACACCCAGAAGCGCGGCCAGGGCCACGCCCGAGGCGAATTCCCAGCGCAGATACTCCGCCTCGCGCACGGGGCCGAAATCCACCATGCCGGGAATCAGATAGGCCAGGATTCCGAAACACCCCAGCAGGGCTCCGGCTGGATGGCGGCGCCACAGGGCCCACCCCAGGGTCAGGGGAGCCAGCCAGGTAGGCAGCCAGTGGAGGACCAGCACCTTCGGACCGAAGATCGAGGCGTGCCCGCCATCGTCCAGGGCCGGCTGGTAACGTCGGAAGAGCGCCGTGTCCAGGGCGAACGAGAAGCGCTGGTAGGGGTCGACGCCCAGGCGCAGGGCCAGGAACGGCTGTTTAGGGAAACGCACCGTCACGGGCTGGATCTGACCGACCTGGTCGACCTTGGGCGCCTGGGGGTCGAGGAACCAGCGGCCCAGATCCTGCAGGGCCCCTCCCTGGGCTACGGACATGGCCGTCGCCACCACCAGGACCCCTACGAGGGCTCTCCCCGTGCTGCCCGCTGCCGAACGCCGACGCAGGCCCACCAGCCCGCCACCCAGGGCCAGGGTCGCCGCGACGAGGGCGAAGTGCGTCGCCGAGATGGCCCCGCAGGCGCCCAGGAGCAGGGTCAGGCAACCCAGCAAGGGCAGGGGTTGGGGCCAGCGCCGCGCGGCGTTGGCCAGGAACTCGGTCCCCAACCCCAACAGCCCCCCCAAGAGCAGATAGACCAGCAGGTTCTCGTTGTCGTAGGTGTCCATCAGGCCGACCCGGGAGCCGACGTTCACGCCCAGGAAGACCAGCAGCCCGGCCAGGACACCGGCGCGAGCGCTGCCCGTGGCCCGCCGCAGGGCCAGGACCCACAGCAAGGCGCTGTTGACCAGCAGCACCAGTTCCGTGATCCACTGGCACCGCAGGGTGTCGCCCCCCAACGCGCTGGACAGCGTCGCCATCAACAGGGGACGGCCGTGGTGGCCCTGCAGGGGCAGGTCGGGGAAGTAGGGGTTCACGGGGGGGAAGTTGCCTCTGAAGATGGACCGCGTCAGGGGGTACTGGATCCAGAAGTCGTCTGCAGGC
>CAZQPM010000194.1:0-7860 GCA_964595195.1 uncultured Burkholderiales bacterium | reverse complement strand
CTGGCCGAGGTCGGGCGGCGCCGTCAGGAAGCCGCCCGGCGTTCGGGATCCCCGGGGGCGTCCGAGGCGCCTGGAGCGTAGGCCAGGCGGGCCTTCCCGGGCGGGTTCGGCCGTCCGCCGAAGTCCTACAGGTCGGTCCCGGCGTGGCCCACCTGCATGGTTCCCCGGGTGACTCCGAACTGTTCATGGACCCCCACCCGGCGGACCAGTTCGTCGGGGCTCAGGCTTCCGGCCACGAGATCGAGGTAGGCCTCCAGGACCCGCTGGGCCTCGGCCCGGTCCTCCCGGACGAACTCCACCCGCAGGCGGCGCACGCCCGCCGCCAGCAGTCGCGGGACCAGGAAGGCCGCGCTCTGGGCCGTGGCGTTGAAGACCGTGTTCCGGCACTCCACGTCGACCAGGACGGGGTGCTCGTGGCCCAGGCGGTCGCGCAGGGAAAGCGTGTGCTTCTCGCAGGGACGACCGCAGGTGCGGTGATCCCTGCCCTGGCTGAGCACTCGGGCGTAGGTGCAGTGCTGGGTGTGGAACGTCGGGATGTGGTGGTGGACGGTGACCGCGATCCGGCCTGCCGGCGTGGCCTCCAGGAGGGCCAGCAACTGGTTCTCGTCCAGATCGTGGGCCGCCGTGCAGGTCTCCAGACCCAGACCCAGCAGATGGCAGGCCGTCAGCGAGTTCGTGACGTTCAGCGAGGTATCCCCGTGAAGGACGGGTCGGTCGACCTGGCTGGAGAAGTGCATCACCGCGCCCCAATGGCGGACCAGCACCGAATCGGGTTCCAGGGCGCCCAGTCTCCGGTCGTAACCCTCCTCGCCGGGCTTCTGCACGCGGACCGTGGCCAGGCCCACCCGCAGGCCGGCCTGGCGAGCCCGCTGCACGGCCTGTCCCAGGCCCGCCAGTTCCATCCAGTCCAACTCCACCTCGGGGCAGCCGCAGGCCAGGGCCGCCTCCAGGTGCTCGGGAGTGCGGCACAGGGGCACCACCAAGGGGGCTGCGCAGGGAAGGGCCGTCAACTGCTGGCGCAGGGCTGCTTTGAGGACCGGGAGTTGAGGCTCCTCGACCAGCCTGCGCGGGCGTTCCTGGCGCAGCGACTCGACCAGTTCGCGGCGCAGGGGTTTGAGTTCCGAGAGGGGGAGGAAGAGCCCTGGTTGGAGTTCCTCGGTCAGGAGATCCTGCAGGCGGTAGGGGGTCCCCCCGAAGGAGCCCAGCTTCTCGCGCAGGGTCTCGGGGTCCAGGGCCCGGCCCCGCGCCAGGGCCAGTGGAGTGCTGCTGCAGGCGCGGACCGAACGGCCCCGGGCCGAGGCCTCCACCTGCAGGGGGTGCCCGCAGGCCCCCGAGACCCTGAGGGTGACCGGAATCCGTCCCGCCGGCTCCACCTTCAGGGCATGCTGCACTCGCGACTGCAGTTCGGGATCCCCGGTGACCCGGACGCGGTCTCCGGGCCGGATACGTGCCAGGTTGGGGCCCGGTCGGCCGAAGGTCAGCAGCAGGTCGGGACCCAGGTGCCGCACCGCGAAGACCGGACCGCCTTCCTCGGCTTCCTCGGGCCGCCCCTGGTCGAAGAGCACGCCCATGCCGGGGCGCAACTCCAGGGAAGCCTGGGCCGGCCCCGTGGCGGCTCGGGTCGAGCCGCCGAAGGCGGGCAGCGGGCCTTGAACCTGGCCGGCCGCCGGGTCCGGCTGCGGGGGCAGCGGGGTCACCCGCACGGTGTCGCCCCGGATCTCGGCGACCCGACCCAGCAGGATGCCGCGGTGTCGGGGAGCCCGGCCCTCCACCAGCGATTGGTGGTCGACGCCGGCCAGGAAGCCGTCGCCAAAGCCTCGGGAGTAGGCCAGGCCCAGGTCGCGCATGTCCTGGGCCAGTTGCTGCTCGTCCTGTGGGGTCAGGCCCCGGACGACCGCGTCCACCCAGCGGCGCAGGCTGCGCGTGGCGGTGTGGACGTAGACGGGGCCCTTCTGGCGACCCTCGATCTTCAGGGCGTGCACCCCCGACTCGACGAGGTGCGGCACCGCTCGGAAACCGGCCAGGTCGCGCGGGCTCAGCAGGTAGCGGGCCTCGGCGCTGGGCCGGGTCTGGCCGTCCACGACGGCCTCGTAGGGCAGGCGGCAGGCCTGGGCGCAGTGGCCGCGATTGGCCGAACGGCCGCCCCAGGCCTCGCTGGAAAGACACTGGCCGCTGAAGGAGACGCACAGGGCGCCCAGCACGAAGACCTCGACCTCCAGGGGCGTGCCCCGGACCAACGTGCGGATCTCCTCCACCGACAACTCGCGCGGGGCTACCAGTCGGACGAAGCCCAGACCCTCGGCGAACCGTGCGGCCTCCGGGCTGGAAAGGGTCATCTGGGTACTGGCGTGCAGACGCAGGTCAGGGCAGACCGCCCGGGCCAGCAGGGCCAACCCGGGATCCTGCACGATCAGGGCGTCGATCCCCGAGCGCGCGGCTGCGCGCAGCAAGGGCTCGACGGTCACCAGTTCGGCCTCGAAGACCACGGTATTCATGGTCAGGTAGGCCCGGGCTCCCACCCCGTGGATCCGGGCCACCAGGTCGGGCAGGCCTGCCAGCGGGAAGTTGGCGGCCCGGGCCCGGGCGTTGAAGCCATCGTCCAGCCCGAAGTAGACCGTGTCGGCACCGGCCTCCAGCGCTGCGTGCAGGGCCTCGGCGTCGCCGGCCGGGGCCAGGATCTCAGGGGTTCTCATCGTCCCACAGTGCGGTGGGGGTGCCGGCGATGTCAAGGCCGGCCAAGACCCCGGGCGACCTGGCAGGGTGCGGCCCGCCAGGCTGGAAGTGGCCGCCCATGTCCGGATTCTACCGCCATCCCCTGGTCGTGCCCTCCTCGGCGATCGACGAGCTCGGGCACGTCAACAACGTGACCTACGTCTCCTGGCTGCAGGAGGCGGCCACGGCCCACTCGACGTCCCTCGGCTGGGACCTGGCCGGCTATCAGGCCCTGGGCTCGGGATGGGTGGTGGGCTCCCACTTCATCGAATACCTGCGCCCTGCCTTCGCGGGACAGGAACTGGAGATCCTCACCTGGGTGGCCTCCCTGGAGAAGCGGCGCTCGCTGCGCCGTTATCGCATCCGGCGGGGAGACGAAGTGGTCGTCCGGGCCGAGACCATGTGGGTCTTCGTGGATCTGGCCAGCGGTCGACCCCGAGAGATTGCCCCCGAGGTGGCCCGAGCCTTTCCGGTCCTGGGCCTGGAGGTGGACCCCTGAGCTTCAGGGCGGCAGGGGGTGCCCACGCTCCTTGAGCAGGCGGGTGATGGCCGCCCGGTCCTGGGGGCTGCCATACATGTCCAGCGTCTTCTTGAGCCGGGCCATCTCCCGGGGCGTGGGCTGCAGTTCCAGGAAGCGAGCGAAGGCCTGTTCGGCCTCCCGAGGCCGGCCCATGGAGTCGTAGGCGAAGGCCAGATGGACGTGGGCTGCGCGCATTCCGGGGTCCTTGGCCAGGGCGGCGCGGAAGCGCTCGACGGCCTGCGGGTACTTCTCTTCCAGCAGCAGACGCTGGCCGAGGTACAGGTTCAGGTGGGCCGCCACGAAGGGATTGGGCTGCACTTCGCCCTTCTTCAGGAAGGCCGTCCAGTCCGGCGCGAACCCGATCAGCAGCAGGATCAGGCCGAGCGCCAGTCCCCGCCGGACCCAGGCCCAGGCCTCGGCCCTGCGAGCCATCCTCTGCACCCATCGATCCAGGGCTTCGTGGCCGCTTCCGGAGACGTCCTGCGCCCCCCTCAGGTCGGCCCCCCGGATCAGCGCGCCGTCGGCTTGGATCTGGGCCAGCAGGGCCCCCCGCAGGTCGGCCCGGCGCAGGTCCGCGCCCCGCAGGTCGGCGCGCTCCAGGTTGGCCTGCCGCAGGTTGCACCGGGCCAGCAGGGCCTGCTGAAGGTTGGCGCCGTGCAGTTGGGCGGCATCCAAGCGGGCCCGGCGCAGGTCCGCGCCGTGCAGGTCGGCCCCGTCCAGATGGGCGTCGCGCAGGTCGGCGCCGGCCAGTCGGGCCCCGGCGAGGTTCGCTCCCGCGAGGTCGGCGTTGGCCAGATGGGCGTCGCGCAGGTCGGCGCCGGCCAGTTGCGCCTGGCGCAGGTCCAGGGGCCGCCCACCTCGCCAGCGATTGAACTGGGCCACCGAACCTTCCAGGATCCGCAGGGCTTCCTGATCCATGGCTGGGGTATTCCCCCTGGTGGCCGGCAGGTCCCCCCGCGCCCCCGGGAGGGCCGGCAGGAAATGCCGGCGATTCAGGCAACGATCCCTGGGGCAGGTGCCCTTTGGGAGGTCCACCATGCAGTGTGTTGATGGTCACGCCGACTTGATCGGCCTGTCGTTCGAGGAGGTTCGCCTGGACCTGTGCCCCGAGTGCAAGGGGGTCTGGTTCGACGCCGGCGAGTTGGAGCGCTGCGCCGAGAAGCCCGCGCGCAAGGTGCTGGCCACTTTCGGTGACGTGGTCGCCCGGATGAACAGCGAGGGGTTGAAGGGCCCCCCGCGGAGCTGTCCGCGCTGCGCCAGGGCGATGGAGAAGGAGCGCTTCCTCCAGGGGGTCTGGATCGACCGGTGCCCGGACAACCACGGGATCTGGTTGGACGGAGGGGAGATGGCCACGGTGCAGGCACTCCTGCGCCATGCGCAGGACCCTACGGATACCTCCGGGGCGGGCAACCCCCTGCTGGAATTCGTGAAGATCCAGATCGCCGTGCTGTTCCGGCCCCTGTTGAAGTAGGCCCCCCTGGGGCCGCCGGGGCCCCTGAGGGGAGGGGCCCGTCCTCAGCCTCTCGGCCCCGGTGGGCCTGCGTTCAGGTGGGGGCGGGAGCAGGCAGGAATTGCCCAGGGTCTGACGCACGAAGCTGAATCTGGGCCCCGATTCGCGCGGGCCCGTGCCGAGGAGGCGGACATGCCCGAACCCGGAACGATCGCCTGGGTGGACTTGACGGTTGCCAACGCGGACGAGTTGCGCGGCTTCTACACCGCCGTGGTGGGGTGGGAATGCGAGGAACTCCGCGTCGGGGAGTATTCGGATTACGTGATGCGTCCCGCTGGGGGAGGCGAGGCCGTGGCCGGCATCTGCCACGCCCGGGGGGTCAACGAGGGGTTGCCCCCCCAGTGGCTGGTCTACCTGACGGTGGCCGATCTGGATGCCAGCCTGGCACGTTGCCTGGAGCTGGGTGGCAGGGTTCGCGCCGAGCCCTTCCCGATGGGAGGCTTCGGCCGCATGGCCGTGATCGAGGACCCCTCCGGCGCCGTGGCCGCGTTGCTGCAGCCCTCACCCTGAGTTCGGGTCCTCCCGTCCCGTAAAGTTCCGTTCCGTCCCGTCCTGGGGGAGCCATCCACACCGGTTCCGACCGCGCCGGTCCCTTCGGGGGCAGGCACGTGCCGTGGGGTGGGGCCGGGGCCTCGGGGCAGTCCGAGCCTGTCGGCGCGCCCGGCCCGGGGCCCTCGACCCGGGAACGGCTGGGGGCCGAGCGATCGACCGCGGGGGGCACGATAGGAGTATTCCATGGATCCAGTCTTGTTGGCCCGGATTCAGTTCGGGATGACCATCGGCTTCCACTTCCTGTTTCCGCCCCTGTCCATCGGTCTGGCGTGGTTGCTGGTGGTCCTGGAGGGGAAGGCCTGGCGCACGGGCGACCTCGCCTGGAAGAGCGCGGCGATGTTCTTCGGCAGGGTCTTCGCCCTGATCTTCGCGATCGGGGTGGCCACCGGGATCACGATGGAGTTCCAGTTCGGCACGAACTGGGCCTCCTACTCGCGCTTCGTCGGGGACATCTTCGGGGCCCCGCTGGCCGCCGAGGGGGTCTTCGCCTTCTTCCTGGAGTCCAGTTTCCTGGGCCTGTACCTCTTTGGAAGGAATCGGGTGCCGCCGGGGGTCCACTGGTTCTCGATCCTGATGGTGGCGGTCGGGGCCACCCTGTCGGCCTTCTGGATCCTGGTCGCCAACTCGTGGCAGCAGACTCCGGCGGGCTACCATCTGGACCCGGTGACGGGCTATCCGGTCCTGGCCAGCTTCTCGGAGGCCGTCTTCAACCCGTCGACCTGGCCGCGCTTCTTCCACACCATGATGGCCTGTCTGGTGTGCGGATCGTTCCTGATGGCGGCGCTGTCAGCAGAGCTGGTGCTGCGCGGTCGGGCCGTGGCGGTGGCCCGGCGCAGCCTGGGGGTGGGTGTCGTGGCCGCAGCGGTCTTCTCGCTCCTGGTGGCCTTCCCGTTCGGGCACGAGCACGCCCGCCAGGTGGCGCTGACCAACCCCGAGAAGTTCGCGGCCCTCGAAGGCCTGTATACCACCACGGGAGAGGGGGCCCCGCTGGTCCTGTTCGGGATCCCGCGGCTGGACCCGCCGCGCCTGGAGGCCCGCGTCGAGATTCCCAAGCTGACCAGCCTGATGGTCCACGGGAAACTCGACACCCCGATCCCGGCCCTCGACTCGTTCCCGGCCGACAGGGTTGCCCGGGGGGCCGAGTTGCCGATCACCTTCCTGTCGTTCCACAAGATGGTGGTCCTGGGCGGGCTGTTCATCGGCCTGTCCTGGTTGGGAACCTTCTTCCTGTGGAGGGGCACCCTGCACGAGCAGAGATGGCTCCTGCAGATCCTGCGCTGGTCCTGGCCCCTGCCCCTGGCGGCCTGCACCCTGGGCTGGATGGCCGCCGAGGTCGGCCGTCAGCCCTGGATCGTCTATGGCCTGCTGCGCACCCAGGACGCTGTCTCCAAGGTGGTCACGGCCGGAGAGGTCCTCTTCTCGATCGTCATGTTCGGAGTGGTCTACGCCCTGCTGGGAGCCCTGTGGCTCTTCCTTCTGTATCGCAAGGTCCAGCACGGTCCGGAGGAGGTGGACTGATGGAACCCACGGGTCTGCAGGTGGCCTGGTTCGTGCTGTATTTCGTCCTGATCGCGGGCTACGCGGTCCTGGACGGCTTCGACCTGGGCATCGGTGTGCTGTCGCTGTGCAACCGCAGCGAGGCCGAACGGCGCCTCTACATCAATGCCATCGCGCCGGTCTGGGATGGCAACGAGGTCTGGTTGCTGACCGCAGGCGGAGCCCTCTTCGCCGCCTTTCCGCCGGTATACGCCACGGTCTTCAGCGGGATGTACCTGGCCATGATGCTGGTGCTGCTGGGATTGATCCTGCGGGCCGTGGCCATGGAGTTCCGTGGGAAGGTGGATTCAGTTCCGTGGCGCCGGGTCTGGGACCTGGCCTTCGGCCTGGGAAGCCTGCTGCCCGCACTGCTCTTCGGGGTGGCGGTCGGCAACATCCTGCGGGGATTGCCCCTGGAGGGCGGGGAGTACGCGGGCACCTTCCTGGACCTCTTGAACCCCTTCTCGCTGGTCTGCGGCCTGCTGGGTCTGGTGATGTTCATCACCCACGGGGCGGCCTACCTGGCCACCAAGACCGAAGGCGACCTGCGCGCCCGGATGCTGGCCACGGCCGGCCGCACCTGGTGGGTCTGGGTGGCCCTGTACGTCGGCGCCACGGCCTACGGGTGGTTCGAGGCTCCGGCCCTGTTCGCCGCCAGCGTCGGTCGGCCGCTCTTCTGGGTCATGCTGATCGCCATGGCGGCCACCCTGGGTGGCTTCCCGGTGGCCCTGCGAGAGAAGCGCTGCGGCCTGGCGGTCCTGCTGTCGGGCGTGGCCCTGGCCAGCACCATCGGGGCCAGCGCGACGGCTCTGTTCCCGGCCCTGGTCCCGGCCCTGGGGGCTCCGGGCCAGAGCCTGACCGTGCTGAACGCCTCTTCCTCCCCCCTGGCTTTGAAGTCCATGCTGGTGATCGCCCTGGTGGGCATGCCCCTGGTGCTGGCCTACACGGTCTTCATCCATCGGGTCTTCCGGGGACCGGTCCGTCTGGACGAGCACTCCTACTAGCAGGTCCCAGCGCGCTGGTGGGCCGG
>CAZQPM010000193.1:0-7890 GCA_964595195.1 uncultured Burkholderiales bacterium | reverse complement strand
CGGCCCGACGCGAAGCCTGGTCCTGGGGGCGCTGGTGGCCGCCCTGCTGGTGGCGCCCTTCCTCCTGTGGAACCAGGATGCCATGCACAGGCGTCTGGCCCGACACTCCCACGACCAGGCCGCGGCCCGGATCCAGGTGCACGGCCAGATGGCCCGTCCCCTGCCCCATCTGTGGGGAGAACCCGGGAACCTTCCAGAGTTCGTCCTGGGCGGCCTGGCCCTCCTCGGCCTGGCCTTCCGTGGCCCCCGGGGCAGCCTGGCCCTGCTGGTCGGGCCCGTCCTCATGGTCGCCGTCCTGTCCCGGGATCCCGCCCTGCCCGACTACCGCTACAGCCTCCCGGCGGTTCCCCTGCTGGTCCTGGTCCTGGTCGGCTGGCTGCAGGGGATGCGGGTCACCCGGGCGGCCTCGACGGCCCTGTTCCTGGCCCTGGGGCTCTTCCACCTGGCCAGGTGGTTGTCGGGAGCGGTCGTCCCCTGTCAGCCGGGGCACCAGGTCGAGCCGGGCAACCTGGGCACCGGGCCGACCTCGCGCGTCGGACAGGTGAGCCGGCTGACCGATGCCGTGGCCCGGCGGACCGGATCCGATCCCGAGGCGGTCTGGACCGTGGTCCGGGCGCCCTTGCTGTATCCCAACGCCGGGCAGTCCGACTCACCTCAGCAGGCTCCAGGACGCTCGCCTGTCCGCCGCACCTTCCACGATTCCATCCAGATCGCGGCCCTGGCTCGAGGGCACGCCCTGGTCGTGCGAGGCGTCCTGGAGGAGGGCGCGGTCCGCGTCACTCCCGCCGACGTCTCCGTCATCCGCATCCTGTCCCAGCGCTGTCCTGGGGCCTTCCTGGAGCGCCTGCACGACCTGGCCACAGCCGACGCCGAGCGGATCCGCCGGGGCTGGTTCCTGGTGCTGGGACCGCCCGGGCAGCCCGGCTTCGAACCCCCGCTGCCCGGGACCTTGGGGCAGGCCACGCCACTACCGCCCGTCGAGGGGCTTGAGGCGCGCCTCTACCCCTTCACCGCGGCGCCTGAGCACCCCCGGTCGGCGCCGGCCCGGCCCGGCGGTCGGCCCTGAGCGGGAGGGGCAGGGATGGGCCCGTCGGCCTGGGAAACCATGGGCATGCTGTGTCTGGGCGAGGCGGGACCTCCAGATTTCTACGTGGTCCAGGGTGGTGAGACGGGCATGGTCCACCAGTTGATCTCGGGCCACATCCCCGAGTTGACCGGGGACCGGGTGCTCCTGGGCCTGGTGGTCGGAGCGGGCCTCCTGGTGTGGGTCGCCTTGCTGGTCGCCTTCGCCCGGAGGGCCGAGCGCCGGGGGCAACTGGCCGGTCGCCGCGCCCGCCTGGTGGACCTGGGCCTCTTCCTGGGGTTCTTCCTGGCCTGGGAGGCACTTCTGGGTCTGCCCGCCCTGCAGGCGGATGGCGTCTACATTCCCGACCCCCTGGCCTTCTGGAAGGCCAACCCGGCCATCGAGGCGGCCGCCCACCGGGCCGGGATCGGCCTGGTCGGAGTCGCCGGTCGCCAGTCCCTGCCGGGGATCTTCGACCAGGACCACGTCGGGCCCAAGCCTCCGGGCACCTGCCGGATCGCGTTCATGGGCGACTCGCAGTTGATCTCCTCCGGCCCGCGGGCCTATGCCGGCCGGATTACCTATCCCAAGGTGGTGGAGGCCAGCCTGGCCCGGGAGGGTCTGGGAGGCGACCGGGGGCAGCCCGTGGAGGTCCTCAACGCCGGGATCTCCGGCTATTCATCCTGGCAGGGCCTGATGCTGCTGCGTTCGGAGTTGCTGCCCCTGCAGCCGGACGTCGTGGTGACGGCCTTCGGCTATCACGACGCGAATCGGGCCCTGTCACACGACCACGAGGTCCTGACCGATGACCCCTGGACCTGGCGCCTGCGCAGCCTGATGTATCGCAGCCGCGTGGTCCTGCTGCTGCGCAGCCTCAGCCTGCAGTTCCAGGCCCGGCGCAACGACCGCTCGGCGCCCCGGGACCAGCGGATGCGGGTTCCTCCCGAGCGCTTCGCCCGCAACCTGACGACCTTTGCCGAGATGGGGCGGAGCGGTTCCTTCCGCCTGGTCTTCCTGCTGCAGCCCTTCCGGGACGCCTCGCTGGTGGAGCAGGCGGCCGAACACCGCCGGGTCCTGCTGGAGGTGGCCCGGCGGCAGGGGATCCCCGTGATCGACGCCCAGAGCCTCTTCGCCGAGATGCCTGCGGGCCGGCGGCAGGCGCTCTTCGATGACTTCGTCCACCTCAACCGGGACGGGCACGCGGTCATGGCCGGACTGGTCCGCCGTCGCCTGGTGGAGGTCGGGGTCCTCAAGACCCGGGCCGCGGGCCGGTAGGCCTCGTGCCCGTGGGGCGGGGAGCCGGCGGGCTGCGGGGGGGTCAGGCCTGCGGTCTGCCGGCCGAGCGCGCCCGTGCCCACATGCGCTCGCGTTCGATGTTGGCCTCCGAGCCCGACTCGTGCAGTCCCAGGTCCATGGAAAGTTCGCCCTTGCCGCAGTAGCGACCGATCGTGCGGTCGACGTTCAGGGGGTCGCAGGCCGTGATGTAGCCGATCAGCAGCGGGCGGGAGGGCAACCGCTTCAGCTTCCAGCCGAACTTCAGGCGCAGGAAGAGCGACAGGAAGTCGGGCAGCAGGGTCAGTCCCCGGGGGTGCAGCAGGGCCATGCCCAGGCGGGCCAGCCAACCCAGGCGGGCCAGGGGGGTCCGCCGGGTGCGCGGCAGGTCGTCCAGCACCCGGGCCACCCGGGGCCAGTGCAGGAAGTGGCTCAGGTTCTGGTAGGCCTCCGGCCCGCGGATCAACAGGTCGTGCTGCACGTACAGGCACTTGCGCACGCCCAGAATCGAGAGCAGGGCGAAGTACAGCTTCTGGAAGTGGAAGACCTCGCTGCGGGGGCACAGGCCTCCCGTCGTCTCCTCGACCAGGTCGATCACCTGGTCGGGCATCAGCAACTCCTGGTTGCCTCGGAAGTATCCCAGGGCCCGGGTTCCCAGGAACATCACCTCGCGGATGAAGGGGCGCGTGCGGGCGTACTCCAGCACCTTGGGGATCTCCGCTTCGTTGCAGCCCGGCATCAGCACCATCACGAGGCTGGTGGCCACGCCCTCGGCCTGCAGGTTCTCGAGGATCTGCACCTTCTGGCGCGCCAGGCGGGCGCCGCGGATGCGCAGGTAGGCCTGGTCGTCGAAGCCGTCCATCTGCAGGAAGACCTCGTCCAGGCCGGCCTCCTTCAGGGTTCGCAGATAGGCCCGGTCGGCGAGGCGCAGGCCGTTGGTGTGCAGCGACGAGATGTGTCCCCGGGCCTTGATGGCCCTGAGGATCTCGGGGAGGTCCTCCCGGAGCGTCGGTTCCGCCGAGATCAGGTCGATCTTCAGCGACCCCCGGGGCTTGGAGTCCATGAAGGCGCACAGCCTGCCGAGATCCATGTCCGGCGTCGTCGGGGTCGGCGTCCCCGAGTCGACGGCCGAGGCCAGGCAGATCGGGCACTTGAGGTTGCAGCGTTCGTTGACGCGCACCAGGTAGTCGCGCTGGGGAACCTCCTCGGGCATCACCGCGCAGAAGTAGCGGTCCAGGGCCCCGTAGTACCAGGCGTGATGCGAGAGCAGGCATTCGGAGGGCCCGTGCTGGGGACAGTCCCGGCGCAGGTAGACCGAGCCGTCCTCCTCAACCACCCGGGCAGGCAGTTCCTCGAGGCACTCCGGGCAGACCGAGAAGGTCTGGCGCAGCAGGATTTCGGTCATCGGGTTCCTCCGAGCGGGTTGGGGGGGCTTCAGGCCCTGCCGGGGGCCTGGGGATTGAAGACGGGCCGGACCCGAGCCAGGGCCAGGCCGCGCAGGGCCACAATGCCGAACAGGGTGCAGACCAGGCTGGCCACCAGGCCGACCCGGTTGGTCACCTGCGCCAGGTCGCCGTCGGCCGACCAGGTCGTCAGCAGGCTGCCGGCGGTGCCTGGAGCCAGCGACAGGTAGAGGGCCCCTCCGACCCAGGCCAGGAAGAGGCCCGTCCAGGCGTCCCTGCGGGTCTGTGTGAAGGCCGAGACGCACAACCCCAGCCAGGCTCCGAACCAGACCTTGGCCAGGAGGTCGGGCAGCCCCTGGGCCAGTCCCCAGGCAACCTCCAGCGAGCCGCTGCACAGGGCCAGCAGGGGCAGGACCACCAGGCTTTCGAACACCAGGGGCTGGGCCCCCCGGGAGGCCCAGCCCTCCAGGAAGTCCTTGGGTGGCAGGCCGCTGAGCAGCAGGGGTTCGAGGGTGCGAGCCTCGCGCTCGGCGGCCAGGGCGGCGGCCGTGGCCAGCGAGGCCCGCAGCGGCTGGATCACCACCAGGGCCATCCAGGCCAGCGGTTGGAACATCGACCGCCATGGTTCCTGGCTGCACAGCACCAGGCAACCGCCCAGGGCCAGGGCCAGGAACCATGGCCGGTCGCCGCCGCGGACTGCGCGGGAGACCTCGCGGAAGAGGATCGGGTTGTGCAGTCGAGCGGCCCGTCGGGGTGAGAGCGCCGGGCGTCGACGGCAGACCGGCGGGCGCAGGGGGCGCTCCAGGCCCTGGCGGGCCAGGATGCGGGCTGCCAGTCCCACCAGGGCCAGGATCGTCAGGCTGGGGAGGGCTCCGCGCTGGGCCACCAGCAGTCCCAGGCCGCCGACCAGACCCCCGAAACCCAGGAGGGCGGGCAGCAGCCCTGAGCCGGCGCTCCAGACCACGGCGGCCTGGACGACATAGGAGCCGACCCAGGTCACCAGGCAGACGGCGGGGATCCAGCCCAGGGCACTGGTCAGGATTTCCAGGCGATGCCCGGGCAGCAGGATCAACAGGCCGGCCAGGACCGGAAGCAGGACGGTCAGGCCCAGGCGCAGCACGGACAGGATGCCGTGGGCGGCCACCTGGTCGACCACCTCGCCGGCGCTGGTGCGGGTGCACAGGATCTCCTCCAGGCAGCGCTCGCGCCTCAGGGAGATCAACAGGACCCCGTCGGCCGCCAGTTGGACCAGGGGGGCCAGCGTCGCCAGTGCGGCCGCCAGGGTGAAGAGATAGGCCTTGAAGGCGGTCGACTCGGTGAAGGCCGCGCTGACGGCCGGGGTCAGGAACAAGAGCATGCTGAACATGGTCCAGCGCCGGTAACGGTCGAAGCCACGGCGGCGGGACTGGCGGTGCAGCAGGTGGATCATGGGAGGCCCCGGGGTCATCGCCACCCTCTTCGCGGCCTCGCCCCCGGGGACCTATGCTTCCGGGGCGACGGGGAGATCGTAGACATAGACCTCCAGGGTCCCGGCCAGTTCCTCCTGCAGGAGGAACTCCACCTGGGGCCAGTCCGGCGTACGGGAAAGATGGACGGAGGCTCCGAACCGCATCGCCTCGGTCCCGACGGCTCGCAGACACTTGCGCAGGGCCGGGAGGCGCAGGGGAAGCGGGCCGGGATGTCGTCTGCGGTCGGGGGCGTGGACTGCCACCAGGCTGGCCACCAGCAGGTCGGGGCTCAGGGCCACGAACTGGGTCTCGCCCAGGGCGAAGGCGGAGGTGTCCAGCCACTCGCGCCAGGCCCGGCGCACGATGGGCCAGCGCCGGGTCACGGGGCTGTTCGCCAGGCGGCCCTCGTCGTCGCCCAGGTGGAGCACGATCCGGGTCCCGGCGTCGGCCGCCTGCGTGGGGTCACCTTCCAGGTAGTGCAGCATCAGCGGCTCTCCGTCCCCGGGAAAGAAAGGTCGGTCTTCGGGCTGCAGCGTCGCAAAGTCCGCCGGACCCTCCAGCGAACATAGCCCGGGGGGCCGGGGTTTTCAAGTCATGGGGTCCCGCCGGGTGCTCTGGGTGTCGGGCCGCCCCTGCCCCCCCCGCTTGCGACCACGGAACCGCATGAGAAGCGGCGTATGAACCGGGATTCTTGCGGTTCCTGCCCTCCAGCCACATCCAGCCAGGTGGCTGAGTTGCTGGGCAATGGCGGACAGAGGCCTACGTCAGCTCCGAGCACCGAGCACCCAGCGCCAGCCTCCAGCCCCGCGCCACCATGATCTGCAGGCATTGCCTCGACATCATGGTGGCGCCGCGCCGCCAGCGCGCCGCCAGCGCACCAGCACTGCACCAGCCCACCAACCACCACCCGCTCAGTCCCAGGCCCCACGCCCCCCGGCGAGGAGTCGCACCCGACGGCGCGAAAGGCCTGGACGTCGCCTCCCCCCGGGGGGCCATCCGAAGGAGTCAGCCATGTCCGTTGTGGGCAGGATTGTCCGGTGCCTGGTCCTGGTCGCGTGGATCCTGTGGGCCCTTCCCGGGCTTCCGGCTTCGGCCCAGGGCCTGCGCGAGGTGGTCGGACGCGACCGCGAGCACGTGGTCACGTCCGGAGAAGATCTGTATGGCCTGGCCCAGCACTATGGCCTGGCCATCGAACACCTGGCCTTTGCCAACGGGTTGAGCGCCTCCAGCCTCTACGTGGCCCCCGGAACCCGGCTGCGCGTTCCAGGACGGCGGATCCTGCCGGCCCAGCCGCCCGCGGACGGCCTGGTCATCAACCTGCCCGAGCGGGGCGTCTTCCTGTTCCGAGGCGGGCTCTTCGAGAAGTTCTACCCCCTGGCCATCGGGCAGCCCGGGCGCTTTGCGACGCCCCAGGGTTCCTTCACCCTGGCCTCGCGGGTCGTGAACCCCACCTGGCTTCCCCCGGAATGGGCCGGCCTGGGCCAGATCAGCGTTCCGGCCGGGCCGGAGAATCCCCTGGGAGACCGTTGGATGGGCCTCTCCCTGCCGGGCGTCGGGTTGCACTCCACGACCAGTCCCATGTCGGTCGGGCAGGCGGTCTCCCACGGCTGCATGCGCATGTATCCGACCTCGGCCCGTGAGCTCTTCGACAAGGTCCGCGTCGGGATGCCCGTCCGCATCGAGTACGAGACCGTCAAGGCGGGCTACGACGCACAGACCCGGGAGTTCTGCCTGGTGGCCTTCCCCGACGTCTACGGGCAGGCCAACCCTCGCGATCACTTCCCGTCGGCCCTGGAGGAACTGGGTCTGTCGGGTCTGGTCGAGAACGCCGCGTGGGCCGGGTTCCGCCCGGACGGGGTGGCCCGGCCGGTCCTGGCCACCGACGTGCAGGTGCTGGTGCAGGGGAGTGCCCTGGACCTGGCCTTCCCACCGCTCCTTTGGCAGGACAGTCTGTGGGTTCCCACGGATCTGGCTCGGGCCCTGGGTCTGGCCGTTTCCTGGGATGCCCTGGAGCGCACCATCGAGATCCAGGGCGGGGGGCCGGCCGTGGTCTTCGGTGTGGACGCGGACGAGCCGCCTCCGGGCCTGGTCCCCTCGGCTCCTCCTCAGGACCCGACTGGGGTGGGAGGCTCCAGCCTCGACCCGGCGCCGACGCCAGCCCCCCCGCCGGGCCCTGTCTGGGGTGGGCGGGCCCTGCTGGTGGGCGGCCGGGCCCTGGTCCCCGCGCGCGCCCTCCTGGAGGCCTTCGGGGTCCCCTTCCGCTGGGACGCGCGCCGGAGGATCCTGCACGTCGAGGTCTGAGGCCTCGCGACGGCCGCCCTGGAGGTCCCCCCGGGCGGTTCGCGAAGGGTCGGCCACCCTCTGGAGGTCGATCGTGCGCTTCCGTTTGCTGCTCCCCAGTCTCGTGGTCCTGCTTCTCCTGGGCTGTTCGGCTTCCTCACCTCCGGGCCCGAACCCTGGATTCGTCCAGCCCGGAGTGGGCCTGCGAGAGGTCCGCTTGGGTCAGACCCGGGCCGAGGTGGAGAAGGCCCTGGGGTCGCCCTCCGAGACCGAGGGCAATCCCTTCAACACCCGGAACACCCTGGCCCTGTACCACGGGCGGGGGATCGAGATCTCCTACGACAGCGACGTGGTGGGCACCGTGGTGATCCATCCGGCCGTTGCGCCCTGGAGTGCCTACCAGGGGTCGACCTCCCAGGGGGTC
>CAZQPM010000192.1:0-7961 GCA_964595195.1 uncultured Burkholderiales bacterium | reverse complement strand
CTGGTTCATGGCTGCCCTGGGAAACTCGGGCCCGGGACCCGGCTGGCCGGCCACCATGGCCAGGGGCTTGCGTCCCTGGGCGGCCAGGCCGACCAACTCCTGCCCGACGCGGATCCGACGCGCCAGATTGGCCCGGTTCAATCCCTCGGAGGCCTTCAGGACCAGGGTGTCTCCCTCGACCAGGCGCAGAGTGCACCCGTCAGCCCGGAGGATCCTCACCACATGGCGCACCAGTTCGTCGAGGACGACGTCCAACTGCAGGGTCGAGGTCACGGCGCGGCTGACCTCGAAGAGGGTCTCCAACTCGCCCATCTTCAGACGGAGCTTGCCGTGCAGGCGCGCGTGGTCCACGGCCACCGCGGCGTGGTTGGCGAAGCCTCGGAGAAGGCGGATCTCCTGGCGATGGAAGGGCCGACCGACCGGGGCGAAGCAGTTCAGGACACCGACCATCTTCTTGCGAGCCACCAGCGGGACGGCCAGGATCCCCCCGAACCCTGCCCGGCGCAGCACCCGACCCGGCTCGGATTCGGCCAGCAGCGGACTGCGGTCCAGATACAGGGCGCAGGCCCTCTTCTTGTCGACGGCCACCCGGGCGAATCCCGCCTGGATCGACAGGTCCAACAACTGTTCGGGAAGGCCGGAGGAGGTGTGGACGTAGTAGTCCTCACCGGTCTCGTTGAGAACCAGGACCGCGCAGGCGGACTCCTCGACCAGGCTCAGGGCCTGCCCCACGATCAACTGCAGGAGGCGCGGCAGCGAAAGGGTCCCGGTAACCACCGTGGACACCTGGTAGAGGGCCCGGAACCGGGCCAGGTTCTCCTCGAGCTCCTCGATCAGGCCGGCCCGGCGCAAGGCGATCCCCACCTGCACGGCCAGGGCCATCGCCAGCCAGACCACCGAGTCGGCGAAGGGGTGGGCACCCTGCGAGTGGTCCAGCACGACCAGACCTTCCAGATGCTCCTGGCCGACCAGGGGCACGACCAGGCACGAGGACGACGGCAGCAGGGTCAGGAGCCGAGCCAGGGCCGGGCTGTCCTCGGGAGGACAGCTCAGGACCAACGGGGCGCCGCCCTGCAGGCTCTGGAGGGCCACAGGGCTGAGCTGTCCCAGATGCAGCCGGAAGGCCCCGAAGAACTCGCGCTGGTCGGGGGTCAGGCCGATCGAACTGGCCATCGCCATCTGGGGACGGTGGCGATCCGCCAGGAAGAGCAGCGCCCGGTCCACCTCGACGGTTTGCGACAGGGCCGCAACCGAGGCCTCCAGCACCTCGGCCCGGGTCTGGCCGCTGCTGATGGACCGTGCGGCCTGATACAGGGCTGTGGACTCTCGCGCCCGGCGCTGTTCGGCTTCGAAGACCTGGGCATTGTCCAGGGCCAGGGCGGCCTGGGTCGCGAGGGCGTCGACCTGCTGGACCTCCTCCGCGGTGAACCGTCGGGGCGCCAGCGAGTACAGGGTCAGCAGGGCCCGCGGCCGGTCGTGCAGGAGCAGGGGGATGAACACGGCCGAGGCGTAGTCCTGGGGACGCAGGCGCGGGGAGGTCGGAAACCCCGTCTGGGCTGCCTGCCTCGCCGAACGCTCCTGCAACCAGCCCATCAGGCTGGGCCGGAGCCGGACCTGCCCGGTGACCCCGGAGGCTCGCAGGACGGTGGACGTCTTCCGGGTCAGGCGCTGATTCTCCACCAGTTCCAGGGTGCCGGCGTCGGCACCCGACCAGCGGACCGCCAGGGTCAGGATGTCCTTCATCAGCGGCTCGAGGTCCAAGGATGAGGACAGCATGAAGTTGGACTGGAAGGCCAGCCGGGAATCCCGACTGCGCCCCGCCCCGGCCGGGCCCCCTCCAGACGGCACCAACCGCAGCAGCACCTGGACGGCCCGAGCCACGCGCCGGAGTTCGGTCTTGGAAAAGGCCGGAGCCCCCCGCAGCGGAGCCTCGCCCGGCGAGGGTGGCGGGGTGGCGTCCTCGGTACGGACGTACCCCCCCAGGACCTGCCTGTCGCCCGCAGCAAACGCAAAGCAGCCGAGGCCGGCGGGACAGCTACCCTCCTGCGGGTCCTCGGCCCCGCCGCGCACGGCCCCAGCCAGATGCTGCCGGAACTGCTCGCAGGGCTCGGAGCCCAAGGACTCCAGGAAATGCGTGCACAGGTCGAGGGAGCGGGGACAGGCGTCCTGGGAATCGTGCAACGGCAACCCGACCAGGAGCGAGGCGGCTGCCAGGCGCTCCGACCAGGTCGCGGGAGGTTCGCCGCGGGACGGTGCCTTCCCAAACAGACTCAGGAGACCTCCCTGGCCTGAAGCCGCAGACCCCGCCTGTCCGGCAGGGCTCCAGAGGTCAGTTGTTGACTCCTCGGTAGCGCAGGAAGATGTCGATGAATGCCAAGTTCTCCATCAAGACGATCTCACGCTTCATGGGCGGCGCTGCAGCTCCCGGGACAGGATGGATATCTTCATCCAGGATATCGCGGGGCCCCTGCCCTGTCAATCAGCCCTTCGGGCCCCGAATCCGCCGCCTGCTGGGGCCGGGGCGCCGTACTAACGGTCGTACTGTCTCTGGATGGGCAGCAGGGGTGCCGGCTCGGTCTGCTGGGAACCCGCGGGGAAGATCTCGGCGTGGGCCAGGGCTCGTCCCAAGAGGAGGGCAGACCCGACCTGGCCCGCCCCCTCCAGCGAGAGCAGCGTCCCGTCTCCCGGGGTCGCCTTCACGGTCGGATTCAAGGTGGCGGCCTGGCGCAGGAACCCCGCCGCGGCCGGGAGGCCCACCACGACCTTGCCCTGGGGGGACTGAGCGGCCTCCAAGGCGTAGGAGGGGAGCAACTTGGGCCACAGCGCAACCGCATCGTCCCGACTGCCGAAGAGGTCGGCGGCCAGGATTCGCGACCCCACGACGACCAGGAAGCCATTCGCTTGCGGGTGCCTCTGCGGCAGGTCGTGGAAGGCCGACACGTCGTCATCGATACGGGACTTCACGGCGGGAGCCTCGTAGGTCTCGCCCAGCGCGGTCGACCCGTCGAAGCCCACGTTCGCCTGGGTCCTGGCCACGGCCGCCCAGACCTCGGACTGGCTGCCACTGGCGCGGGCGCTCTGGCGAACCGCCAGGTTGCCGGCCACCGGCCGGGAGCTGAAGTCCCGCTTGCCCGTGTAGGACCAACGCCCCCGCTCGACGCAGTAGCAGGAGACCGCCACCGGACCACTGTGCGCAGGCAGCCACACGTCATCCTGCAGGACCCGGTCCTGCTTGGCACCCGTCAGGATCTCTCCAGCCATGATGAAGACCGGGACCCGACCGGTATTCTCCACCTTCAACTCGTTCACCGAACCGGAATCACTGACCTCGGAGATGCTGAGGGCCTGCCGGGAAAGGGCGGCGTCCAGGCCCAGGTGGACGGGGAGATCGGCGGTCGACGGCAGCGTCACGGGGAAGACGGCCAGGTTCCCATGGACCTCGGCCGGCAGGACCCTGGCCCGAGCCAGCACCGACTGCAGCACCAGGGCGTGCGACGTCTCGCGCTGCGCTGAGGCCGGCAGGACCAGGCACAGGGCGGCCAGGGCGACCAGGGGAAGCCAGTTTCGCATCGGAACCTCCAAGCGGCTGGTTTGGACAGGCTGCTGGAACCGTCGCAGGCCATCCCAGGATCTTCCAGCCCCCAGTTCCAGGTTGAAGGATTCGCCGCCCGGCACAACAAAACCCCGCACGAATCCCCGGCTGGTCGAAGAGCCCGCGGCCCGACCTCGCCAGGAAGAGCAGAAGCCCACCGACAGGATGATCCATCGTTCGCAGCACGCCTTTCCCTGGGCTGGCCTGGCCCCCGGGGAACCTGCCGACCTCCCCGACACCTACGGGGTGGATATCCTGATGCTGGCCCCAGTGGACCCGGGCCGCCTCTTTGCCACCTTCCACATCGCCTGGTCCACCCGCAATCGCCTGGTCGAGGAGTTGGGCGAAGAGGCCCTGGCCCAGTGCCGGATGGTGCTGCGGCTGTACGCCGAGGGCCGGTCGGAAGCCTGCCAGGAAGTCGACGTTTCGGGCCCCGCCCGCTCCTGGTACCTGGATCTGGAAGACTGCCAGCGCAGGATCTGGGGTGAAATCGGCTGTCAGGACCCCGAAGGAAGGTTCCATCCCGTGACCCGGTCGGGGGTGGTGGACCTGCCCTGGGAACGCCCCTCTCGCCGCACCGACCCCGACTGGCCCCCCGTCGAGGCGGCCTACGAACGCATCGCCCGGGGCGTCGGGCTGCGCCCCGAGACCATCTTCCTGGGGCGCGGCTGCGTGAACCTGGCCGAGGGACGGGACGAGCGGCTGGGCCGAGCCGGCCTCTCGGGGCGCGGCTAGATGCCCTGCAGCGGCGACCGGACGGAGCCGACCGGCTACCTGGCCCTGGTGCTGCACGCCCACCTCCCCTACGTGCGCCACCCCGAGTACGGCGAATCGTACGAGGAACGCTGGCTGTACGAGGCGGTCCTGGAAAGCTATCTGCCCCTGCTGGATACCTTCGAGCGCCTGGCGGCGGAGGGGCTGGGTTTCCGCCTGGCCATCTCGCTCTCGCCGACCCTGCTGGAGATGCTTTCCGACGAACTGCACCGCCGCCGCTGCATCCGCTACATGGACAGCCGCATCCGCCTGGCCGAACAGGAACTGAACCGCACCCAGCGCGAGCAGCAGGAACTGCGCCCTTCGGTCGAGATGTATCACTCCCGGTTCCAGCGTTTCCGCTCGCTGTTCGTGGAGCGCTACGACTGCGACCTGACCGCTGCCTTCCGCCGCCTGGCCGAACGAGGCTACCTGGAGTTGTTCACCACGGCGGCAACCCACGGCTACCTGCCACTCCTGGAACCCCACGACCAGACGGCTCGGGCCCAGATCCAGGTCGGCCTGCACACCTTCCAGGCTCGGACCGGCCTGACCCCCCAGGGTTTCTGGCTGCCCGAATGCGGCTGGCGCCACGGTCTGGACGGCCTCTTGATGGAGGCGGGCCTGCAATACTGCATCCTGGACACCCCGGCCCTGATCGGGGCCCGACCGCGCCCCCGCTACGCCAGCTACGCACCCATCCGAACCGAGCAGGGCCTGACCTGCTTCGGGCGGGACCTGGAGGGAGGCCTGGAGGTCTGGAGCTCGAGTTCCGGGTATCCCGCCGACCCGGAGTACCGGGACTTCTACCGGGACATCGGTTGGGACCTGCCGCTGGACTACGTCGGCAGCTTCGTGCACGAGTCGGGCAAGAGACTCAACACGGGGCTGAAATACTATCGCATCACCGGGCCGACCGACCACAAGGAGGCCTACCGACCTTGGGAGGCCTCGCACGTGGCGGAGGGTCACGCCTCGGCCTTCCTGGCCGCGCGCCAGCGCCAGGTGGAATTCCTGCACGAGCGGATGGGCCAGCCTCCGCTGGTGGTGGCCGCCTTCGATGCCGAACTCTTCGGGCACTGGTGGTTGGAGGGCCCCCTCTGGCTGGAGCACCTGCTGCGCCGACTGGCCACGGGCGACCAGGGAATCCAGGCCGTCACTCCCACGGACTATCTCCATCTGGCCCCTCCGGTCCAACTGGCCGAACCCAACGGGGGCTCCTGGGGCGACGGCGGTTTCAATGCCCGCTGGCTGAACCCGTCCAACGACTGGGTCTACCGGCACCTGTCGGCCGCAGGGCAGCGGATGGTGGAGATGGCCCGCCAGGGGCATCAGGAGGACCCCGAACGCCAGCGTCTTCTGGACCAGGCGGGCCGGGAGTTGCTGCTGGCTCAATCCTCGGACTGGGCCTTCCTGATGTCCACCGGACATTTCTCCGAGTATGCCAGGAAGCGGACCCGCGACCACCTGGTGGCCTTCCATCACCTCTACGACGAATTCCGCGAGGGGCAGGTCGACCTGGAGGTCCTGCGGAAGTTGGAGGAGAGGAGTCCTCTGTTCCGCGACCTGGACTATCGGGTCTGGCGCTAGGAGGCGCCATGGCGCCCGAGGAGCCGTACGACCAGCCACACGGTCAGCCACGAGAAGGGATGGAACCAGGCTTGAACACCCAGACGGGGATGACGCCCCCCAACCGCGAGTCGGTCCTGGCCGACCTCGTCCGCCTCCAGGCCCTGAGCCGGGAACTCAACGAGGCCTGCCAGCAGGCCCTCGACAAGCGCCAGGGCCCCCGGGCCCCGGACCTCTCGGAAAAGGCCCAGGAATCGATCCGCCTGGTCGAGCGCCTGGTCGACCAGGCTACCGGTCAGGAACCCCTGGAGCGCTACCGGGCCGCCACCGCAAACCTGGAGGATCTCCTGTTGCGGGTCTCTGCGGCGAGCAGCCAGGACGACCTGGAGGCCCTGCGCCAGACCGCCCTGACGGCCGTCGACGAGTGGGCCTCGGCCGTAGAACGCGTCCTGGAGGGAGTCCTCAGCCGAGCGCGCCCATGAGACGCCCCTCCGGCCGCCTCGTCCCGGTCCTGCTCCTTCTGGCCGCAGTGGCCATCCTGGCCTGGTCGGCTTGCAGTCGGGCTCCATCGCCCTCCCCCCGGCCCCAGCCCGAGCCTCCACCGCAGGTCCGCGACCTCCTGCGAGTGGGGACGCTGGACCGTCCCGCGGCCCTGCCCCTGTGGGGCCTGAAGCGCATCCTGCGGATGAGGGGCCTGAGATTGGACATCCAACTCTTCGAGGATCCCGGCAGGATGTGGGAGATGCTGAGCGCCGGTCAGTTGGACGTGGTCCTGACCTCCCTGGACCAGTTTGCGCTGTTCAGCCCGCGCCACAACCCCGGGGTCCTGGTCATGCCGACCGCGCTCAGTCAGGGTTCGGATGTCGTGGTGTCCGGACCCGACGCGCGCCGGGCCCGGGATCTCCAAGGCCAACGCCTGGCCTTCGTCGAGGGCAGTGCCGGCGGCTACCTGGCCTTGAAGTTCCGGAACGCCACGGGCGTCCGCTTCCATGCCGTCGCGGCCCGCAACGCGGCGGAAGCCGCCGGATGGCTGCGCCAGGGTCAGGTCCAGGCCGCCGCCCTGTGGGCGCCGTGGACCGCTGGTTTCCAGCCCCTGTGGTCCTCGCAGGAGCTGCAGGGTCGAGAACAGGTCCTGGAGGTCTGGGTGGCCTCTGCCCAGGTCCTCAAGGGGGAGGGAGTGGGCCCCGATGGCCTGAGCACCCTGGCCGAAGCCTGGTTCTGGGTGATCGATCGCTTGAACGCCCGTCCCTTCCGCGCCACCGCCGAGGTCGACGCCATCGCCGAGGAGAGTGGCCAGGGTCCGGCCCGCGTCCAGGCCATCCTGGAGAGTGGGTTGCACTTCCTGAGCCAGGCGGAGGCCAGCGACCTGGCTGCCGAACAACTGGTTCGCTCCATGCACGACCTGAGGGCCGAGTGGTCGTTCCAGGGCGAGTTCGAGCCTCCACTGCCCTTCCGGAACGTGCCCCCGGAGAACGTGGTGGACCTGACGATCCTGGACGCCCTGCCGGTTCCCGACAGGGCCCCGGCACCCGCAGCCGATTCCTCACCGTCCCCGACAACCTCACCGCCCCCCTCGCCGTCGCCCGCTCCCTCGCCGACGGCCCCCAGCGCCCCGGACTCCGAGGCTTCCCCTCCGGCGGAGGCAGACCCCTCGCCCGGGACACCCCCAGGTGCCGATGCCGAGGCGGTTCATCCCTCGACCAACGCCGACTCCCTGGCGGAGGAGCCCGCCGCGGACTCAAACCTTCCGCCGCCCCACCGCGCCTCGCCGGCTCCGCTTCCCTCCCCCCGGATGCAGGGACCGTCCGGTCGGTAGGGACGCGCAGAGGCGCCCGCCGGACCTCCCTGGGAGCGAAGCTTCCCGGGTCAGGTCACGATGGACGCCTCGAGTCGGGCGATCCCGCCCCCAGGGTCAGGGCGTCGGCGAGTCGCTGACCGGGGCCGCCGGCTGCGCCGGGGCCGCCGCTGGCGCCGGGGCCGTGGGTGCGGGTGCGGCTTCAGAAGAGACGGGAGCAGCCGGGGCCGCAGGGGCCGGGGCGACCGGCTC